>NZ_BAABNP010000004.1:0-302205 GCF_038429965.1 Brevibacterium ammoniilyticum
AGCGCGCGCCGACTACACCCTTCAGGCCGCGATCGCCGCCTGATCCACAAAGAGATCGTCTACGAAACTTGACACAGCCCATCGCCACCGTGCTCTACAGTTACTACCAGTACGCTGATGCGTTTCCGGTCGGCTTCAACAAATCGCCGATTGTGCCGTACTTCGCGGTCAACGTGCTTCCCGCCGGGATCTTAGGTCTGCTCGTTGCGGCGATCTTTGCCGCCGCACAGTCAACGATTTCTTCGAGCCTCAACTCGATCTCGGCGAGTGTACACTGTCGACATCCGCGATCGCTACTTCCCGCCGCGAGGCGGGAAGCCGCGTTCAAGTGGAGATTTCTCGCATTTCGACATCATCGTGGTCGGAGCAGCATCGGCTGCAGTCGCGTTGTATCTGGCGACGACCGATCGAGCCGAAAGGTGGGATCTATTCCTCAAAATCACTAGATCCTTCGGCGCGACCCTCGCAGGCGTGATCGCGTGGGGAATCTTTACCAAGCGGTCCAGAATTTTCGCGGAGTTGCGCGGCCAGCAACTCGACGCAGGACTATCTTGATACGCGCAGAATGTCATTGATCAGAACCTGTTTGCTATTTCGATCATGGGAACTGTGGCGTCAGTTGTGATTGGATACGCAGTTTTGATGTTCCCTTTGTCGTTCGCTAGTCGCACCAGCCGCAAGGTGCTTTCGTAGACGATCTTAGGCATAGTAGACGATCTTAGGCAAACTGGTCAGATATCTCCCTCAAGAATCACCGTTCATTCCCATACTAAATTTAAGAATGATCAATAAACGGTCAGCTAAGTTCATTTACGTCGAGTTTATAACTACAAACTTTTAAGACAATCGCTTGGCCCGAAAGTTAAGACGCTCTTCTAGCCGCCGTAATAAAGCCAAACCCAAGGAATACCAGTCCCAGAATCGTCAACACTGTACCCCACCCGACCTCGGCGGGGCTAATGCCCATGCCGTTAGCGGCGGTAGCAGCTTTCACCAGCAAAGGCAGTCCTGCACCGACTAAGAGACCTCCGCCAGTAGTAGTGAAGACAGAAAGCAGAGAGCTACTTCCACCAGTCACCAGGTGCTTATGAGCCCATTCGACATCCTCCTTAAGTAAATACGCATCCTTCTTGTGAGTTCGCGAACGCAAGATTGCTAATCGAATGATCTCCTTTTTCAAACTTTCGCGGATGGATGATATTTCAGCAACGACTTCCGGAGTGACCTTTAATCGGCCCTTCGATCGCAACTCAATCTCAGTCCGTAATTTAAAAGCCTCTTCAATGAATGCGTAATCCCCTTCATCGACCTCTTCCAATTCAATTTCAGAATTGGAATTTTCAATCGGAATTGACCCCTCATCGACATCGGAGTTTTGTCGCGAAGCATCCATCAAACGTCTCGTCTTTCATTCACGACATGTATGCTTCCGTCAGCGCCGTGCCGGAATAGCATACCTCCAGTCCGGAAATTCCTATGCTCAGCGAGCTTGTCGATTTTTCTCTCTAACTTTAAGTTTCGACTAGTCTGCCAGACATAGAGTGAAAATAGCACACCATAAATGCCCAACATTACTGAAATTAAAATGGACCAGTCTTCATTATCGTCTGCAAATTTATTTGGAGCGATTATCCAAACGAACAATATTAGCAATATTATACCGATAAATAGAATCAAAACTATTGCATACAACCACAATAATTGCCGTCTCCGACGGCCCCTGTACTCGTTGAGCAGGTTGGTGACCTGCTCGTCCTGATAATGGTCTGACACAATATGGGATAGCTGATTTGATTGTTGTTCAACGGACCCCACGAGGTTCCATCCAACTGCAGAGGAGTTCCCGGATAGGTTGCGCTCCCCTTGCCGATCTTCGGTGCTGTTCATCTCGCCCCCTTCGGGACAGTGTCTAGGACGGTCTATTCTAACCACACCGCAGCTCGTCGATCCGGTAAATTTTCGCTCGAGCTCTCTCAATCTTCTGTGTGAGAGACCAATGTTGGAACCAGCTCGGTATCACGCTGGCCGCGTACTTGCGGCTCCACCGATTTGTTGCCTGCCTGTCTAGCTGCCAGATGCAGTGGCCGGACCTTTATCTCTACTTCTTCACACTCTTCGAGGGAATTCGACAATGCAACGATGGCACCTCCTGCTCCATACGATAACGAGTCTCCGAAGAGTACCGCAGTCCGGATGAGGACGCTGACGTCTACGGCACCGTCGAGAGAGAAGAAGCCGATTGCTCCGCTGTAGACACCGCGGGGACCCTGTTCGAGGTCGTCGATGATCGACATTGTGCGGTGCTTGGGCGCGCCGGTCATTGAGCCTGGTGGGAATGCTGCTCGGATGCATCCAACTGGCGTGGCCGTTTCCCGCAACTGAGAGCGAACCGTCGAGACGAGCTGATGGACCGTCGCGTACGTCTCGACATCGAAGAGCTTTGCGACCTCGACCGAGCCGACTTCGGCTGTCACGCCGAGATCGTGACGAACCAGATCGACGATCATGAGATTCTCCGACCGATCCTTCACCGACGAATGCAGGTCAGCCTTCAGTGCTTCGTCTTCCTCGGTGGTACTCCCCCGCGGTCGCGTTCCCTTGATCGGCTTCGACTCAGCTACTCCATTCGCTGAGATCCGCACAAACCGCTCCGGCGACGTACTGAGCACGTTCACCTTGGGCGACTTGAGGAATGCTCCGAACGGTGTGGGGTTGTCTCGTCTCAAATCCCCGTATGTCTCTAACACGTCTCGAGTCCACGGCATTTCGATCATGTTTGTCAGACATACTTCGTACGTCTCACCGTCATTGATGAGTCGCTGTGCTTCCGCAATGAGGTCGAGATACTCAGTTCGCGAATGCCGTGCTTGCAGCTCCGGAGGAAAGTCCGTCAGCGTTTCCGATTCACGGCTGCGTACTGCTGGTCCTGCCGCCATGGAGTCTGGCTTAGCCGTGTCCAGATCTAACTCGATCGCATCGACCCGGCGAGTGGTCTCGTCGAGCCACGCTCCACAGTCATCCTCAGTCACGCCTTCGCTACTGAGAGCCAGGAGGTAGACACTCCCTTCTTCATGATCGACGACGAGAGCCCTGTCCAAGAACATCATCAGCGCATCCGGGTGCTCGGACGCGTGCTTCCCCGGCGAACCGACCTCGGCTTTGAGCTCGTACCCGAGATAGCCGACCCATCCGAGTCGGAAAGCGAATGGCAGCTCGGCAACTTCCGGCGATTGCACCAGCTCAGTCGCTTGGAGGTCAGCGTTGAGCCAATCAAAGAACCCGGAGTGAAGAGTCTCCGTCTCGTCGGTTGACCTCACCTCAACCGTCCCCGCGGGGACGTCTGCTGTAACCACTCGACTGAGAGGTCCGGTCGGCGCACCCATGATCGAGAACCGCGAATCCGGATGCCCCGGCATGTTGCCGTCGAGCCACACCGCCTCAGGTTCATCGGCGAACAGTGCGGTGAAGACGTCGGAGGATGAGACCCTCAATGGCAGTTCTCGCGCGTGCAATGTCACCGTCCGCTGCTCATGGACTGCCGAGTCGCCGACGCCGCCAGCAACGTCCTCGACTTCTTCGTTGCGAACGAAGCGCTCTCCGGAGGACGGACGAAAATCATGCGACAGGCTCTGTCTACTGGTGCGTCTACTGGTGCGCGGCGAATCCTGTCCAGCCCACCATTCCTCCGTCATCCGCCGGAAGTTCCGCAGCAACTCGGCCGCATGCTCCGTCGCGATCGACTCCGGATGGAACTGCACACCCCATTGCGGCAACGTCGTATGGGCGAGACCCATGAGCATACCGTCGTCCGACCACGCAGTCGGCTCTAGGCTCGACGGCAGCTCGGCAACAGCCAACGAGTGATACCGCGCGGCCACGAACGGCGACGGCAGCCCCTCGAAAAGATCCGACCCCGAATGCGAAATCTCCGAGACCCGACCGTGCCGAGGCTCAGGTGCGTGCGCGATCGCCCCGCCGTGGACGTACGCGATCCCCTGATGCCCGAGACACACACCAAGCACTGGAATCTCCGCATGCGCGATGACATCCGCACAGATCCCGAAGTCCTCCGGCTCGACAGGAGTCCCTGGTCCTGGAGAGATGACGACATTGTCGAACTCGTCGAGAGCCGCCAGCGAATACTCAGCCCAATCATTTGGCACCACGACCGGCTCACAGCCGTTCACCTCGGCGAGGAGATGGAAGAGGTTGAACGTGAACGAGTCAGCGTTGTCGATGAGCAGCGTGCGCACCGGATTCGAGCTACCTTCCGGACGCTGGGCAACCTGGCGCGGGGTTGCTGAGCGACCGGAGGGTTGCTGAGATTCTCCCCGCGAAGCCGGCTGCGGCACGGTCGATGCGGTCGATGCGGTCACTCCGGTCGACGCGGGCACTGCAGTCACTGCGGTCTCTGCGGTCACGGGTGGAGCCAAGTCAGCCGAGGACGAGCCGACGGGTCGAGTCCGACAATCCTGCCGCCGCCTCGGCGCGGAGGGACTCCTCGGTGTCGGCACCGGCACGGATGTACCGGCCGGTGAACGCATCGAGCGAACCCGACGCCAAAGCCAAGGCCAAACCCGTGACCTGCTCCGGTGTCGTCCAGTCGCCCTCGGTGCGGAAGTCGTGGACGGGCATCGACTTCGTCATTGCGGTCTCGACGACGCCGGGCGCCATCTCGAAGATCCGCAGACCCCGATCGTGTCCGAAGTGGACGACGGAATCGGCGATCCGGAAAAGCGACGCCTTCGACGCTGAATACACCGCGTACGCCGGCGTCCCCGTCGCCCCCGACCCCGAGTTGAGGTCGATGATGCGGCTGGGACGCCCGGTCGCCTCGGCGGCGGCGATGAGGACGGGCGCGAACGCGTTGACCATGAGCGCGACACCGAGGACGTTCGCCCCGACGACCCCCGCGAGGCTCTCCGGGTCGGCGTCCCACAGCGGCCCCTCCGTCGACTCGATTCGCCCGGCATTGTTGACGAGCACCTGCAGCCGCTGTCCGGTCTCCGCCTCCAGCCCGGTGACCGCGGCCTTGAGCTCGGCCACCGAACCCGCATCGTCGACTGTGAGCCCGAGCCCGGTCGCCTTCCCGCCAGTCGCCCCGGCGATCTCCGCTGCGGCCTCCCGTGCTTTGATCGCCGAAGTCGCGGTGACGACGACCCGATAACTGGCACGGGAGAACGCCTCGGCGAGGTGCCGGCCGATGCCGCGAGCCCCACCGGTGATGAGCGCGATCGTCTCCGCCGGGACCGCGGTCGCCTCAGCGGCGCCGTCACCGGCAGGCAGGTGCGTGCCGTAGGGAAGCTTCTCACTCATGGTCGGGACTCCTCAGGGTCAGCGGTCGATCGGACAGGTCAGCCGGCCGACCCTACAGGTCGACCGGCACGCGGACGGTTCAGCCTCGGACGACCGCTCCGTGGCGTTCGGCGGCCAAGGCCGTCGCCGCCTCACGCATCGCCGAGGCCTCATCGGCCTTGAGCGTGCGATCCGACGCCCGGAAGGTCAGACGGAACGCGAGCGACTTCTTGCCCTCGGGCAGCTGGTCGCCGGTGTAGAGGTCGAAGATCTCAATGCCCTCGAGATCCGCACCCGCTCCCTCGACGAGCGTCGCCTCGAGCGTCTGCGCAGGCAGATCCTCATCGACGACGAGCGCGACATCCTGACGGGACACCGGGTACGTCGACAGCGCGCCGTCCCAGGTCCGCAGGTCAGTCTGCGCGAGCAGGGCGTCGAGGTCGATCTCGAAGGCGACCGTACGGGCCGGCAGTCCGAGGTTCTCGCACACCTTCGGGTGCAGCTCACCGGCGGAACCGAGCACCTCACCGTCAGCAAGCGTGAACGTCGCCGCCCGACCCGGATGCCACGGAGCACCCCGTTCGGCTGCGACGCTCACTCCGACACCGCTGATCGCAGCGATCCGGCGGACGATGTCGATGACGTCGGTCGCTTCCGCGCGACGGCCCTTGCCCCAGAGCCCAGGGAACTCGACGTGACCGGCGACGACACCGGCGAAATGGTACGGCTGAGCCGGCACCGAGGCGTAGATCTCCTCGAGCTCAGCCTCGGTGGGATGGTAGCCCGGCAGGAACCGCGGTCCCGGCTTGCCCGGCAGACCCACCGCGGTCGAGACGAGCCCGGCCTCGAAGAGCGCGACGTCCTTGGCTCCGCGGCCGAAGTTGCGCACCGCAACATCGAGCAGCGTCGAGAGCAGGGTCGTGCGCATGAGCGGCAGATCCTCGGACATCGGGTTCGCGAGCCGGATGTGCTGGCGGCGCGGATCGTCGGACTCGAGCCGCAGGTCGTCATCGCGCTTCGCCGAGGTGAACGGGTAGCTGTAGACCTCCGTGAACCCGTCCGCGGTGAGCAGGTTCGAGATCCGACGCCGGGCCCGCTGCGCTTCGGTGAGTCCGGAGCCGGCACGGGCGGCCGGCTGGATCGAGGGAATCCGGTCGTAGCCGTCGGTGCGGGCGACCTCCTCGACGAGGTCGATGTCCGCGGTGAGATCGGGACGCCAGCTCGGCACCGTGACACGCAGGACCCCAACACCGAGGTCGTCGACGTCGGCGCCGATGCCCTCGAGGAGGGACACCACCTCGGCGGGGGTGTAGTCGACACCGACGACCGAGGACACCCGATCCACGGCGAGGTCGATGACCGTCGGGGCGGGAGCCTCACCGATCTGCGTGGTCGCAGCACTGAGCGTGCCGCCCGCGAGGTCGACGAGGAGATCCGCGCAGCGCCTGGCCGCGACCGGTCCGAGCGTCGGGTCGACACCGCGTTCGAAGCGACGGGAGGCCTCCGAGGAGAGCTTGTGCCGGCGCGAGGTGCGCGCGATCGAGATCGGGTCGAAGTGGGCTGCCTCGATGACGACGTCGGTCGTCTGGTCGCTCACCTCGACGGCGGCACCACCCATGACTCCGGCGAGGCCGATGATCTTCGACGACCCGTCCGCACTGCGGTCGGTGATGAGGAGGTCCTCGGCGTCGAGGGTGCGCTCGACGTCGTCGAGAGTCGTGAACGTCTCCCCCGCCTCGGCGCGACGGACGACGATCTCCTCACCGAGCAGCGCCGTGTCGTAGGCGTGCAGCGGCTGCCCGAGTTCGAGCATGACGTAGTTCGTGATGTCGACGGTGAGGCTGATCGGGCGCATGCCCGCCTCGAGGAGGCGGTGGCGCATCCAGTACGGGGTCGCTCTGGTCGGGTCGATGCCGGTGACCTGGAGTGCCGTGAAGACGTCGCAGCCGGGCACGTCGTCGATGGGACGGACGTCGTCGATGGCGACAGGGAAGCCGTCAGCGGTGGGGGCGTTCACCTCGGCGACTGCGGGGCTGCCGAAGTCGGTGAACGTCTGGCCCTTCATCTGAGCGTACTCACGGGCGATGCCGCGCATCGAGAGCTGGTAGCCGCGGTCGGGGGTGACGTTGACATCGAGGGTGACGTCGTCGAGGCCGAGGAGGGCGATCGCGTCGTCACCGGGCTCGCCGGTGAGACCGAAGTCGGTGAGCACGATGATGCCGCCGTGATCGTCGCCGAGGCCGAGCTCAGCGGTCGAGCAGATCATCCCGTCCGAAGTGTGACCGTAGGTCTTGCGGGCGGCGATGTGGAAGTCACCGGGCAGGACGGCGCCGGGCAGACACACGACGACGAGGTCGCCGGGTGCGAAGTTGTGGGCACCGCAGATGATGCCGCGGCTCGGACGCTCCTCACCGGGCTGAGGGTCCTTCGGGTCGTCGGCGGCCTCGTTGTGCTCGGGTCCGACGTCGACACGGCACCAGTTCACCGTCTTACCGTTCTTGTGCTCTTCCTTGACGAGGTCGAGGACACGGCCGACGACGAGGGGTCCGGACACCTCGGCGCCGAAGAAGTCCTCCTCTTCGAGTCCGATCGCGGCGAACTGCGCGGCGAGGGCGTGCGGGTCGGTGTCGGCCGGGTAGTCGACGTAGTCAGCCAGCCAGGAGAGTGGGACGCGCATGTATCAAGCCTTCATTCCGAAACGGGCCGAGAAGCGCACATCGCCTTCGACCATGTCGTGCATGTCATTGATGCCCTCGCGGAGCATGAGCGTGCGCTCGATGCCCATGCCGAAGGCGAAGCCCTGGTAGACCTCGGGGTCGATGCCGGCGGCGCGGAGCACATTGGGATGGACCATGCCGCAGCCGCCCCATTCGATCCAGCCCGGCCCGCCGACCTTGTTGGGGAACCAAAAGTCCATCTCCGCGCTCGGTTCGGTGAACGGGAAGAAGCTGGGGCGCAGACGGGTCCGCGACTCGGGGCCGAACATCTCGCGGGCGAACCCGTCGAGGGTGCCCTGGAGATTCGCCATGGTCAGGCCCTTGTCGATGGCGATGCCTTCGATCTGGTGGAAGACCGGGGTGTGGGTGGCGTCGAGCTCGTCGGTGCGGAACGTCTTGCCGGGGCACACGACGTAGAGGGGCACGCCGCGTTCGAGCAGGGACCGCGACTGTACAGGTGAGGTGTGGGTGCGCAGGACGAGGCCGGCTTCGGGCGGATCGACGAAGAACGTGTCCTGCATCTGCCGGGCCGGATGGTCGGGGCCGAAGTTCAGCGCATCGAAGTTGAGCCATTCGGCTTCGATCTCCGGGCCCTCGGCGACCTCCCAGCCGAGGCCGATGAAGTAGTCCGCAGCCTGTTCCTGGATGAGGGCGAGCGGGTGGCGAGCGCCGAGGCCGCGCCGGTCGCTGGGCAGGGTGACGTCGATGGACTCCTCGACGAGGACGGCGGCATCGCGTTCGGCTTCGAGTTCGGCCAGACGGTCGTCGTGGGCCTTCTTCACCAGACCGCGGGCCTTGCCGACGATCTTGCCGGCGGCGGCCTTGTCGGCCTTGTCGAGGCTGCCGATCGCCCGGTTCGCCAGCGCCAGCGGGGCCTTGTCGCCCATGAAGTCGATCTTCGCCGTCTTGAGGTCCTCAAGGGTCGCGGCGTCCGCGAATGCGGTCAGTGCCGTGTCCACGGCAGCCTGCACGGCTGTCTCGTCCAAGGGGTCGAGCTGATCTGTCATCGATGTCCTTCGTCGGCTGCTGTGATCACGGCATTCGTCTGGTCAGGCGAACGCCTCTCTGCCGCAGATCAGTCTATCGCCTCTGCTTAACCGGGTCGGGCGGTCGTCCTGTGACCGAGAAGTCAGTGCCTCGAACGGCCACAGGGGTTACTGTCGGAGAATGACGACGAATGAGAGCGTTGCCCCAGTCAAAGCGTCCGATGTCATGGTCCGTGCCCTCGAGAACGAGGGCGTCGAACGGATCTTCGGGATCCCGGGCGAGGAGAACCTCGACTTCCTCGACTCCCTGAGACGGTCGAGCATCGAACTCGTCATCACCCGACACGAGCAGGCCGCCGCGTTCATGGCCGCCACGTACGGTCGCCTCACGGGACGCCCGGGAGTGTGTCTGACGACGCTGGGCCCCGGTGCCCTCAACCTCGCGACCGGGGCTGCGTACGCGCAGCTGGGTGGGATGCCGATGGTGATGATCACCGGGCAGAAGGGCATCCTCTCCGCCGAGCAGGCCCGCTTCCAGATCGTCAACACCGTCGCCGCGATGGGCCCGCTGACGAAGTCGACGCACCAGATCATGTCGCCGCGGATGATCCCCACCATGGTCCGCGAAGCTTTCCGTGTCGCCGTCGACGAACGTCCCGGTCCTGTCCATCTCGAACTCCCCGAGGATGTCGCCGGCTCTCTCGTCGCCCACTACGACCTCATTCCTCCGCACCCGATCCAGCGGCCCACCCCGTCGAACGATTCGCTCATCGCCGCGGCCGAGGTCATCCGCAACGCGAAGCGACCGCTGCTCGTGCTCGGCGCCGACGCCTCCCGGGCAGACTGCAGTTGGCCGCTGGCCGAGTTCGTCCCCCGCGTCGGCATCCCCTATGTCACCACCCAGATGGGCAAGGGCACGGTGTCGGGCTCGACCGGCCTCTATATGGGCACGGCGGCGCTGACGGAGCGCGACTACGTCCATGACGCGATCGAACAGGCCGATGTCATCGTCACGATCGGCCATGACACGACGGAGAAGCCGCCGTTCACGATGAGCGAGCACGGACCCACCGTCGTCCACCTCGGGTTCCGGCCCGCAGTCGTCGAGCAGGTCTACTTCCCCCAGTACGAGGCGGTCGGCGATCTCGGGCCCACGCTCATGCGCCTCGGCGACATGCTCGAAGGGCAGGTCCCCAACGCCGGGGCGCTGCTGCCGATGCGGGAGGAGATCCTTGCGAAGATCGAGGAGGGTTCGCTCGAGGAGCGGTTCACACCGCAGCGGATCGTCCATGAGGTCCGCCGGGTCATGCCCGTCGATGGGATCCTCGCGCTCGACAACGGGATGTACAAGATCTGGTTCGCCCGCAATTACCGCACCACCAGGGCGAACACCGTGCTGCTCGACAATGCGCTGGCGACGATGGGGGCGGGTCTGCCCTCGGCGATCGGGGCGAAGCTCACGCATCCCGAGTGCCGGGTCATGGCAATCTGCGGCGACGGCGGGTTCATGATGAACAGTCAGGAGATGGAGACCGCGGTGCGCCTCGGCCTCGACCTCGTCGTGCTCATCCTCGAGGACAACGCGTACGGGATGATCCGGTGGAAGCAGGCCGTCGACGGTCTGCCGGACTATGGGATGACGTTCGGCAATCCCGATTTCGTCGCCTACGCCGAGTCGTACGGGGCGAAGGGTCGGCGCGTCGAGGACATCGACGACCTCCACGACGCGTTCGAGGACGCGTTCACCGAGGGCGGCGTCCAGGTCATCGTCTCCCCCATCGACTACACGGAGAACGTCCGCGTCCTCATCGAGGAGCTGCGCGACCGGTAGGTCGTTCCTGTCCGTCGTCCAGTCCCTCGCCGAGGCGGCCGCCAGTTATCGTCCCATCCTCCTATTCGACGGTGATCCCGAGTTCGCGGGCGAAGAGGTCGGCGAAGACCATGAGCTGCTGTTCGTCGATCGTCGCGCCCTTGAGCGAGTGGATGCCGGAGATCCGCCGAGGCGCGAGTCCGCGCAGGTCGACGCTGCCGAGGTTTGCCCCTTCGAACTGGAGGTCGGCGATCGTCGTCTCCGGGAACGCGACGCGCTTGGCCGTACCCGCGCCGAGGTCGAGTTCGTCGATCGTGCATCCGCGGAACTCGACATCGGTGAGCTTCGCCGAGCGGAGATTGAGGTAGGAGATCCGGCAGTTCTCGATGACGACCTTCTCCCACACACTGTCGAAGCACACGCCGGCCCCGATCCGGCAACCACTGATCTGTGTGTGGAGGACATTCGCTCGCGGCATCGTCAGGGTGTCGGCACGGGAGTCGACGAGGCGGACGCCGGAGAGTCGCACGCCCGTGAAGTCGGCGTGCACCTCCGCGTCGCCGAAGGTCACCCGGGTGAGCGCTGAGTCGAGGAACGTCGAGCCTCTCGCATCCACCTCGGCGAGGTCGAGTTCGGTGAAGTCGAATCCTTCGAGGAACTCCTCAGGACCGATGTCGCCGAGGAAACCCTCTGCCAGGTTCGCATGGTCGATGGTCGGCGGCTTCGGTACGGCAGTCGTCACGGGTGCAGACTATCCACTCGGGGTGACACGGCGAGGCCGGACTGGCATCGTGATCACGTGCGCCGCATTCACCTGGTTCGTTTGAAACGTTGGCAGTCAACTCACCGAACTCCACGCGAAAAGCAGTGGCCGACATCACTCCAATGCCCCGAATAGTGCAGCATTCCGCTTATCGACGTTACGGTTTCAGGCAAAAAACTCACTTCGCCATGCGCACGTTGCCCTCGGGTGTGGTCTCGAGCCTTCCCGAATCAGTCAGCCACTCCAGAACTGCAGTCAGTCGTTCGAGGATCACCTTCCCCTTGCGCGTCCAGCCGAAGATATCCATCGTCTGACGAATGAGGTTTTCAGAGTCAAGCTCCTGTAGCTGAGACATAACGCTTAACATGGCGTTCCCAATCTCCACTTTCCCGATCTCGGTGACGATTCGATTCTCAGTACGGTCAGGGCTGACTCGATAGCCGGTGTACGTGTCCGGGCTGAGTTCATCGGGCCAGAAGTAGTCTCCGAAAACCCCGTCTTTGACAGGTCTTCTTTGAGAGAGCGAAAGAATTGACCTCTTCCTTGACTCGCTGACCCTGCTCAGACCGAAGCGGTTGCCGACGATGCGGGCCGCGCGACTGGTCTCGATCGGCCCCTCTGTCGCGATGACCTCCTCCAACGCCGTCTGAATGAGCAACCGGTGACTGGCAATTTTCGGATTGTCCAGAACTACAGTCTCACCGACCTGTTCTCGGTCAGCCGCAATGAACTCGTATTCGCCAGATCGGTCGATTTCCTGTTGAGCGAATTCGACCTCTTCGCTCCGCACAGAAGCCGGAGATCCGACGATATCGGCACCGGACGAAGTCACCGGCGATGGCATACCCGCCGGCTCCGACAAGCTCCTGACCCTGTTAGTCGGTTCTTCAGCCGCTGCTTCAGCAGAACTATCAACGCCTTCGGCCGGAGCGGAGGATTTGAGCAACTGATCCAACTCTTCATCGAAATTCAGTTCTTCAGGTTCCCCGCCACCGACGACTTTGCCTTCACGAATCGAAAGCTCGGGCAATTCAAGGATGGTTTCAGTGACATTAGCGGGCTCTGTACGAGCGTGAGAGTTCAATTTCACCCGGAGCCCATCGATGACTCGGGTACGGTCGTTGATCCAATCGGCAAGAAGAATCAAGGCCGTGCCATCCCAACCCATGATGCCTTCAAGGATGGTGGTGGGCAACGATTCCCGATCTGACGTAATTCGTCTGGCTGCCCATTCGGGAGAATCGAGAATGATTGCCACCCATCCGCTTTGCGCACTTCCTCGCGCGGCAAGTTCGACACGGAAATCTGAGGTTCCGATATCAGTGACTACTTCGAATCCCTGTGCTTTCAGCTCTTCCGCCACTTGATCTCTAAACTCATCGTGGCGGGCTTGGAGCTCCAGATCGGTCCCCGCAAACGCTTCTTGCCGTTCCGCCGCTGCCAAGTATTCTCTCAGATCGATCAATCCCTGCGACTTGGTCCTGCCCGGGTCAATGTCCTCAGAGGTCAGCGAAGTGAACAGTGTGACAGATTTGCGTGCTCGAGTGATAGCAACATTCAGCCTTCGCTCTCCACCAGCATTGTTCAATGGACCGAAATTCTGGTTGAGCTTTCCGGTCTCCTGATCTTTCGCAAAAGCGACCGAGAAGAGAATGGCGTCTCGCTCATCGCCCTGCACACTTTCCAAATTCTTGACGAACACGGGTTCATCGACGCGCTCGAGTGACTTCCTCACTTCGTTGCTGTCCGAGCCCTCCAGAAGGTCGAGAATCAGATCCTGCTGCTGAGTATTGAATGTAATCACGCCGATCGACGCGTTGCTGTCCTGGGAGATGAGCTTCTCAATTTCGGCAACGACAGCATCCGCTTCCGCACGATTGGTCCGAGTCTTCCCCCGGTCATAAACTCCACCTACAAATCGGGCGCTGACCCCGAGCATGGGATCGGACTCTGGTGGGGCCGGAAATACCTGAAGCTTTCCTTCATAGTACTTCGCGTTCGAAAAACTGATCAGGCTATCGTGTTGAGACCGGTAATGCCACTGGAGCCACCTTCGGGGAAGCCCACTATTGACGGCCTCTGTGAGGATCGATTCCTGGTCGACTGTCGTGGCAAGCGTGATCCCAGAATCGTCTTCCATCGTATCTGAATCGTCACTTCCCAGCAGACTCTCGGATTCGTGTGACCTCGGGAGAAGGTTCAACGATGCGTCAGAGAGGTCTTCAGCCAGATTATCGTCCTCGTCGCCAGGCGCGCCGGCATTGAAGGTATTCGATGGCGGCATCTGTTGGGAATCGCCCACAATGACAACGGCTTCCCCCCGCCCGATCGCACCAACTGCATCCGCGACAGTCACTTGGGAAGCTTCATCAAAGACGACTGTGTCGAAACGAACTGAATCGATCGGCAATGAGCGAGCGACGCTGGACGGGCTCATGAGCACCACCGGAGTGATCTTCATGATCTCGGTTCCATAATCCTTGAACAGGGCGCGGATCGAACCGCCGCGTTTGCGATCGAGTTGCTTGCGGAGTCCAACGCTAGCGGAGAAGCTCTTCTTCCGATCCAAGAGTTGCGCCGGCAACTCGGTCCGGACAATCTCTCTGAGATCGTGGGACACGCGGACGTAGTCGGCAACCAGACGCATATGGGCTGCACTGTCGAAGACCTCGAGATCCGATTCCCGCATGAGCACAGCCAGGCGATGACGGCTGACCGCAAGAATCGCAGCCTCGGCAAAGAATTGGGGAGACTTTCCGTTATCGATATCGTTGGCCGCCTGCTGGAGGCCCAGTGCGCGAAGCCGTTCGAGCAAAGCATGCCTTCGGAAGAGTCGCTCAAGCGTGTTGATAGAAGCCGGGTCGGAAAGATCCGCTCCCCACCGGTCGAGGCACGCGCTGATGCGCTGGAGCAGCGAACTGCCTGCCAACCATCGATTCAGACTGTCCTGGGTCGCGGCGGCGGCAGTGACGACGCCCTGCCATGCCTCTTCAAACTCCGTCCACCGCGAGGCCAGCGTGTTGGATCTCTCGCCGATCGCGCTCAGGTGGAAGTGAGCACCGAGATGGTCGATGAGTTCAATATCAGCGGGCGCTGCCGCAAGAAGCTCCCGCAGAATCGTCGCATGACGGAGAAAGGTCCGCGCCTTGTCTAGATTGGCGCCAAGCTCCTTCTCGAGTTCTGAATCGAACAGAGGCTGACCGCGTTGAATCCCCGAGACCGAAGCCAATTGTTGTCGGATCGAATGCTGGCTCTGTTGGAATTCTCGAAGCTGTGTCAAATGTCTGATCGGGTCTTGTTCGACTTCCGCGGCATACTCAACATTGAAGTTCGCAAGGATCTTCTCCAGCGAAAGCCGCACCAGTCTCTTCCGGCTGAGGATACCCGCACGCCGTGACTCCTCGTATTCGCGGAGCAGGGCATCGGCCGAAGCATTCGACGCGCCTGGCGCAATCGACGAAGCGAACCGCCACCAACGTGACTTGAAATCCTGCAGGGCTTGCAGTTTCGCCTGCGCACGGTCCACAGTGTCCGTAGGGAAGTTCAACCAGCTCGGGATCACGGCAAACTGATCGTCGAGATCAGTGATCCAATTTCGCAGGAGCCGGAGTTGTTTCGGCGAGAATCGATCCATGAGCTCGCGCAGTTCCTCTGGAAGCTGCTCGAAGGCTAGGATGAGCCGGCGTATGGAATCGACCAGCTGCTTCGTGGAGGTCCCCGATCTCTTGGTCGGATTCTCTGTGCTTGCGCGAGGATCGAATACTGGGCCGATAAGATTCCATTCCTCCGGCAGTTGACGTCCCCGAGACTGCGACACTGCGGAGTTGAGAGCAGAGCTCAGCTCTTCGATCGTCGTGGATTCCATCGTGCTCAGTTGCGGTGAGACATCGACCTCTTCTGGATCCCATTGGCTTTCCGCGGGATATTCACGTTCGAGAACCGCGCAACGCTGAAAACTCTCCCAAACGGAATCGCCGTGGTGGGCCTGTGAATGCACTGATTCCGGGTACTTCTGCAAGGCAGAGATGATCGTCTTCAGTCGTTCACGCTTGGCGTCGAGCAGTGCTCGGTTCGGAGTGCGCTTGGCCTGCAGAGCTGACTTCAATTGTTCGCGAACTGAATTCACGGTCTGATTATTCCCGTGAACATTGAGCACAAGCGGCTTGAGTCCGACTCGCTTGAGACGGTCGAAGACCACGGAGAGTGCGGCTTGCTTCTCGGCCACGAACAGAACCGTACGTTCACGTGCAAGACCATCCGCAATCATGTTCGTGATCGTCTGAGATTTGCCAGTTCCAGGAGGACCTTCAAGCACAAAACTTTCCGCCTCCGAAGAAGCGATAATAGCCTCCAACTGCGTACCATCCGCAGGTAGGGGAAGAAAGCGGGATACCTCGTCTTCAGGCGAAACAGAAGGAGAGGCCGAGCGTAAGTCGATGAGATCGCCAGAGTTGTTAACCAGGTGTTCGACCAGGCGGTTACCCATCAGCGCGCGCCAATTCTCGCTGACATCGCGCCACATATCGAGACTAGAGAATTTGATGATCGCCAATCGCGCCTCAGGTTCAATCGAGAACGGCAGGCCAAGCTCGAGAAAGGTGTGTCGCAGTTCGACGAAGACTCTCTCCACGTCAATACCGTTGTGATCCGAAGGCGGCTCGATGAGTTGCGGCAAGCTCACACCATGCTCTATCCGTATTTTCTCGATTAGACAATGGTTCGGCTTAAGCTCGCTGTTCGGCTCGACCCGTATCGAATAGGGCCTCGACGTGTTGCCCGTCAACTCCACTGGCAGCAGGAATAAGGGACTTAATGCCTCCTTCTTCATGGAACCGGAGCCGCTGAGCGGCCACCTCAGAAGTCCGATGCTGAGGTAGAGAGCGTTCGCGCCGGTCTCCTCTTGAATACTCCTCGCTTCTCGGCGCAGGGAAGTTAGTTTCGTCAAGGCCCTACCGCTTGACGATTTGACGAAGACTCGCCGTT
The DNA here is from genome assembly GCF_038429965.1 of Brevibacterium ammoniilyticum. Lineage (NCBI taxonomy): Bacteria > Bacillati > Actinomycetota > Actinomycetes > Micrococcales > Brevibacteriaceae > Brevibacterium > Brevibacterium ammoniilyticum. Next base: position 16,555 of record NZ_BAABNP010000004.1, read on the forward strand.
CCTCCGTGAATAACCGGGAGAGCTTGGTCGGGGAGTACTCTCCGGCCGACCGAATTCCTTGTTCGAGGTCGATCGGCTCCACCACGTTGTCCGGAGTCAGCTCGACAGGTTCGTTCTGTGCCAAGCGATCTTCCAACTCAGGAAGATCATGTTCGGGCAAAAGAATCTTGATGCCACGATTCTTGGCGAGTTTGAGCAACGGGTTGCGCAGTGAGAGATCCAACAGTTCGGACTGCCACCTTTGCACCCGCCTCGGCGAATCCGACGTCTTGAGGTTGAGCCGCGTGTTTTCGGAATGCGGAGTGCTGGTACTGAAGTCAACATACTTTTGCTTTGTGGACTTCTGTTCCTCGACATGAACTAACGTCGGCACTCCGTCGAGCCTCACTATCGTTGGGAGCGGCATAATCCGACGATGAGACGCAGCGACGTTAACCACGAACTCCACATTTCGTCCGAAGTCGCTGACTTCGAAACCTGAGTCTGCAGCATCGTGGAAGGCAAGATCCTTACCAGCAGTCGCAGCGGTGGTTTCAATGGGTATGAACACTTTGCTGCCGAAGAGGTTCGTGATTGTTCCCTCATCGACGATTGCCGACTCCGTCGCGATTTCTTTGATGGCAAAGCCGACTAAGGCGTGCCCGGGAGGAAACATGATGAACGGCTGTATCCCTGCTTCCTCAAGCGCAGCGGCGAAGAACACCGCGAGATCTAGACAAGTTCCGAACTTCGCAGAACTCACCACGTCTGACGTTCGAACCTTCTGCCCCTCTGACTCGAAGGATGCGGGCGGCTCGGAATATCTGATGCCAAGGCGTTTGATCGAATCGTAAATGGCTTCGGCCGTGGCAATAACCCTGTCAGATCCCAGCTGATATCCGGCAAGCGACGGATCTCCGGTTCGCTCTTCGAGCAAATCTGCTGCTGCTGAGAGCACCTCGCCTACCGCTTCAGATCGAGGTCGGACGAACGCCGTGATGGTCTCAGGTACGCTTCGTGGAGTCCACTGATCGTGAGCGAGCATGCGAAGATTGAGTGTTCGTTCCATACGATGGCCCTCGACATCTACGTCGATGTCTAGGGATTCAGGCACAGATTCGTCAAGACTCAAGAACGCGTCGGTATTGAGGTCCCAGTTCAGAGTTCTCTGGTCGATCCAATGTTTCTGGCCAGGTTCGATGCGAATGGGCGCAACCGTGAGCACATTGTCGTTGTTGAACCGATTCGAACGCAGTCTCGCAGTGAGTCTACTCAGAGTCCGTGCGCCGCCTTCTTGGGCCGAAAAGCCGCCTCCTTCGTGTGGCTCCTCCGCCGTAATTCCGATCCCTGCGAGTATACCGACGCGATTGTGGACCAACGCATAGTTGAGCTCACGGCGGTAGAAAATGATGACACTCAGACCTCCGACGGACAGGGTCTCATGTTCGATCCCTTTGAGACTTCCGGGAAGCTCCGATGCAAACTCGCGAAGCAATTGTTCCTCACGTACTTTGCTGGCAACATCGGCATCGATCACGGGCTCTGCCTGCAACGCTGGATCGAGTGGCCGTGGGGTGGATGCGTCTGGCAGAGGTGACTGGCCAGCGGAAAGGTACTGTTCCATCTGCTTCTCCGAAATAATGGGGATCCCGTACGATCTGGCTTTTCGTGCCTTACCTGACAAGGAATTGAGGTCTTCTGCGACTACTAGGTCGACTCTTTTAGTTACTGCAGGATGGACAGTGAAGCCGGCCGTGACAAGACGGTCAGCCCACTCTGAACGAGGCCGTTCCATGTCACCGGTGAGTACGACCATTGAGCCTGGAGCGATCGTCACCGATTCCGCCTGCGTGCTTTCGCCAGCGTCGTCGCCTACCTGTGAGATTCTGTCTCGAAGCGCCAACGAAGTTTGCACCCGCTGGTCACCAATACCCAACGCATGGCCAAGCGATTCGATTGCGTGGCGTTCGTCCTCGCAGATGTGTCCGTCGGCGGCCGCGACAGCAACCATTTGTTCGAAGTACGCCGATTCGAGTTCACGTCGCTTCTTGCGGTCCAGCCCAGATTCGGACGCCAGTAATCCGAGCTCGCCGAGCTCTGCGGTCGTGATTTCGAAGTCGCTGAGGCAACGATCTAGCAGCGCAAGGTAGTTACGTTCAGCTTCGGTGACATCCTCGCTCTCAGGCAGAGAGGACACGATTTTGTCCCATCGCCGAGTCGACGCTTCCAGTGACACTGCAGTCGAGGTTGACGCCTGGCGGGAGACCGGGTCTAGCCGCCGACCGGCGAGTCGAATACCTGCGGGGTCGAATCCCCTCTGCAATGCGGTGTTCCAGAGCGGCTCAGTTTCCGACATTTGAAGAAACTGAGCCAACAGAGCCGCAGTGGCATCAGCATCAGCCAAGGCGCTGTGGGCCCTTTCGATTCTAATGTCGAATGCTGCGCAGCAGTCAGACAAGCTCCTGCCCGTACCAGGTAGCAAGCGGGACGCAAGCTGCATCGTACACAGAGCATCCACGGCAAAATCGGCACCCTGAGCAAGTCGCGCCCGTTTCCACTCCTCTTCGAGAAAGCGTGTGTCGAATACCGCATTGTGCGCTACCGGCACACGGTTGGCCATAAGTGATCGAAGGTCATCTGAAATGTCTTCGAACAACGGCGCTGAAGCGACGTCGGCGCCGCGGATCCCGTGGATTCGCGTCGGACCGAGGTCTCGATTGGGATTGATCAGTGTGTCCCAGCGATGGGTTACCTCTCCCAGACGGTTCATGTGGACGACGCCAATCTCGACGATCCTGTCGGTCCGGCTCGCGTTGAACCCCGTCGTCTCGAGATCGAAAACCACGAATCCTTCAGCTACCAATCCATGCTCCCCTCAGACTCATGTTCGCAAGGCGGAACACTGCGAGCTCTCCGTCGTCTTCCTAGATTAGACCACTGAGGACACAAGCGTAGTACCGATCGGCCGGCTGTCTGCCCCTGGAACCCTCAAGCGACAGCCCCGGCCGGTCGAGGCCGGTGAAGTCAAGCCCTTCGAAGATCTCTCAAGACTGTTACCGTCGAGGCTGCCCTGGGCAAGCGACCGATGATCGATCTCGAGTCGCTCAGGTCGTGACGTCGTCGCGGGTGCACCCAATCCGCCTGGGTCGACGCGGTGACCGCGGCCTGGCGTTGTTACGTTGCCCGACATAGTTGACGCGAACCGTTGTTCGCATGGGCGGAAGCATCCGGCGCGTCAAGTCTCGAAGTAGGTCGAGGTACCTATGGGGTGAACTGACGATTCGGCTGCTCAGTGCGACCGGCGTCTCATTCCCCGGGGTAGCGACTGTCCTAGCTGCGAAGGAGCAGTTGCTAACCTGTCGACTGTATAACCGTAAAGTAGACGGCCGCGAAACCGTAAAGCAGATGCTGGCAAAATTGTTTGGCAGACGACGAAGAAGCCATTCCGGGCTGCTGACCAGGCGCTACAAGCGCTGGACCATCAGTTTCGAGCGCACCGCACAGGACCGCTGCAATATGTCGACGGAGCGTCCACCGCTTTCGTGTTCTGAGCCGCTTCGGACATCGAGAAGTTCAAAAAATGGGCCCTTCCCGAACCATCATTCGACTGGGGCTTAGACCCAAATGGGACTCGTGGGAATCAGGCCGACTCTCTCCGGCCACACGTACCGACACTGCCGAGAACTTTCGGAATCTCCCCCGCTACATCCGCTGGTTGCGCGCAGTCTCGTAGATGCAGATGCCGGCGGCGGTGGCGAGGTTGAGGCTCTCGGCCTGGCCGTAGATCGGCACGGCCACCGAGGCGTCGGTGACCTCGAGGTCCTCCGGCCGCATCCCCCAGGCCTCGTTGCCGAAGACCCACGCGGTGCGGGCGGAGAGGTCGAGACCGGACTCCCACGGATGATGGAGGTCGTGGGCGGCGTCGTTGCCGTCGGCGGCGAGCACCTGGAGTCCGCGGGCACGGGCGAGCTCGGTCACCTCGGGCAGGCCGACGCCGATGACGACGGGAATGTGGAAGAGAGAACCGGCGGTCGAGCGGACGGTCTTGTCGTTGTAGACGTCGACGCTCGATGAAGTGAGCACGACGGCATCGGCACCAGCGGCATCGGCGAGGCGGATGATCGTGCCGGCATTCCCCGGGTCGCGGACTTGGGAGAGGACGACGATGAGCTGCGCGTCCTTCGTCACGACCTCGGTGAGATCGACGTCGAGGGTGCGGCACACGGCGACGACGCCCTGGGAGTTCACGGTCGAGGCGAGCTCGGTGAGCACCTCCTCGGAGACGATCGACAGGAAGACCCGCCCGCCGGTAGCGGCGGCGACGAACTCGGGGTGGGACTCGGCGGCCGCCTCGGTGAGGAAGAGCTCATCGACGGCACCCTCGGTGGCCAACGCCTCGCGGACGGCCTGGGGACCTTCGGCGAGGAACATGCCGGCGGCGCGACGACCTCGGCGGTTGAGCAGCTTCGCCGCATTCCTGATGCGCTTGGAGTTCGGCGAGGAGATGACGTCGGGAAGCTTCATGGCTGGCCTTCTGGTCGAGGAATCGTGCGGTCGAGCGGGCGATGCGTCGAGGGGCAGGGCTGGTCCGAACGGAACTGGCGAACCCACCGCCCGGCTGGGTGATCCGGACAGGACAGCGGCCCCGACGGATCGCATGAACGATCGGGTCGGGGCCGCTGTGGAAGAGTCTGTCCGAGCGGACGTCAGGCGGCCGGGGTCTTCGCGGCGTTGACGTCGGTCGGGAGGGCGTCCTTGGCCACCTTGACGAGGTGGGCGAAGGTCGCTGCGTCGTTGACGGCGAGCTCGGCGAGCATGCGACGGTCGACCTCGATGCCAGCGGCCTTGAGGCCCTGGATGAAGCGGTTGTACGTCATGCCGTTGGCGCGGGCGCCGGCGTTGATGCGCTGGATCCAGAGGCGACGGAAGTCACCCTTGCGAGCGCGGCGGTCACGGTAGCTGTAGACCAGCGAGTGGATGACCTGTTCCTTGGCCTTGCGGTACAGGCGCGAGCGCTGTCCGCGGTAGCCGCTTGCCCGGTCGAGGATGACCCGGCGCTTCTTGTGGGCGTTGACTGCCCTCTTCACACGTGCCACGTGTTACTCCTTCGATTCGTTTCTTCCGGCGGTGCCGGAGTCTGGTTCAAGCTGAGGTGGACCCTGGTGTCACTGAGACACTGAGGGTCGCACGGACCCGGAGGGGTCAGCGTCCCTTGAGCTTGCCCAGAAGCTTGCGGGCCATGGCGCGGTCGCCGCCGGTGAGGACCTGGTCCGTACCGACGCGACGCTTGCGGCTCGAGGACTTACCCTCGAACTTGTGCTGGTTGTTCACGCCTTCACGCATGATCTTGCCAGTGCCGGTCACACGCATGCGCTTCTTGGCGCTGCTGTTCGTCTTCTGCTTCGGCATGGTGCCGTTCTCCTTTGCATTTCGCTGCAGGCGCTCAAGCGCCCACAACTACTTCACCCGCCGGATCACGGGGATCCGGCGATTCGTTACCTACTTCTCACGCCTCGGGCGCTGCGTTCTTCTCCGCAGCGACTCGATCACGTCGGGACTTCACTTCAGGACTGCGGCCCTTGGCATCGGTGGATGCCTTGCGGGCTTCGGCCTTGGCGTCGGATTTGGACTTGTGAGGAGCGATGACCATCACCATGTTGCGGCCGTCGACCCGGGGGGCGGATTCGACGGTGCCGAGGTCCGACACATCTTCGGCCAAACGGTTGAGCAGCTTGATGCCCATCTCGGGACGGGACTGCTCGCGCCCGCGGAACATGATCATGACCTTGACCTTGTCGCCGCCGGACAGGAACCGCGTCACGTGACCCTTCTTCGTCTCGTAATCGTGTTCGTCGATCTTGAGACGGAAGCGGATCTCCTTCAGCGCGGTGTTCGCCTGGTTCTTCCGGGCTTCCCTGGCCTTCTGGGCAGATTCGTACTTGTACTTCCCGTAGTCCATGAGCTTGGCCACGGGGGGTTTCGCCTGCGGGGCGACCTCGACGAGATCGAGATCTGCCTCTCGGGCGAGATCGAGTGCCTTGCGAATGGCAACGATACCGACCTGTTCACCATTGGGTCCGACCAACCGGACCTCGGGAACCCGAATCCGGTCATTGATGCGCGTCTCGCTGATGTGTTCACTCCTTTTTAGCTCAAATGGTTTCGCGGCAATGAAAAAGGCTCCCATCGACACGAATGCCAAGGGAGCCTGCACACACGATCACCGCGGCCATGAGGACCATGGGATCTTCCGTGAATACACCTCGATCCGCCGCACTCAACCCGATGAATATCGAGGTGAGACCTGCAGTAGATCTTCGGACCCGATCGCTCGTCGCGATCCAGGTGGGAGTCAGACTCCGCTTCGCACCGTATTAAGTGTACTACGCTTCATGACTCTTCGCACATCGGCACCCCTTCCCGCCACTCCGGACGCCGGGATGTGCCAGAGTAGTCCCATGACCTCTCAAGACCCCAACGCCGCAGAGGCGGTCGCCGACGTCACCCGCGACATCGCCGAGGTGCCCGCCGTCGAGATCATCACGTCCACGGCCGTCCATCTCATGTCCGCAGCCGCCGTCAAGGTCGGCCTCGCCGAGGACACTCCTGAGCAGTCCGCCGCCGACCTCATCGACCTCGACGAGGCGCGCAAGCTCATCACGGCCCTCGCCGGCCTCGTCACCGGTGCCGCCACCGTCATCGGCGACCATCACGCCCGCCCGCTGCGCGATGGCCTGCGCAGCCTGCAGCTCGCCTTCCGCGAGGCTTCGTCGATTCCCGACGAGCCCGGCCAGGGGCCCGGAGAGAAGTTCACCGGCCCCGTCCGCTGACCCGTCTGCGTCACGGCCCCTGTCTTCTCGGCAGGGGCCGTTCGTCATTCATGGAAAGGTCGTCGCCGGCACGGAGATCTCCCCTGCCGGGGTGGGGCGGAGGCAACGGTCGCCAGGCCGGGAACACGTGCGCCCTCGCCGAGGTGGGGCGACCGTGCCGTCACCACCCGAGCTGGCGGACGACCGAGGTCATGAGGTCGTCCTCGACGTTGTCGAAGCCGGGGCCGAACTGCCCGAAGCGCAGCGAGCTGATGAGTCCGATGATGGAGACCCACGCGGTGATCGCGGCGATCGTTGCCTCGGGCCCGACGTCGAGGCCGAGGGTCTCGAGTTCGGCTGCGAGGCGGGCGATGGCGGGCGAGAGTTCCGGTGAGGCTGCAGCAGCGGGCTGGCGTGAACCGGCGTCGTCAACGGGAGCGGTGCCGGAGTCGGGCCCGGCCTGGTCGCCGGATTCGCTTCCGGCCTGGTCGCCGGAACCTGCTGCGGCGACAAGCTGAACGAGGGTGGCCATGACGCGGGTGCCGGGTTCGACGGTGACCTCGCGGGGTGCCTGATAGGCGGCGATCGGGGTGCCGTAGATGAGCGCCCAGCGCTGCGGATACCTTCGGGACCACGCGAGCATCGCCAGCCCGAGCGCTTCGACCGACTTCTCCTGTCCGAGCGCCGTGTCGACGGCGTCCGCGAGCGAGGTGAAGGCATCGGCGATGAGAATCGTCAGCAGCTCGTCACGGGTCCTCACATAACGGTAGACCGCACTCGAGACGATGCCGAGCTCCCGGGCGATCGCCCGCAGAGACAGCGAGTCGACGCCGTCCTCGTCGAGCATCCGATTCCCGATCTCAACGATCCGCGCCTCGGTCTCCTCGCGGGCCCGCTGTCGGGGTGTCTTCGCAGTCTCGTCAGCCATGTGTCCATCGTAGGTTGAGAGAGCACCGCAGATGAATGTGAGCACTGCTCTTGTTTTGTCGGTGCGGCGGCGCTACTCTCGAATCAGCACGCTAGAGAGCAGTGCTCTCGGTTCTGATTCGCTCATCAACTGAAGGGACATCCGCCATGAAGTCAGCACTCGTCCTCGGTTTCGGACAAATCGGCTCACAGATCGCCGCCGACCTCGTCCGGGCCGGCACCGACGTCCGCATCATGACCCGCTCGCAGCCATCGGAGACCGCCCTCGCGGCGATCGGCACGTCGCCTGCGTTGGCGTCGGCGGACACCGCCCGCGAACGTCGGCCGGTGAGCAGCACGGCATCAACGCCGACGACAGCTCCTGCGTCTGAGTCGACGTCGGACTCGGGGTCCACGTCTGTGACCTCGTGCGGGCGTCTTTCGTGGTCCCGGGGTGATGCGTCGTCACGCGAGGCAGTCCTCCAGGCAGCGACTGTGGTCGGTGCCGAGGCGATCTTCGCCTGCGTCCACACCGCCTACGACTCGCGAGTCTGGGCCAAAACACTGCCGGGACTTGAGGCCGCGATCCTCGACGCGGCGGCCGAGCTCGACATCCCCGTCGTCTTCCCCGAATCGGTCTACGCCTTCGCCGGACGGACCACACCGATCACGGCCGATGCCCCGTTCGCCCCCGTCGAGGACAAGGGCCGCATCCGGCAGCAGCTCCTCGAGGCACGCACCGCGCATCCGGCTCGGGTGGCCAGCGTCGTCGCCGGCGATCTCATCGGCGCGACGGCTTCTCCGACGAGTTCGGTGGTGCGTCTGTGCATCACCGAGAGGATCGCGGACGGCCACCGTGCCGTCGTCCCTGCCCGCACCGATGTGCCGCACGGGATCACCGTCATCGATGACATGGCGGCGACGATGATTCAGGCAGCGGCCGATTTCGAGGAGACAGGACGGCCCCGCGATGCCGGGGAGCTCAATGCCGCGGACCTCAGTGCAGGTGCGCGGGTGGGCTCGGCGCGAACTAGCTCGGCGCGAGCTGGTTCGGCGAGGACCGTCTCCCGAGAGCACCGCCTCGTCATCGCCCCGAGCGCGAATCCGACGCTCACCGAAGTCGCCGCCTACACCCACTCGGTCCTCGGCTCGCGGGTCCGCACGCCGATCGCCCTCCCCCACGCAGTCGTTCGCGCAGCAGGCTGGTTCGATCGCTCGATGTACGAGCTCGCCGAGCTCGCCCCGATCTGGCGCCGCCCCTGCCGAATCGAGACAGGTGACGCCGAGGCCGACTGGCGGGCCGGGATCGACGCGATGCTGCGGTGAGCGCCCGACACCCGTCTCGGCGAGCGGACGTGGGAAACCCGACCCCTACCTCGGCGGGCGCACCGGCCGAACCGTGAACATCCGCACGGACTGGACGACCACCTCGGCGAACATACGCAGGAAACCCGATCCCCACCTCGGCGAGGGAACCGGCGACCCTGACGACCGTCCTCAGCTCTGACCGAGGAAGATCCCGTTGCCGGGGCCGAGCGGCAGGTCGAGGAAGTACCAGAGGGCGAGCAGGGCCGCCCACGCGAGCCAGAACGGGATGACGAACGGGAACATCCGGGAGATCACGGTGCCCAGGCCCGCGGTCGGCTCGTAGCGGCGGACGAGGCCGAGGAGGACGATCATGTACGGGTTGAGCGGGGTGATGACCTGGGTCGCGGAGTCGCCGACGCGGAACGCGGCCTGGATGAACGCCGGTTCGTAGCCGAGGAGGGCGAAGAGCGGGACGAAGACCGCGGCCATGAGCGTCCACATCGACGAACCGGAGACGATGAAGAGGTTGAGCACGCTCGCGAGCAGCATGAACCCGATGATCGCGGCGAACCCGGTCAGCCCGATCGCCTCGAGCCCGGAGGCGCCGGCGACGGCGATCCACGAGCCGATGCCGGTCCAGTTGAACAGGGCGATGAACTGGCCGAGGATGAACGCGAGGATGAGGAAGGACATCATGTCGATGATCGACTCGGCCATCATCCGCACGATGTCATTCATCGACCGCACCGTGCCCACGACGAGTCCGTAGACGACGCCCATGAGCATGAAGTACGCGAAGACGATGAAGACGATCGAGGACAGCAGCGGCGACTTCGGCAGAAACCCGCCGTCCTCGTTCCGCCACGGCGAATCCGGGATGAGCACGGCGACGAGGATGACCGCGGTGAGCGCGAGTGCTGCCAGCAGCGCCCAGAGCAGTCCCTTCTTCTCGGCGGGTTCGAGCTTCGGGCTCATCTCCTTCTGCGCGGCCTCGACCTCCTCGGCGGTCACCGAGTTCTCGCTGTAGGCGACGGTCTTCGCCTGGTACTTCTTGTCCAGGCCCTGCTTCGTCGCGTCGACGTAGTCACGCGGCACACCCTTGCGGACCATGTTCGGTTCGATGAGCTTGTCGATGATGAAGCCGGCGATGATCGCGAGCACGATCGAGGCGACGATGTTGAAGTAGTAGTTCGACACCGGGTTGACCGCTTGGTATTCGACACCGGGCAGGGTCTCCATCACCGAGGTGGTGATGCCGGCGAAGAGCGCATCGAGGCTGGTCGGCACGATCGACGTCGAATAGCCGGCGCCGGTGGCGGCGAACCCGCCGATGAGACCGGCCATCGGGTGCCGGCCGGCGGCCTTGAACACGAGGGCTGCGAGCGGGGGGATGATGATGAACGCCGAGTCGGCCATGATCGACCCGACCACACCGACGAAGCCGACAGCGTAGGGCAGCAGCCAGCGGGGACTCGACCCGAAGGCGACGCGCACAGCCGCGGCGAGCATGCCGGACTTCTCGGCGACGCCGACGGCCAGCAGGATCGGCAGCACCGTGGCCAGCGGCGGGAACCCGATGTAGTTCTCCCCCATTGTCGTCGTCAGCCACGCCATGCCCTCGCCGGTGAACAGGCCCTTGATCGTGACGATCTCGTCGCTGCCGGGAATGGAGATGGACACGTTCGCCAGCGCCATCGCCGTCGAGATGGCCCCGGTGATGAGGAAGAGTCCGAGGAAGAGCGTGAACGGTTCGGGCAGGCGGTTGCCGATCCGTTCGATCCCGTCGAGGAGGCGCTGGCCGATCCCGACCTTCGCTGGAGTCTGCGCTGACATGGCTCTGCTTTCTCTCGGGTGGTGCTTTGGTGCGTGTTCGAGTGCTGGCTCGGGTGCTACGCGAAGTAGTTCTCGACGTCGATGGCGCCGCCGGCGCGTTCGAACTCGGCGACCACCTCGGCGGCGAGATCGTCGTCGACGAGGAAGTCGAGTGCCGTGCACGCGAGCCCGTAGGCGGCGTCGTGAGCGGCGGCCTCGGCGGCGGGGGTGTCCGCGGCCTCGGCGAATTCGCGGGTGTGCAGGGCCACCTCGGCGTCCGCGGTCCTGATGAGCGGGTGGATGCCGGGGATCCGGTAGGAGACGTTGCCGAAGTCCGTCGAGGCGGCGATCGATTCGTCGAGGACACCGGCCGGCAGCGGGGTGCGGTCCTGCTCGATCTCGTGGAGCGCCCACCGGGCGGTGAGCGCCGCATTGCCGCGCACCGGCAGCGACGGCGGATGCTCATCCCAGGTCACCTTGACCCCGGTGCCCGTCATCAGCGCAGCCCCGTTCGCGGCGTCCTCGACCCTCTCGGAGAGCTCCTTGAGCGTCTCCGGGTACTTCGAGCGCACGTAGCACTGGACTCGCGCGGTCTCCGTGATGATCGAGGGCCGAGTGCCGCCGTCGGCGATGACGGCATGGAGGCGCGAGATCGGCGGCATCTGCTGTCGCATGAGCCCGAGCCCCTGGTAGAACAGCGTCGCCGCGTCGAGGGCGTTGCGTCCCATGAAGGGCTGCGCCGAGGCATGCGCGGCGACCCCGGTGTACGTGACCTCGAGCAGGCGCCTGCCCAACCACACCTGATCGGCGCAGTCGTAGCCGTACCCGTGGACCATGATCGCCGCATCGATGCCCTCGAAGGCACCGGCCCGAGCCATGACCTCTTTGCCCGAATGGCCTTCCTCCGCCGGGGTGCCGAGGAGGACGACGGTGCCCGGCACCGCATCGGGATCCTGTTCATACAGGTCGTGGAGGGCGAGGAAGGCTCCGACCGCGGCGGCCGCGATGAGGTTGTGCCCGCACGCGTGACCGATGCCGGGCAGGGCGTCGTATTCGGCGAGGATCGCGATCGTCCGGCCGTTGCCGTTGCCGGTCGTCGCCCGCAGCGTCGTCTCGACACCGAAGAGTCCCGTCTCGACGGGGATTCCGCGGGCCTCCAGCACCGAGGCGATCGCTGCGACGGATTCGTGCTCCTCGAAGGCCGTTTCGGCCAAGGCGTGGATCGTGTGGAGCAGGCCGGTGATCTCAGGCTCGGCAGTGGCGAGGTTGGCCTCGATGCGCGTCGTGCTCGAGGTGGGGGCGCCGGTGAACTCCGAGGTCCACTCTGCGGCTTTCTCCGCCCGATCGCGGGTCTCGGCGGCGATGTGATCGAGATAGCTCTCGTCGGGTCGGGCAACGTGACTGAGGTCTCTCCGGGCGCTCATGAGTCCCAAGCATAGGAGACATCCGACGACTGCACATCCCCTGTCGCAGACTCGGCCGTCTGTTCAGACCCGGGTGAGTTGGATGACTGCTCAGACCCGGGTGAGTTGGATGGCGAGTGAGTCCGCGCGCTCGACGATGATCGGATCGGCCGCAAGCGCCCGCTGGAACCGGTCGATCTCCTCGGCGGGAACGTCATCACGGACGCCGAGGCGGATGCCGAGTTCCGGCCCCTCGACGTGGACGCGGGCACTGCCGGGGCTCACCGCGATGCGGGCCAGCCAGGGGAACCGGCCGGCCAGGGCCACGGCCGCCTCGGCGACGGTGGGATCGGCCCACGCGGGAGTCCACGGCTGTCCCTGCGCGAACGCGAAGAGCGCGGGCCGCCGCAGGAGGAACGACCGGTCGGTGCCCGGGTCGATGACGACGAGCTGGGACTCGGCTTCGACGGCCCCGAGCGCGAGGCGTTCGGCCTCGATCGGCACGGGCCGGGCCTGCGGATGCCACTGGGACAGCGGCGGGATCGCGGAGAATCCCGGGGTGCATTCGCGGCCGTCCTCGGCCCGGAGTCGGACCATGGCCATGTCGGAGGAGTTGTCGACCATGAGGCCGTTCTCGCCGACCCCGTGGTCGACGGCGATCGGCACGATCGGCGCGTAGAGGCGGGCACCGGCCAGGGCAGCCACGACGCCTTCGTGGGCGCTCGGTTCCAGCGGTGTCGCCGCGACGGCTTCGAGGGCGGTCAGCAGAGCGGCGTCGGCCTCTCCGGTGTCACCGGAGAACGGGTTGGGGGCGAGGTTGCGGCCCTCCCAGGGCTGGCCGGCGGAGTCGGTGGACATGGTGCTCAGCGTCCTGCGACGTCGAGGGCTTCTTCGAGGGTGAACTTCCCGGCGTAGAGCGCCTTGCCGACGATCGCGGAGTCGACGCCTGCGGGCACGAGGGCGCGCAGCGCACGCAGGTCATCGAGGCTCGAGACGCCGCCCGAGGCGGTGATCGGCTTGTCCGTGCGGGTCGTCAGGGACTCGAGGAGGTCGACGTTCGGTCCCTGCAGGGTGCCGTCCTTGCGGACGTCGGTGACGACGTAGCGCGCGCAGCCGGCGGTTTCGAGGGCAGCGAGGACTTCGTAGAGGTCTCCCCCGTCCTTGGTCCAGCCGCGGGCCGAGAGCGTCTGACCGCGCACATCGAGTCCGATGGCGACCTGGTTGCCGAAGCGGGCGATCATCTCCGCCGTCCACTCCGGGTTCTCCAGGGCCGCGGTGCCGATGTTGACGCGTTCGGCGCCCGTGTCCAGGGCGCGTTCGAGGCTTTCGGTGTCGCGGATGCCTCCGGAGAGTTCGACCTTGATGTCGACGGCCTTGACGACCTGGTTGAGCAGGTCCGAGTTCGAGCCGCGGCCGAACGCGGCGTCGAGGTCGACGAGGTGGATCCATTCCGCGCCGCGGGCCTCGAAGTCGTGGGCGGCGTCGATGGGCGAACCGTAGTCGGTTTCGGTGCCGGCTTCACCCTGGACGAGGCGGACGGCCTTGCCGTCGGCGACGTCGACGGCGGGAAGGAGGACGAGCTTGTCGGTCATGGTGGCCTTTCTTCGGTTGCGGTCTGCCCGCAACGCAGTCGGTCGGGTGGTCGACGGGAGTGTGAGGGCCTGAGGGGTGAGTGCTCGGGGTCTGGCGGAGCCTATGGTCTCTCGGGGAACGAGGCGATCCAGTTGCGCAGCAGTGAGGCACCGGCCTGCGCGGACTTCTCCGGATGGAACTGCGCCGCCCACGTCGTGCCGTCCTCGACGGCGGCGACGAAGTCGGAGCCGTGATGGGCGGTCGTGACGAGGGTGCCGGCAGGGTGCTCGGTCGCAGCGTAGGAGTGGACGAAGTAGAACTTCTCGTCCTCGATGCCTCTGAACATCGACGAGCCTTCGGCGGCGGCGATGTCCGACCAGCCCATATGGGGCACGACAGGGGCATCGAGGGCGGTGACCTCACCGGGCCACAGCCCGATCCCGGTCGTCTCGACACCGTGCTCACGGCCTTCGGCGAAGAAGACCTGCAATCCGACGCAGATGCCGAGCAGCGGACGGCCCGCTTCGTGGCGGGCGCGGATGAGGTCGACGGCGTCGACGGCCTCGAGTCCGGCCATGACGGCGGAGTACGCGCCGACTCCGGGGACGAGGAGTCCGTCGGCTGCGTCGATGACGGCATGATCGGCCGTCAGCGTCACCTCGGCGCCGGCGGCCTGCGCGGCACGCACAGCGGAACGGACATTGCCGGCTCCGTAGTCGAGTACGGCGATCGTCGTCACTGCGACCGCCCTCCCGAGAGCACCCGGGAGATGCGCCAGAGGGAGAATCCGAGGACGACACCGCCGAAGACCGCAACCGCCCACGCCATGGCGTTGCCGCCGAGGCCGACGGTGACGCCGAAGGCGAGGACGAGACCGGCGAGGACGGCGACGATGATCCACAGCAGCGCGGTCCTGGCCAAGGCCGCCCGGCCCGGGGTCATCGTCGCGGCGCTGGCCTGGAGCTTCGACATCGACGAGGTGGGGATGCTGCCCTCGACCCGGTCAGCGGTCGTGAGTTCGAGCAGCAGCTGTTCGACGACGTCGGGCAGGTTGCGCAGGGCCAGTCCCGCGGGCACATCGGATTCGCGGGCGCCGTTGCGGTAGTGGCCGGCGTCGATCTGCTCATCGCTGCGCACGAGCAGGAGGACTTCGTGCTTGCCGGCGAGCTTCGAGATGGCCGCAGCCGCCTCGTTGCCGGCTTGAACTCCCGTATCCTCGAGGACGATGCCGGTGAACTCACCGATCGGGACGATCGTGCCGGTGATGTTCGAGAGCACGCAGGCGGCGGCGAGCTGGTCGGGGATCCCGAACGGGGTGACGACGACGGTGGTGCTCACAGGACTCCCTTGGTGCTCGGCACGGCGGTGGTGCGGCCGTCGGGTTCGACGGCTTCGCGCAGGGCGCGGGCGAAGGCTTTGAACTGCGCTTCGACGATGTGGTGCGGGTCGCGGCCGCGGATGAGGTCGAGGTGGACGGTCAGTCCCGCGTGGAAGGCGATCGATTCCAGGGCGTGCGAGGTCATCGACCCGGTGAAGTGCCCGCCGATGAGGTGGTACTGCTGGCCTTCGGGTTCGCCTGCGTGGACGAAGTAGGGCCGACCGGAGATGTCGACGACGCACCGGGCCAGGGACTCGTCGAGCGGGACGAAGGCGGCACCGTACCGGCGGATGCCGGCTTTGTCGCCGAGTGCCTCGGCGATGGCCTGACCGATGACGATCGAGGTGTCCTCGACGGTGTGGTGGACGTCGATGTGGGTGTCGCCGGAGGAGGAGACGTCCAAGTCGATGAGGGAGTGCTTCGCGAGCGCCGTGAGCATATGGTCGAAGAACGGCACGGTCGTCGAGATGTCGGACTTCCCGGTGCCGTCGAGATCGAGCGCGACGGACACGGTCGATTCGGATGTCGACCTCTCCAGCTGGGCCTGCCTCATAGTGAGCCTTTCTTCGTGTGCAGCGCGGGTGGTGCCCTCTCCATTGTCCCAGGGTCGCGGCCCGGGTGATGACCAGGGCGACCTCAGACGACTCAGTTCGCCGGGAGCCGTCTCAATTGAATGAGCGCGGTCTCAGTTCGACGTGAGCAGGATGCTGGGATCGGTGTCGACGATATCGCTGATCGCTGTGAGGAACGCAGTCGTCTCAGCCTCGGTGCCGGCGTTGACACGGGCATGATGGGCGATGCCGATGTCGCGGATGAGGATGCCTCGGTCGAGCAGTTTCTGCCACAGTTCGGCCGGGTTCGCGATGTTGCCGAAGAGGACGAAGTTCGAATCGCTCGGGTGCACGGTGAAGCCGATTTCGGCCAGGCGTGCGGCGATGGCGTTGCGAGAGTCGATGAGCCGGTCGACGTTGCCGAGCAGGAGGTCCGCGTGGTCGAGTGCGGTGCACGCGAGGACCTGCGTGACGTCGGAGAGATGGTAGGGCAGGCGCACGAGGCGGAGGGTGTCGATGAGTTCGGGGGCGGCGATCGCATAGCCGAGGCGCAGACCCGCGCACGCGAACGCCTTGCTCATCGTCCGGGAGACGACGAGACGGGGGCGGCCCTCGAGCAGGGTCATCGCCGAGGGCAGTGCGGGGCGGGAGAATTCGGCGTACGCCTCGTCGACGATGACGATGCCCGAGCAGTTGTCGTAGGCGGCTTCGATGACGTCGAGGCCGAGCGAGGTGCCGGTGGGGTTGTTCGGGGTGCAGAGGAAGACGATGTCCGGGTCGACACGGGCGACTTCGGCGGCGACCGCCTCGGCGGTGAGACCGAAATCATCGTCACGGTCGGCATGGACCCATTCGGCACCGGTGCCGGTGGTGATGAGCGGGTGCATCGAGTAGCTGGGCGTGAAGCCGAGCGCGGTGCGCCCGGGACCGCCGAAGGCCTGGACGATGTGGGAGAGGACCTCATTCGAGCCATTGGCCGCCCAGATCATCTCCGGGCGCAGATCGACAGGGGTGCCGGCGCGTTCGTTGACGCCGTCGAGGTAGCCGACGAGGTGCTCGCGGAGCGCGGTGAACTCCCGGTCCGGGTAGCGGTTGAGTCCGGACAGATGCGTGTCGACGGCCTCCCGCATCGCCGCGACGACGACGTCCGGGATCGGATAGGCGTTCTCATTGACGTTGAGCTGCACCGGAACGTCGAGGTGAGGAGCGCCGTAGGGCTCCCGTCCGACGAGATCGGCACGCACTGGCAGAGACTCGATGTTTCCCACACACCGATTTTAGCGCTGGGGAACGTCGAGGCTCTGGCCGGGGTGGACGACGGGCGAGGACAGGTGGTTGAGCTCGACGATGTCGGCGACGACATCGCGGGTGTCCCGGTCGAGTCCGAGGTTCGAGGCCACGGTCCACAGCGACTCTCCCTCGCCGACGACGACGGCGTCCGCGGCGACGCCGACGACCTCGTCCCCGGCGACCGCCTCGGCGGTGAACGTCTGAGCGGAGAAGAAGAGCGTGCCTCCGATGATGGCCAGCGCGCACAGTGCGGTGCGGAGCAGGCGGACGGCGCGGCGGCCACGGGTGGTCAGATGCATGGGGGAAGTCTTCGCAGACATTGCATTTACCTCTTTCTTCGTACGATTCCACCCGCAATGGGTAGAACGTCTGTTCTATTCAACATGCCATTCGAACATATGTCCAGTCCATCTCGAACATTTATGAGACAATGAACGAGAACCAGCGTTGTTGATCGGTCTCGAACAACCATCCCAGGCGGCACTGACACGAGATCTCTCGAGGCGGTTCGACCGGTGGGAAACGGCGGGATTAGAACGAAGGGGAGAGAGCAATGGTGCAGAGCAAACGAGGCAGAGGACGGCCGCGCAACGAGGATGTTGCCAGCGAGATCGCCGCGGCCCGCAACGACGAGGACGAGGTCGAAATTCCTGACGGTCCGACCGGGGCCGGGGACTTCCGGCTCTCCCCCAGGCAGCGGCTCGTGCTCGAGACGATCGAGCGCGCCGTGGTGACCAACGGCTATCCGCCGAGCATGCGTGAGATCGGTGAGGCGGCCGGGCTCGCGTCGCTCTCAAGCGTGGCGCATCAGCTCTCCCAGCTCGAACGGCTCGGCTACGTCCGCCGCGACCCCAAGCGTCCGCGTGCGATCGAGGTCGTCAACCCGTTCGAAGAGGAGGAGGCCGAGCGCGCGAAGTACGAGGAGCTGGCGAACAACACCGTCCAGGTCCCCGTCGTCGGGCGCATCGCCGCCGGCGGGCCGATCCTCGCCGAGCAGGAGATCGACGACGTCTTCTCCCTGCCCACGCAGGTCGTCGGCTCGGGTGAGATGTTCCTGCTCAAAGTCGTCGGCGACTCGATGATCGAAGCCGCGATCTGCCACGACGACTGGGTCGTCGTGCGCAAGCAGCACACTGCGGACAACGGTCAGATCGTCGCGGCCCTCCTCGACGGCGAGGCGACGGTGAAGACGCTCAAGCGCAAGGCCGGGCGCCAGTGGCTGCTGCCGCAGAACAAGGACTACGACCCGATCGACGGCACCTATGCCCAGATCATGGGCCTCGTCGTCGCCGTCATCCGCCGCCTCTGAGGTACATCGGCGAGGGTGCGCAGATCCTCGCCGAGGTGGCCTGCCGTGAGCACGAATGCCCCCGACCGATGGTGGTCGGGGGCATTCGGCGTTTCCGCGGCGCGTGAGCTGGCTTGTGACGAGCGCGGCTTGCGACGAGCGAGGCTTATCCCTCACGGAGGCCGCCCAGCCCTTCAACCACCTTCAGCTCCACACACCACCTGTGCACAGGTGGTTTATCGCGTTGCACCGACGTTGTGCGGAGCCAGACGTATGAATTGCGGCTGCCTGGTGGAGATGCGGTTACAGGGGTGGTTTGCGGTTGCGGCGCTCACGACGAGGGTCACCAAGGACCAGTGGCAGCGACGACGTCAGAGATTGCGCGTGATGTCGTTCATCGACGAGGTCGTCGTGTGCGCGCCCCCTGCAGAATCTCCGTTGTCGAAGAGCGCTCCGAGGCTCAACAGCGCGGCAAGCCCGCCGACGATCAGCAGTGCGGGCGGCCAGATGTCCTCGGCTTTTGCTCCCACCAGGAACCCGATCCCACCGGACACCAGGCAGACGACGCCGATGAGCAGGCACACCAGACCGTACTTCTTCCTGCGCGAGATCCCGGCCATGACGCGGACTCTACCATCGCGCCCGGGAACACCCGATCCTTATCGACGCACCATCACCTCGCCGAGGTGGTCCCCCGTGAGCGCGAATGCCCCGACAACGCAAGGGGCCCGACAACGCAAGGGGCTCGGCAACACGAGTGCTCTAAATCGCGACCACCCCTGGTGCGCAGTTCGCGGACAATACGCGAGGGCCTCAGCTACACAGCTTGGGGACTATCAGCGTCACAGCGTGCACTCATTTTCGAGCGCGGTTCTCACCATCACGCTTAGCTCGATAAACCACCTGTGCACGGGTGGTTCATCTCGTTGGAGCGACGCTATACGGAGCCAGGCCTAGGAAATGTCGCTGCGCGTGCGAAACAGGGCTATGCGTGCGAAGTCGACCTGGACGTAGGACGTGCAGGATACCGCGCAGAGTCCGGCCCGCCTCACCGCGCTTGCCGACGCACCGCCGTCACACAGACGCACCGTCGCCTCGCGGACGCGCCGTCAGCCCTTCGCGGAGTCGTCGTCCTTCGTCGCGGCCAGGCGTCCCAGGGCCGTGCGCACGAGCGCCGAGTCCGTCGTCGGCCACATCCGTGGCATCGAGTTGACGAGGTAGCCGGCGTACCGGGCCGAGCGCAGCCGAGAGTCGAGCACCGCGACGACGCCTTTGTCCCCGGTCGAGCGGATGAGGCGCCCGGCACCTTGGGCGAGACGGAGCGCGGCATGAGTCGCGCTCACCGCCATGAATCCGTTGACCCCACGCCGATCGGCATCCCGGGCACGAGCCTGCATGAGCGGGTCGTCGGGCCGGGGGAAGGGAATCCGGTCGATGATGACGAGTCGGTTCGTCCGACCGGGCACGTCGACGCCCTGCCACAGCGACATCGTCCCGAACAGGCACGCCTCGTCATCGGCGGCGAACCGGGAGACCAACGACGGCAGACCGTCATCGCCCTGGAGCAGGATCGGCAGGTCGACCGCGTCGCGCAGGTGCTCGGCCGCGGCATTCGCGGCCGCCCGCGAGGAGAAGAGTCCCAGCGCACCGCCCTTGGATGCGGTGACGAGCGCTTCGAGTTCGGCCAGCGCCTCCTCGCTCAGTCCGCTGCGACCGGGTTTCGGCAGGTGCGCGGCGACGTAGACGATGCCCTGCTTGCCGTAGTCGAACGGCGAGCCGACGTCGAGGCCGTCCCACCTCGGCGCATCAGGTCCGACGAGTCCGAGCGAGGCGGCCACGGCATCGAAGTTCCCGCCCAAGGACAGGGTCGCCGATGTCGCCACGACCGTCGACTCCTCGAAGATGCCGTGCCGCATGGTGCCGGCCACGCTGAGCGGGGCGACGACGAGGTTGACCGTCTCCCTCTCCCGGAACGTCGACCGGCTGAGCCAGATGACGTCGTTCTTGCCGGGGTCGCAGAAGCGTTCGGCGAGTTCGAAGATCTCCTGGCACCGGGCCTTCGCCATCTGCCGTCCGGCGTCAGCGTCCTCGCTGCGACCCCCGATGTCGTTGATGATCTGGCGGGCGGAGTCGCGGATCTGCGTGAGCGCCAGCCCCAGGGGTTCGCTCAGCGAGAGCATGAGCCCTTCGGTCGTGCCTGAGACGGCGCGTTCGAAGGCCGCCGAGGCGGTGTCGAGCAGAGCGACGACCCCGTCCTCGACGGTGGTGTGCTTGCGCACCGCGGAGGTCGCGGCCGAGAGCATGCCCGTGTTGATCTGGCCCGACAGGGCGCTGGTGACCCGGTCCTTGAGCTCGTGCGCCTCGTCGATGATGATGACGTCGTGTTCGGGCAGCACGGAGTTCTCCCCGAACGCGTCGATCGCGAGCAGCGCATGATTGGTCACGACGATGTCCGCCTCGGCGGCGGCATTGCGGGCCTGCTCGGCGAAGCATTCTGTGAAGAGCGGACAGTTCGAGCCGAGGCAGTCGAAGGCGTTGACCGAGACCTGCGCCCACGCCTTGTCGCTGACCCCGGGGATCAGGTCGTCGCGGTCACCGGTCTCCGTCGTCTTCTCCCACGTGCGGATCCGCTGGATCTCCTCGCCGAGCCCCGACCGGTCCGCAGGCTTGCGCCCGGCCGCGGCATCCGCGCCGAGGTCGAAGAGCATCCCCTCGTCCTCGTCCGGATAGCCGCCGGCGAGCTTGTGCTTGCACACATAGTTCCGGCGTCCCTTGAGCAGCGCGGCCTTCGGCAGCGGATCAAGGGACCGTTTGACGGCTTTGAACAGGCGCGGGAGGTCCCGGTGGATGATCTGCGTCTGCAGGGCCAGTGTCGCCGTGGACACGATGACCTTCCCACCCGTGCGGCTCGCATACTCCGCGGCGGGCACGAGGTAGGCCAGCGACTTGCCGGTGCCGGTGCCCGCCTGAACGAGGAGGTGGATGCCGTTGTCGAGCGACGAGGCGACCGCCTGCGCCATCTCGGTCTGACCCTCACGGGTCGACCCGCCGATGGCGCCGACGGCCGCAGAGAGCAGGTCGCCGACCGTGCTCACTCGCCGATGACCATGTCGGGCCGGCGGAACTCCTCGAGTTCGGCGGCGAGCTCAGCCGGCACCTTCGCATGCATGCCGGTGCCGCCGACGCCGTGCTCCTCATGGTCGACCGTGCCGAGTGCATAGATCTTCGACACCAGGTCGCCCCGCTCATAGGGGATGAGCACGGAGACCTCGATGTTCGGCGAAGGCAGCTTCTCCTCGATCGTCTCAACGAGCTCGGCGATGCCCTCCCCCGTCGCCGCGGAGACGAAACGGGCGCCCGGGTACTCCGCGCGCAGGGCCGTGACGACGTTCTCATCGGCGAGGTCGACCTTGTTGAAGACGAGGAGTTCGGGGATGTCACCGGTGTCGACGTCGCCGAGCACCTGCCGCACCGCATGGATCTGCCCCTGCGGATCCGGGTGTGAGGCGTCGACAACGTGGAGGAGCAGATCGGAGTCCGCGGCCTCCTCAAGCGTCGACCGGAACGCTTCGACGAGCTGATGGGGCAGGTTCCGGACGAAGCCGACCGTGTCGGTGTAGGTGAACGTGATCCCGTCAGCGGTCCGCGACTGGCGCACCGTGGGGTCGAGGGTCGCGAACAGCGCGTTCTGGACCATCACCTCGGCGTCGGTGAGCCGGTTGAGCAGGGACGACTTGCCCGCGTTCGTGTACCCGACGATCGCAACCGAGGGCACATGGTTGCGGGAGCGGTTCTTCCGCTTCGTGTCACGCGCGGGAGCCATGCCGGCGATCTGGCGGCGCAGCTTCGCCATCCGGGTGCGGATGCGGCGACGGTCGAGTTCGATCTTCGTCTCACCGGGACCGCGGGAGCCGATGCCGGCACCGCCGGCGACACGGCCGCCGGCCTGGCGGGACAGCGACTCACCCCAACCGCGCAGACGCGGCAGGAGGTATTCGAGCTGGGCGAGTTCGACCTGCGCCTTGCCTTCGCGGGACTTCGCGTGCTGGGCGAAGATGTCGAGGATGAGCGCGACCCGGTCGACGACCTTGACCTTGATGACGTCCTCGAGCCCGCGCCGCTGGCTGGGGGCGAGTTCGGAGTCGATGATCACGGTGTCGGCGCCGACGGCTTCGACTATCTCTTTGAGCTCGGCAGCCTTGCCGCGGCCCAGGTAGGTGCCGGGGTCCGGCTTGTCGCGGCGCTGGACGATCGCGTCGAGGACTTCGGAGCCGGCGGTCTCGGCGAGGGCGGCGAGCTCGCGGATGGAGTTCTCCGCCTCGTCGAGGGTGGTGTTCCACAGTCCGGCGAGGACGACCCGCTCGAGCCGGATCTGACGGTATTCGACCTCGGTGACGTCTTCGAGTTCGGTCGAGAGGCCGGCGACACGGCGCAGGGCGGCGCGCTCGGCGAGGTCGAACTGCGATTCTTCGTCGGCGGAGGCCTGCTTGGGGCTCAGCGCCTGGGCACCTCGGGCGAGGACACGGTCGAGCATGGCGTCTCGACGCTCTTTGTCAGTGGAGGTCATTCATTCCTTTGTTCGTGTGCAGACTCTTCGTGTGCGGGCGCCGATCGTTGGACGACGCCTGAGAAGTACAACGCTGCGGTGCGTCCATATATTCTCCCACAGCCGCCTAGACTGGAGACGTGTCCGAGCACTATTTCACTGAGAGCCCATCGAGCGAGGCGAAGCGGCGTGAGCTCACGCTCGACCTGGCCGGTCGCACCGTGACGGTGGAGACGATGAGCGGGACGTTCTCCCCCACCCGTCTCGACCCCGGCACCGCGGTCCTGCTCAGGCATCTGCCCGATCCCGCCCCCGGCGACCTCCTCGACCTCGGGTGCGGGTGGGGTCCCATCGCGCTCGAGTCGGCATTCCAGGCCGCCGACGCCGAGGTGGACGTCCGCATCTGGGCCCTCGACGTCAACTCCCGGTCCCTGGAGTCGACCGCGTCCAATGCCGCCCGACTCGGCCTCACCTCGATCCGTCCCGTCACCGCCGAACAGGTGCCGGAGGACCTCACCTTCACGACGATCCGCTCGAACCCGCCGATCCGCATCGGCAAGGACGCCCTCCACGAACTGCTGGAGACGTGGCTGCCGCGCCTGGCGCCGGGCGGTCGCGCCGATCTCGTCGTGTTGAAGAACCTCGGCGCGGATTCGCTGCTGAGCTGGATGCGGGGAATGCTCGGAGACGGCTTCACCGCCGAGCGCACCGCCTCATCCAAGGGCTTCCGCATCCTCACCGTCCACAGGGACGCCTGAGCTCACGGCCCTCGCGGTCTCCCCGCCGAGGCGGTCGTTCAGTCGAGCGTGCCCTCGGCGACGAGC
This sequence comes from Brevibacterium ammoniilyticum, assembly GCF_038429965.1. NCBI lineage: Bacteria > Bacillati > Actinomycetota > Actinomycetes > Micrococcales > Brevibacteriaceae > Brevibacterium > Brevibacterium ammoniilyticum. The sequence continues at coordinate 40,221 of NZ_BAABNP010000004.1, forward strand.
ACGGCGGGACCGGCAAGGGTGACCGTTCCCCGATCACCGGTCTGATCCGGGGTGATGCCGATGCGCAGGCGTCCGCCGGGGACGTCGACGCGCCACTGCAGCGGTGAGGTCGGTCCCGCCCAGTGGTGGGCGGCGATCGCCGCCGCGCACGCACCGGTGCCGCACGATCGGGTCTCCCCCACCCCGCGTTCGGACACGCGCATCCGCAGGGCGCCCTCTCCCCCGGCGATGTCGCTGCGGGCGGGTTCCATGACGATGAACTCGACGTTGGATCCGTGAGGCGGCACAGGGTCGAGGACGGGAGCGTCACGGAGGTCGGCGGCGGCGAGTTCGGCCGCCTCGGCGAGGGCGACGACGGTGTGGGGATTGCCCGTCTCCACCGACAGGCCCGGGCGGGCGACGTCGATGCCGGCGGTGGTGACGAGGACCTCGGCGCGCTCGTCGAGCGACCATGAGCCCATGTCGACGGTGTACCACGCGTCCTCGGGTCCGCCCGGGCCGGACGTCGCTGCCTCGGTGGAGGTCTCGACTTCGCCGAGGGCGGGGTTGAGGGTCGTGCGGACGGTCTTGATCCCGTCGCGGGTGCCGACCTTGATCTCAGCGGCGTCGGCAGGGACGCGGCCGGTGGCGACGAGAGTGTGGGCGAAGACGCGCACCCCGTTGCCGCACATCTCCGAGAGGCTGCCGTCGTGGTTGTAGTAGTCCATGAACCATTCCGCGCCGTCGGCGGCCTGCGCGTCGGCGCCGGGGATCCCGGAGTCGGCGGAGCGGACGATGCGGATGACGCCGTCGCCGCCGAGGCCGGTGCGCCGGTCGGCGAGGAGGGCCACCGTCTCAGGGTGGAGGGTGAGGTCGCCGCCGTCGTCCTCGAGGAGGACGAAGTCGTTCTCGGTGCCGTGGCCCTTGTGGAAGCGGGTGCCGGCGAGGGCGGCGAACGGGGTATTCATGATTCCAGTCTAACGATCGACAGTGCCGCGTTCAGCCGGGCCCCGGCATCGGAGACACCGGAGTCGATCCAGGTGATGCGCGGGTCGCGGCGGAACCACGTGTCCTGGCGGCGGGCGAACTGGCGGGTGCGCACGGTCGTCGATTGGCGGGCGGCATCGGCGTCGAGGGTGCCTGCGAGGTAGTCCTGGATCTGGGCGTAGCCGATGGCCCGGGAGGCGGTCTTCCCGCTCGCGAGTCCACGGTCGAGGAGGGTACGGACCTCGTCGACCCACCCGGCCTCCCACATGAGGTCGACGCGGCGGGCGATGCGGTCGTGCAGGGTGCCGCGGTCGAGGGCGAGTCCGATGTGGATCGTCGGTTCGATCTCCGTGTACTCGGGCAGAGACGCGGTGAACGGGCGGCCGGTGAGTTCGATGACCTCGAGGGCGCGGACGATCCGGCGGACGTCGTTGACGGTGATCTTCTCCGCAGCGACCGGATCGAGGTCTGCCAGTCTCGCGTGGGCAGCCCACCGGTCGGCCTCGACCTCGGCCTCGAGGCAGGAGCGCACCGTCGCGTCGGTGCCGGGGAAGTCGAGGCGGTCGGTCGCGGCGCGCGCGTAGAGGCCGGAGCCGCCGACGAGGATGGGACGGTGCCCCCGGGCACGGATCTCGGCGATCGCAGCGCGCGCCTGTGCCTGGAAGGTCTGGACGTTCGCCTCGTCGGTGACGTCGAGGATGTCGATGAGGTGGTGGTCGATCCCGCGGCGCTGAGCAGGAGGCAGCTTCGCCGTGCCGATGTCCATCCCCCGGTAGAACTGCATCGCATCGGTGTTGACGATCTCCCCGCCGAGGTGGTCGGCCAGGTCGAGCGCGAGATCGGACTTGCCCGTAGCGGTCGCCCCGACGACGGTGATGACAGGTGGGATCGTGTCCGCACCCTGGGTAGTGGACTGCGACGCCTCTGTGTCGCTCACCGAGCCTGTTGTGCCGCGCGCCGATGCGGGAGTGCTCATCTCAGGTCCCGATCACGGCGCACACCGTGCGCACATCGTGGATGGTCTCGTCGATGAGGACCGTGGTTCCTCCGGTGTGGGGCTCCTCGCCGAGGTGGTCGAGGGCGACGCCGAGCAGTTCGAGGTCCGCGTGGACCGCACCTGCCCGGCTGACCGCGTCACGAAGGCCGTCGAGGTCGCCGGTGCGCACGGCTGCCATGAGCGCCGAATCGAAATCGCGCGCCCCTGGCACCGGTGCGAGGGGCGCATTCGCCGAGGCGGCTGCGGAGAGGTCGATGGGGACGAGAACCGAATCGCTCGACCCGAGCGGTCCGATGGCTGCTTCGGCCGCCTGGGTGTGGAGAGCTGCGACTCCGAGGCCCGGATGCGCGGTGGTGCAGATATCGCGGTCGTCCTCGGTGAGCCCGGTGACGGCATCGACCCAGTCGTCACCGTCGAGGCGTTTCCCTGTGCGGGTGTCGAGCCCGCGGTCGATGCCGAAACCACCGAGTCCGAGGACTGCGGGCAGCGCATCGACGGGCAGAGCCCACCGGTCTGCGGTGGAGAGCAGATCGGTGATCGCGGTCCTCACCCGCACGGCGGACGCCGCTTCCGAGGCGTCGACGTCGGGAAGGAGAACAGGGGCGGCAGGAATGAGTGCGAGTCGACCCATCTCAGCTGCGGGGGCGGATCGTCGGCATGCCGAGGACCGTGGTGCCGCCGCTGCCACCGCTGGGGCTCGGGGTGCCGCAGGATTCGGCCTGCGCGCGGTCAAAGGCGTCGCCGGCACGGGAGGGGCGGAGGCCGAACCCGGTGTCGGCGAGGAGGAAGTACGGCTTGGCGTCGGTGACGGTGGCGGTGACGAAGTCGCCGGGCCGGGGCAGACTCGCGCCTTCGGGCAGTCCGACGTGGACGAGGCGGTTGTCGGCGGCCCGGCCGCTCAGCCGCGGAGAGTCGGCGTTGGGCAGGCCGGTGACGAGGACCTCGACTTCGCTGCCGATGAGAGCCTGGTTCTCCTCCCACGCGATCTCGTCCTGGAGGGCGATGAGGCGTTCGAAGCGCTCCTGGACGACGTCCTTGGGCAGCTGGTCGGGCATCGTCGCGGCCGGGGTGCCGGGGCGGATGGAGTACTGGAAGGTGAAGGCCTGGGAGAAGCGGGCGCGGCGGACGATGTCCATGGTGCCTTGGAAGTCCTCTTCGGTCTCACCGGGGAAGCCGACGATGATGTCCGTGGTGATCGCGGCGCGGGGGATGCGCTCTCGCACGGTGTCGAGGATGCGCATGAAGCGGCTCGTCCGGTAGGACCGGCGCATCGCCTTGAGGATCCGGTCGGAGCCGGACTGCAGCGGCATGTGCAGCTGCGGCATGACGGTGGGCGTCTCGGCCATCGCGTCGATGACGTCGTCGGAGAACGCGGCGGGGTGGGGGCTGGTGAAGCGGACGCGTTCGATGCCCTCGATGTTGCCGACGGCACGCAGGAGCTTCGCGAAGGCACCTTTGTCGCGGAATTCGGCGCCGTAGGAGTTGACGTTCTGGCCGAGCAGGGTGACTTCGACGACGCCGTCGGCGACGAGGGCTTCGACCTCGGCGAGGATGTCACCGGGTCGGCGGTCCTTCTCCTTGCCGCGCAGACTCGGCACGATGCAGAACGTGCACGTGTTGTTGCAGCCGACGGAGATCGACACCCACCCGGAGTGCTGGGATTCGCGGCGGCTGGGCAGTGTGGAGGGGAACACGTCGAGGCTCTCGAGGATCTCGACCTGGGCTTCGTCGTTGTGCCGTGCACGTTCGAGGAGCGCGGGCAGGGATCCCATGTTGTGGGTGCCGAAGACGACGTCAACCCAGGGGGCTTTTCTGACGATCGTGTCGCGGTCCTTCTGCGCCATGCATCCGCCCACGGCGATCTGGAGTCCGGGGTGCTGCTCTTTGACCTTGGCGAGGCGGCCGAGGTTGCCGTAGAGCCGGTTGTCGGCGTTCTCCCGCACCGCGCAGGTGTTGAAGACGACGACGTCGGCTTGGGACTGCGTGTCCGCGGGAACGTAGCCGGCGTCGTCGAGGAGGCCGGAGAGGCGTTCGGAGTCGTGCACGTTCATCTGGCAGCCGTAGGTCTTGACCTCGTAGCTGCGGGGGTGCTGATCCGCGGAGTGCGGAGAGTCGATGAGTTCAGTCATGGCCCCACCATTCTAGCGGCTCCCCCGATCCCGATGCCCGCGCTGCCGGAGCCGCGGCTCCACCCGCCGGGTGATGTTTCGCGGACGGGGACTCACCTCTCGGCGGACCATCACCCCTCGGCGAGGACCTCGCGGGTGACCTTGAGGCAGATCGTCGAGGAGAACCCGCGGCGGGCGAGCATGCCGAGGATCCGCCGTTCGCGCACCTCATGGTCGAGACCGCGCGTCGAGCGGGCCTTCTTCTCGGCGACCTCACGGGCGAGGTCCTCTTCGCCGTCGACCTCGGCGACGACTCCGGCAATGGTCTCCTCGTCGATGCCCTTCTTCACGAGCTGCCGACGCAGGGCCGACCGGGAGAGCTTCCTGCTCTCCCGCTGGGCCTTCGCGAACCGCTGCGCGAACTGGCCGTCGTCGAGAAGGTTCGAGCGTTCGAGTTTGGCGATGAGCCGGTCGACGGCCGCGGGGTCGAAGTCACGGCGCAGCAGCTTCTCCCGCAGCTCGGTCGAGGAGTGATCGCGCATCGCGAGCATGTTCAGCGCTGTCTTCTTCGCCTTCGCATACGCATCGGCGAGCTCCGGAGAGTCCGCGAACGGTTCGTCCGGCACCGTGCCGGTCGGTTCTCCTGCCCCCGGGCCGGGCGGCTGAAGGCCGCGTGCCGGATCCCCTGGCGCCGCCTCGGCGACGGCAGCCGATTCACCCTCGTCGAGGCGCGCGAAGTACCCCGTCCCGCCTGCGGCCTGTCGGGCCTCGAGGTCCGACATGGCCTGGCGCAGCGCGGAGAGCTGCTCAGCCGTCTTCGGGGTCTCGCTCACGGTCTCACGAGACCTCGACGTCGTCGGTCTCCTCCGCGGGGGCCTCGGTCGTGTCCGCGTCGACCTTGATGAGACCCATCTTGTGCTTGATCTTCAGCTCGATCTCCTCGGCGAGGCCGGGGTTGTCGCGGAGGAAGTTGCGGACGTTCTCCTTGCCCTGGCCCAGCTGGTCGCCGTCGTAGGTGAACCACGAACCGGACTTGCGGATGATCCCGTTGTCGACGCCCATGTCGATGAGGCTGCCTTCGCGGGAGATGCCGTGGCCGTAGAGGATGTCGAACTCGGCCTGCTTGAACGGCGGGGCGACCTTGTTCTTGACGATCTTCGCCCGGGTCCGGTTGCCGATCGCGTCCTGGCCCTCCTTGAGGGTCTCGATGCGGCGGACGTCGATGCGCACGGAGGCGTAGAACTTCAGGGCCTTGCCGCCCGAGGTGGTCTCCGGGGAGCCGAAGAAGACGCCGACCTTCTCACGCAGCTGGTTGATGAAGATCGCGGTGGTCTTCGACTGGGCCAGCGCGCCGGTGATCTTGCGCAGCGCCTGCGACATGAGGCGGGCCTGGAGGCCGACGTGGCTGTCGCCCATCTCGCCTTCGATCTCGGCCTTGGGCACGAGGGCTGCGACGGAGTCGATGACGATGATGTCGAGGGCACCGGAGCGGATGAGCATATCGGCGATCTCGAGCGCCTGCTCACCGGTGTCCGGCTGGGAGACGAGGAGCTGGTCGGTGTCGACGCCGAGCTTCTTCGCGTACTCGGGGTCGAGGGCGTGCTCCGCGTCGATGAACGCGGCGATGCCGCCGGCCTTCTGGGCGTTCGCGACGGCGTGGAGGGCCACGGTCGTCTTACCCGAGGACTCCGGTCCGTAGATCTCGACGACGCGGCCGCGGGGAAGACCGCCGATGCCGAGCGCGATGTCGAGGGCGACCGAGCCGGTCGGGATCGATTCGATCGGCTCCCGCACGCCTTCGCCGAGGCGCATGATCGCGCCCTTGCCGTAGTTGCGGTCGATCTGTCCGAGGGCCGCGTCGAGGGCCTTCGACTTGTCGCCGCCGGTGGGGATCTGCAGGTTCTTGGGTGTTCGCGCCATGACCTCTCCTAAGGTGTCGTTTCCTGTGAGACCAAGGCTAGAAGACGGCACTGACATGAGGACAGAGAACGCTTCTCGCCTGTGGACAGTGCGCCACTCGTGGTCACAGGTCCCGTGATTCGCTCACCAGCATAGCCCATATGGGAACATGTGTTCGATATGCGGCGGCGTGTCGGACGAAGATCTGTGCGAATGCGCCCGGCGATGCCGCCGGAACCGCCCGTCAGAACGGCGTCGACCGGGGCTTCTCCTTGCCGAGTCGCCGGGACTCGGGCACGCCCATCGAATCGCAGACGGCGGTCCAGATGTCGCGGGGTTCGATGCCGCGGCGGAACGCCTCGTCGGCGGTGATGGAGCCGAGGGTGCTCAGGGTGAGGTCGGTGTGGAGTGAGGCCGCACGCGCCTCACCGAACTCCTCGTTCATGAGGGTCCAGTAGAGGGTGTGGCGCATTACGGCTTGGCGGCCAGCCGTGGCGACGGATACCCGCCGGGGTGCCCGAGGATCTTGTCCGAGAGCTCCTGCGGGATGGTGTCCGGGATCTCCACGCCTTCGGCGAGGGCGAATCGGTCGGACACTTCGGAGAGCAGGGCCGAGACGGGCAGGTCGAGGGCTTCGCAGATCGAGGACAGCAGCTCCGAGGAGGCTTCCTTCTGTCCGCGTTCGATCTCGCTGAGGTAGCCGAGCGAGACGCTGGCACCGGTGGAGACATCGCGCAGCGTCCGCCCCTGACGGCGGCGAGCGGAACGCAGGGCATCGCCGATTTCAACTCTCAGTAGCATTGTGCGTCCCTCCCTTTGTTCGCGCGAACGTGGATTCAACTTTACAGCCCGGCCGCGTGGACGCGCCAACCTGGGCGGGTGAGATCGGAGTTTTGCCAGTCCTTTCGGAGAAACCGGCACGGTGGCATTTCAGTGCATATGTCATCTTGATGAGACAACCTCTGAGACGGCGATCTTATTCCGCGGGCGGCCCGAAGGCGAGTTTCGTCGTGAACTCGCCGAGGCGCTCGACCATGGTCTCGACCGTGCGGGTCCGGATCGCCTCCCGACCCCCGGTGAAGCGGTGTTCGAGGACCTGGGCGCGCGAACCGAAGGCGACGGCGGTGTAGACGAGCCCGACCTCCTTGCCGTCCTGCGGGTCGGGCCCGGCGACGCCGGTGCACGAGACGCCGATGTCGGCGACGCATGCGCGGGCCGCACCGACGGCCATCTCGGCGGCGACGACGGGGTCGACGGGTCCCGTCTCCTCGAGGCGGTCGGCGTCGACGCCGGCCAGGGTGGCTTTGAGGTCGGTGGCGTAGGTGACGAGTCCGCCGCGGACGACGGCGGAGGCGCCCGGGACGTCGACGAGGGTGGCGATGAACCGTCCGGCGGTCAGTGATTCCGCCGAGGCGACCGAGAGTCCCAGCTCAGCGCACGTGGTGATGATCGTCCGGCACGTGCCGAGCAGGTCACCGGCCATGGTCGGGCCGAACCTCCCCGGGGTCGTCCGTCGGCGAGCCGGGTGTGTTCCCTTCGGCGCCCTCACCGGGTCCCCCGGCAGTCGAACCATTCTCGCCGGCCCCCTCCCCGGCATGCGCGGCACGGGCGAGCTTCGCGGCCTGAATGCAGTAGTCGATGCCGGTGACGATCGTGACGATGATCGCCGCGACGAGCACGAGCCACGCGATGACGAGGAGGACGACGGCGACCGGACCTGGGACGAGGAACGCGAGCGGCTTCCACAGGAGCAGCAGGCCGATCGCCACGGTCTGGAGCACCGTCTTGATCTTGCCGCCGCGGGAGGCGGGCATGACGGCGATGCGGATCATGAAGAACCGCAGCACCGTGATGCCGAGTTCGCGCACGAGGATGATGACGGGCACCCACCACGGCAGCTCCCCGACGATCGCGAGCCCGATGAGCGCTGCGGCCATGAGCGACTTGTCGGCGATGGGGTCGGCGATCTTGCCGAAGTTCGTCACGAGGTTGTACTTGCGGGCGAGGTCGCCGTCGATCTTGTCGGTGAGCATCGCGAGCAGGAACACCGCGAGCGCCCACCACCGCGTCGTCATGTTCTGCCCGCCGTCGTTGAGCAGCAACACGAGGAAGACGGGAACGAGCAGGATCCGCACGACCGTCAGGGCGTTGGGGACGTTCCAGTTGCTCGGTGCGGCCTGGGGTGGGGTCTCAGCTCGTTCGTTCACACCTCAACCCTATCGGAGACCCCTGACAACGAGACGGAGCCGACCGCCCGTCGTGGGCGATCGACTCCGCAATCGTTATGCCGGCCGCCTGACAGCGGCCCGTGGCCTCAGCGGCCCAGGGCCTCAGCGGCCGGTGAGCTGCCAGGCGTCCTCGCCGGAGGCTTCGACGACCTCGAGTCCCGTCTCCGGGTCGATGTCGCCGACCTGCAGGTCCTCGGCATGGCCGACGCCGTTGCCGTAGCGGTCCTCCCTCGCCGAGGCGGTCGCCCCGGACCCATCGGAGGTGCCGTAATCGGCACCGGAGTCACCGTAGTCGTCGTCGAAGTCCTCGGCGAAGTCATCGGCAGCCGAGGCACCCGCGGACGGGTCGGCCGCCTCGGCGGGTGGGGTCTCCCCCTTGATGACGGCCAGGGTCGCCGGAAGATCCTCGGGGCGGACGAGGACGTCGCGGGCCTTCGAGCCCTCGGAGGGACCGACGATGCCGCGGGACTCCATGAGGTCCATGAGGCGGCCGGCCTTCGCGAAGCCCACGCGCAGCTTGCGCTGGAGCATCGACGTCGACCCGAACTGGGTGGTGACGACCTGCTCGGCGGCCTGGAGGAGGAGCTCGAGGTCGTCGCCGATCTCCTCGTCGATCTGCTTCTTCGGCGCCTCGACGGCGACGTCCTCGCGGTAGTTCGGGGTGAGCTGGCCCTTGACGTGTTCGACGACCTTCTCGATCTCGGACTCATTCACCCATGCACCCTGGACGCGCATCGGCTTCGCGGCACCCATCGGCAGGAACAGGGCGTCACCCTGGCCGATGAGCTTTTCGGCACCCGGCTGGTCGAGGACGACGCGGGAGTCGGCGAGCGAGGACGTCGCGAACGCCAGCCGCGAGGGCACATTGGCCTTGATGAGGCCGGTGACGACGTCGACGCTGGGTCGCTGGGTGGCGAGCACGAGGTGGATGCCGGCGGCACGCGCAAGCTGCGTGATGCGCTGGATCGAGGCCTCGACGTCGCGGGGGGCGACCATCATGAGGTCGGCGAGCTCGTCGACGACGACGAGGAGGTACGGGTAGGGCTGGAGGACGCGCTCGGACCCGGCGGGCACCTGGACCCGGCCCTCGCGGACGGCCTTGTTGAACTCCTTGATGTGCTTGAACCCGAAGTTCGCGAGGTCGTCGTAGCGGGCGTCCATCTCACGCACGACCCATTCGAGCGCCTCGGCGGCCTTCTTCGGGTTCGTGATGATCGGGGTGATGAGGTGCGGGATGCCCTCGTAGATCGTCAGCTCCACGCGCTTGGGGTCGACGAGGATCATGCGGACCTCGTCGGGGGTGGCGCGCATCATGATCGAGGTGATCATCGAGTTGACGAAGCTCGACTTACCGGCGCCGGTGGCACCGGCGACGAGCAGGTGGGGCATCTTCGAGAGGTCGGCGACGACGAAGCCGCCTTCGACGTCCTTGCCCACGCCCATGACCATCGGATGGTCGGTCTTGCGGGCGGCCTTCGAGCGCAGCACGTCGCCGAGGGCGACGTTCTCACGGTCGGAGTTGGGGATCTCGATGCCGATGGCCTTCTTGCCGGGGATCGGTGAGAGGATGCGAACGTCGGCGCTGGCCACGGCGTAGGCGATGTTCTTCGACAGCGCGGTGACCTTCTCGACCTTCGTGCCGGCCCCGAGTTCGACCTCGTAGCGGGTGACCGTGGGGCCGCGGGAGAACCCGGTGACCTGGGCGTCGATCTTGAACTGCTCGAGGACGTCGCGCAGCGCCTCGACGACGCGGTCGTTGGCCTCCGAGCGTTCCTTCGCGGGCGGTCCGGGGACGAGGTAGTCGGAGTTCGGCAGGGTGTAGGTGACGTCGCCTGCGAGGGTGAGCTGTTCGACGCGTTCGGGCAGCTGCTCGGTGGGCGGGGGTGCCGGGGTGTTCGTCGTCGGCACCGGCGCCGAGGCGGCCGCTGGGTTCGCAGTGTGCGCGGTGGTCGGTGCGTCATCGGACATGCCGATGGCCTTCTTCAGCGCCGAGGCTTCGCGTTCGGCCTTCGTCGGGCGGCGCTCACCGGGCTTGAACTGCGGCTCGGGTTCGAAGACGGTGGTCGGGGCCTCCTCGTCGGAGACCTCGTTCTCGTGGATGTAGGCCTTGTCGTAGGCCTTGTCGGCGAGGTCGTCGTCGGCCGGCGGGTCGAGCTCGGGGATCTCGGTCTTCTTCTTCCGGCTGCGCCGCTTGGCGCCCATGACGGGTTTGAGGCTCGAGGTGTGGGTGTTCTCGGCGACGAGGTCGGTCGGATTCTCGTCCGCCTCGGCGTCGTTCGGGGTCGGGCGGGCACCGCCGGTCAGCCGCTGGTAGAGCGCGGTCAGGCGGGTCGGGATCGAGCGGACCGGGGTCGCGGTGATGACGAGGACGGAGAAGAGTCCGAGGAGGACGAGCAGCGGGACGGCGACGTAGACGGTCGTCGCGGTCACGAGCGGGGAGGAGATGACGAAGCCGAGGGCACCGCCGCCGTTGGCCATCGCCTCCCGCGAGTTGACGAAGCTCGGGTTGCCGGCCGCGATGTGGGCGAGTCCTGCGGAGGAGAGCAGGAGGAGGACGATGCCGATGAGGATGCGGTTGTTGCCGCGGTTGTCATCGCCGCGGAGGAAGAGGCGGATCGCGTAGCCGAGGAAGATCACCGGCAGGGCGAGGGCGACGCGGCCGAAGGTGCCTTCGACGACGTTGCGGACCATGTCGCTGATCGCGCCGGGGATGTTCCACCATTCGAAGGCGGCGACGACGATCGAGAGTCCGACGAGGAAGAAGGCGGTGCCGTCGCGCTTCGTCGGAGAGTCGGTGGGTTCGTCACTGAGGATCTTTCGCGCACGGTTTCCGGCCATGTGGGCCACTCCCCTCCACGCACCGGTGACAACGTTTGTCCCGGGGTCTTCGGTCCCCGCTTGTCCGGAACCGCCCTTCGCCTTGGAGGCAGAGCGCTTTCCGGTACCAGAAGCGGGGGAAGTCGTTCTGGTCGCCATGCTCCTCATCCTAAGGTGATTCCCGGCCCGATCCCCGCAAATCCGGAGGTCTCGGCGTGGCTTGAGCCGGGTCTCGCATCCGCACGGTCTTCCGACCTCAGCAAGGTGCCCGAGGCACGCTCAGCTGTTCGGCACGGTCTTCCGACTTGAGCAGGGTGCGCGGACCGTGCTGGCGTCGGTTCACCGTGCTCGAGCCCGGTTCTCCGCCTGGTCGGTCATCGCTTCGAGCGCGAAGTCAACCGTGTGTGTGCCCTACCGTCGAGGTCTCGACCGCGGACTGTGCGGACATGGGCGTCGACCGCCGAGGCGATGGCGGGCGGAGGACGCGGCGGCAGGTAGGCACTCGCGCCGGCGTCGAGAAGGCGGCTGACCGGCCCGAGGTAGGAGACGCCGGCCTCCTCGTCGTCGATCTCCGTGACGACCACCTCGGCGCGGGGAAACCGCTCCCGCAGCGCACCGAGGAGCTGCAGGCTGATCGGATGGGTGAGGAGGATGTCGGCGTCCTCGGGGGCGTCGCCCAAGTCGAGGACCATGTAGTCCTCCCCGAATGCCTCGCCGAGGCGGCGCCGGGCTGCCGTGGACAGCGCCATCGCCGTGACGACGACCGTGACCCCCTCGGGCACGTCGACCGTCGGCTGACCGAAGCGGGAGCTCGCGACGATATCGCCCTCGATCACCGCCGAGGTGAAGCCCAGCGTTCCGAGCTGCTCCCCGCCGCGGACGACGGCGACTGCCTCACCGCGTATGACCGCCTCGAGGAAGTCGACCGCCTCGGCGGGCAGGGAATCGAGGTCGAGCTGTTTGGCGGTCATGAGGCTCCTTCGTCGGGGGCGGCGCTGGGATGCATGGCGACGAAGAGCGCCCACTGCCGGGCGCCGTCCTGCGATCGCCGGGACCGGAAGTCCTCGAGCAGGTCCTCGAGTCGTTGCTGGAACTCGACGACCTCGGCGGGGGTGAGCATCGCCGCCATCCGGCTCATCGACCGTTCCGGGTAGGGGGCGGCAGCAAACTCGGCGGCGAAGGCCTCGATCATCGGGTCGGTGATGTCACCGGCGTCGATGAACCAGCTCCTGCCGGTCGCCCGGTAGGGGATCTCCCGAGCGCCGCGTCGACCTCGGCGGGGTTCCTGGGCCTCGAGGAACCCGGTGTCGACGAGCATCCGCACATGGTGGAGCGCGGTCGCGGGATTGAGGTCGAGCGCCTCGGCGATCTCCCGGTTGCTCAGCTCCTCGTCGAGGCAGAGCCGGAGGATGCGGATGCGCACGCTCGAGGCGAGCGCCTTCGCCTCGGCGTCGGTGGCGTCACGGCGCTCGATCGCGTGGGCGACCCGCACCGTCGGGTCATCGGGGTTGCGGGCGGGGTGCTCCGGTGGGTCCGCTGTCGCTCCGGGTTCGGACTGCTCGGCGTTCATGCCGTCCACGCTAGCCAACGATTGAGAGAAGTCAATCACTTCGGGTCGAACCATTGCCGGGCCGAGGTCTCGATGCGACACTAGTGATTGAGAGAACTCAATCACTGCCGACCTCACCGACTCGAAGAAGAGCCCATGAGCACAGACGATCCTGCTGAACCCTCGCCGCCACCGGTGTCGCCCGGCGCGTCTCCGAGCCCGTTGGCAGGCGCCCCGGCCGACCCGGCCTCCGGCACCCAGACACCCCCGCCCGGGCAGCGCTCCCTCTGGCGCCATCACGACTTCCGGCAGCTGTGGATGGGCGACACCGTCTCGGTGTTCGGCAACCAGTTCGTCCTCTTCGCCCTCCCCCTCATCGCCGTCCAGCTCCTCGCCGCCGATGCCTTCGAGATGGGCCTGCTCGCCGCGTTCGAGAACGCCGCGTTCCTCCTCATCAGCCTGCCTGCCGGGGCCTGGGTCGACCGGATGCGCAAGAAGCGGGTCATCGTCGCAGGCGACCTGCTCCGCGCAGCCCTGCTCCTGACGATCCCTCTGGCCTGGGCGCTCGACCTGCTCACGATGATCCAGCTCTTCGTCATCGCCGCAGGGGTCGGCGTCGTCACCGTCTTCTTCGACGTCGCCAACCAGTCGTATCTGCCCGAGATCGTCGCCGGCGATCAGATCGGCGACGGCAACGGCAAGCTCCAGGCCAGTCAGCAGACCGCCTCGGTGGTGGGACCGTCGGCTGCCTCCGGACTCGTCGGACTCATCGGCGGACCGCTGACGATCGGGGTCACGAGCATCTGCATGGCGCTCTCGAGCCTCTTCGTCAGCCGTATCCGCCACCGCGAGGAACCGCCGCAGCCCGACAGCCGACCCACCCTTGTCGCCGACATCCGCGAAGGCCTCGCCTTCGTCCTCGGCCACCCGCTGCTGCGCCGGATCGTCGCGTGCACCGGTCTGTCGAACTTCGCCTCCTCCGCGGTCTTCGCACTCCTCGTCCTCTACGCCCTGCGCACACTCGACCTCAACCAGTTCCAACTCGGGCTGGTCATGTCCCTCGGCGCCGTCGGCGGCATCGTCGGGGCGCTGAGCTCCTCGTGGGTGCAGAAGTTCGTCGGCGAAGGGCGCTCGATCACGGTGTCTGCGACACTGGCCGGGCTCGCCACGCTCGCCGTTCCCCTCGCCTCGGTGCTGCCTGCGCTGCCGACGCTGCTCATCGGGTGGCTCGTCCTCTCATGGTGCGTCGTCGTCTACAACGTCGCCCAGGTGAGCTTCCGCCAGCGTCTGTGCCCGAAGCCGCTGCTCGGACGGATGAACGCCTCGATCCGGTTCCTCGTGTGGGGTCCGATGCCGATCGGCGCATTCCTCGGCGGCACACTCGCCCACACCATCGGGATCGTGCCGGCGCTGTGGATCTTCGCCGCCGTCTCGATCCTCGCGGCCTTGCCTGTGCTGCTCTCACCCCTGACCGGGATGCGCGACCTCCCCCGCGAACTCGACGCGCTCGCGGACTCGACGACACCGTGACCACATAAAAGCACGGTCTTCCGACGTGAGCAGGGTGCGTGGACACTGCTTGAGTCGGAAGACCGTGCTGATGACTGCGGCCCCGCGGCGGGCGAGCCGGCCCCGCGAACGGAGCGGCGCGAGAGCCGCGCGCGCCTCAGGCCATCTTCGCGTAGGCGGGCAGGGTGAGGAAGTCGACGTAGTCGGGGGCGACGGCCACGGAGAGGAAGAGGTCGGTGGCGTCCTTCCAATCGCTCGCCTCACCCGGGAGGCCGGCGACCTCCTCGGCGACGATCTGCTGGACGAGCTCCCTCGTCACGGTCTTCCCGGTGTCGAGTTCGACGCCGGCGTCGAGCCACTGCCACACCTGGGAGCGGGAGATCTCGGCGGTCGCCGCATCCTCCATGAGCCCGTGGATGGCCACCGCGCCGTTGCCTTCGAGCCACGCCCGCAGGTACTGGATGCCGACGTTGATGTTCGTCCGCAGGCCCGCCTCGGTGATCGCACCGGGCGTCGACTTCACGTCGAGGAGCTCGGCGGCGGTGACGGAGACGTCCTCGCGCTTGTTGTCGATCTGGTTGGGCGCCTCGCCCAGGGTCTCGGTGAAGACCTCCTTGCACAGGGCGACCATGCCCGGGTGGGCGACCCAGGATCCGTCGAAGCCGTTGCCGGCCTCACGCGACTTGTCCTCGCGGACCTTCGCGAACGCCGCCTCGTTGGCTTCGGGGTCCTTGGCCGGGACGAAGGCGCTCATGCCGCCGATCGCGTGCGCCCCGCGCTTGTGGCAGGTGCGCACGAGCAGCTCGGTGTAGGCGCGCATGAACGGCACCGTCATCGTCACATCCGAACGGTCGGGCAGGAGGTAGTCGGCGCCGCGGGAGCGGAAGTTCTTGATCACGGAGAAGATGTAGTCCCAGCGTCCGGCGTTGAGCCCGGCCGAGTGCTCGCGGAGTTCGTAGAGGATCTCCTCCATCTCGAAGGCCGCCGGGTAGGTCTCGATGAGCACGGTCGCCCGGATCGTGCCGCGGGCCAGGCCGAAGGCGTCCTCGGCGTGCTCGAAGACCTGGTTCCACAGGCGCGCCTCGAGGTGGGACTCCATCTTCGCGAGGTAGAAGTACGGGCCCTTGCCCTTCTCGACCTGGAGTTGACCGGCGGTGGCGAAGTAGAGGGCGAAGTCGACGAGCGAACCCGAGGTCTCCTCACCGTCGACGAGGATGTGCTTCTCCGGCATGTGCCAGCCGCGGGGGCGCACGACGATCGTCGGCAGCTCCTCGTCGGGGGCGAGCCGGTACTCCTTGCCTTCGGGCGAGGTGAAGTCGATCTCCCTGGTCAGGGCGTCGAGGAGGTTGATCTGACCGCCGATGACCGAATCCCACTGCGGGGTATTCGCGTCCTCCTGGTCGGCCAGCCACACCTTCGCGCCCGAGTTGAGCGCGTTGATCGTCATCTTCTTGTACGTCGGTCCGGTGACCTCGACGCGCCGGTCCTCGAGTCCGGGTGCGGGAGGGGCGACCTGCCAAGTCTCGTCCTCGCGGATCTCCTTGGTCTCGGGAAGGAAGTCGAGGTCGGCACCGTTCGCGATCTCCTGCTGGCGCACGCGGCGGGCCTCCAGCCGTTCGAGGCGGTCCCCGTTGAACTTCCGGTGCAGCTCGACGATGAGCTCGAGCGCCTGCGGGGTGAGGACTTTCTCTGCCCCGTCGGGCAGTTCGCCCGTGATCTCCATCCCTGCGGGAATGTCGAGGTTCTCGATATGAGCGGTCATCGGTGGTTCTCCTTCTCCAGCACCCTATCGGTGCGTCGAGTATCGCGGGCAACGGGGTTTGGCCGGCGAAAATTTCACATCGTGAAATTTATTGTTCACACACCGAAAGACTATGACGTGATCCAGATCTCGTCAAACCCTTCGCCGAGGCTGTCCGCAGACCCGTGCGAACGCCCGGTCCGCAGGCGGTGTCCGTCGCAACCGCAGCCTGCTCAGCGGCTGTGCCCGTAGCACTCAGCCGCCGTGTCCGTCGCGGCCGGCCATGGCAGCAGCGCCCTGCTCAGTGGCTGTGTCCGTCGCGGCCGAGCGAGGTCACAGGCGCCGCGCCGTGGCGCGTCCACTGGGGCACTGGTCGGCTCGTCGGACCCCACGTCGCCCGCCCCTGGTCGTCGGTGCGCCAGTACCAGCCCACGGGTGATCCGCGTCCGCCGACGGGCGAACCCGCATCGGGCACCTCTGGCCAGCCCTCGGGGACGTCCTCCCACCCTTCGCGCCGACCGAGAGCGGTCATGTCGAGGAGTCCGAGGAACCCGGTGACCGGTTCGACGCCCCGTCCGGTCGTCTCATACGTGAGGAACACCCGGTCGCCTCGGCGGACGAAGCTGAGCAGGGATCCCATGTCCCCGCCGAGCGGCTCATCGAGTCCCCTCACCGAATACCACGGCTGCTCGTAGCCCATGAAGTGGACATAGGGCCTCACCTCAGACCATGCGCCGGAGGTGAGGACGGCGAAGGAGACGCCGCGGGCGTTGAGGTAGACGGCGTCGCGGAGGCTCCACGCGACGGCCGTGCACCCTTCGCACTGCCCCTGGTGGGGTGCCCCGTCGTACCACATGTGCTTGTAGACGATGAGTTCGTCACGGCCGTCGAAGAGCTCGCGGAAGGCGACGGAACCGTCCTCGCCGTGGACCTCGGCGTCGGCGTCGATCTCGCCCATGGGCAGGGTGCGGCGGGCTGCGGCGATGGCGTCCGCCTCGGCGGTGTGGGCCTTCTCCCGGTCGAGCAGTCGGGCCCTGGCGTCGCGCCACGAATCGGCATCGACGACCTCCGGCAGGCCCGGCACAGATTCGCTGGACTCCCTGTTGATGTACGTCATGAGCTCCGACTCCTTCGTCACGGGCCGAGACCGGGACGCGCAGTGCGCACGTCGCCCTCGACACCTTCGACGATATCGGCACACGCGCACCGACTCAAGAGCCGTTGCCGCCGCCATTGCCGGCACCGGCCGGGCGTCGTCGACGGCCGTACGGCAGCAGGCGACGACCCCGCCGATTCCCACCGACCCTTGACCGCTGAGCCTATGGCAAGGAAAGATGACATCAAGCGCCGCGATCGTCGCGGCAGCCGACCGGTGGCAACGACGCCACACAGCCAGTGGCACCGCCGCCACGGATCGGACACGACGATGGACAATCTTGCCGTAGCCGCGCTCCTCGCGCTCACCCCGATCCTGCTCGCCGGGATCCTCCTCATCGGCTTCCGCTGGCCGGCGAAGTACGCGATGCCCATCGGGCTCGTGGCCGCCGCTCTCATCGCGAACCTCGCGTGGCAGATCGAATGGGTGACGATCGCCGCCTCCGTCGTCCAGGGCCTGCTCGTGGCGATCGGGCTGCTGTGGATCGTCTTCGGCGCGCTCCTCCTGCTCGCGACGATCACTCGCTCCGGGGCGATCGAGACGATCCGTGCGGGCTTCGTCTCGATCTCCCCCGACCGGCGGGTCCAGGTCATCATCGTCGCGTGGCTCTTCGGGTCCTTCATCGAAGGCGCAGCCGGTTTCGGCACCCCGGCCGCGGTCGTCGCCCCGCTCATGCTCGCCCTCGGGTTCCCCGCGATCGCCGCGGTCCTGGCGGGTCTGATCATCCAGTCGACGCCGGTGAGCTTCGGCGCGGTCGGCACCCCGATGATCGTCGGCATCGGCACGGGCCTGTCCCAGGAGGACGGGAGCATGTCGCCTGACGTCGCCGCCCGCGCCGCCCAGCTCGGCCTCGACCAGTCCCAGTTCGTCGCCCACACCGCCGTCCAGGTCGCCCTCATCCACGCGGTGTGCGGCATCCTCATCCCGTTGCTGTTGTCCTGCCTGATGACCGGGTTCTTCGGGGAGCGCAAACGCTTCGCCGATGGGCTCGCCGTCGCCCCGTTCGCGATCTACTCGGCCCTGGCGATGATCGTGCCCTACCTCATCGTCGCGAAGTTCCTCGGCCCCGAGTTCCCGTCCCTCCTCGGCGGGCTCATCGGGCTGGCCATCGTCGTCACGACCTCACGCATGGGCTTCCTCATGCCGAAGACGACGTGGGACTTCGCGCCGAGGTCGATGTGGCCGGCGTTCTGGATGGGCACCGTCGACCCCGCCGACGAGGCCGCCCACCTCCACAAGAAGATGTCCCTGGCCCGAGCCTGGGCGCCCTACCTCATCGTCGTCGCCCTCCTCCTCATCACCCGCAACGTGCCCCCGATCAAGGAGTTCCTCAACGGGCCGGCGGTGATCAAGATCGAGGGGATCTTCGGCACCCCGATCAACCAGAACATGGACCTGCTGTGGTCCCCGGGCGCGATCTTCGTCCTCGCGTGCGGCCTGACGTACCTCATCCACCGGATGACGAAGGAGCAGATCGGTTCGTCGTGGAAGATCGCGGGCGGTCAGATCGCCGGGGCCGCCGTGGCGCTGCTGTGCTCCCTGCCGCTCGTGCGCGTGTTCATCAACTCCGGGTCCGACTACAACAACGCCGGCCTCGATTCGATGCCGGTCACCCTCGCCGAGGCGGCCGCCTCCACCGTGGGCGACGCCTGGCCCCTGCTCGCCCCCTTCATCGGGGCGCTCGGGGCGTTCGTGGCCGGGTCGAACACGGTCTCGAACATCATGTTCTCCCAGTTCCAGTTCTCCACCGGAGTCGCGATCGGCGCGGCCTCGCCCGAGACGGTGGTGGCAGCGCAGGCCGTCGGCGGGGCGGCGGGCAACATGGTCGCCGTGCACAACGTCGTGGCAGCCTCGGCGACGGTCGGGCTCATCGGGCGCGAGGGCGAGCTCATCCGCCGCACCTCGATCCCGATGCTCGTCTACGCGCTCACCGCCGGTGCGCTCGCGTTCATCGGCATCAACGGTCTGGGCGCGAACGCCGGCACGGTCGTGCTCAGCGCCGTGATCGTCGGGCTCATCGTCCTCGTCGTCCTCGCCCGCCGGTCAGCAGGAAAGCCGCTCGTCCCCGCGAGCGCGTAGAACACGCGGATCCCGGACGCTGAGTGTCGATTTCAGCGCCGGGAATCGACACTCAGAGTCCAAAATCCTCTGCGCCGGCCCCCCTCAACCCCGAGCTGGCTCCCCCGCAGTCCCAAGGAGCCCTCGCAGCCCCGGTTACTGCTCGACGGCGCGCGACCGGAAGACGTGCGTCGCGTACGGCAGGCGGACGAATCCGTCCGCACCCCGGACCTGGTCGCCGAGGCTGCGCGTCTGCTCGAGCATCTGCCCGCGCACCTCGGGCTCCGCATAGATCGCGACCGAGCGTGAGGCGACGAGCGCGACGAGGTCGTCGACGCTGATCTCACGCACCCAGTCGACGCGGGTGTGCTCGACGTCCGTGAAGGGCGGCGCGAACGGTGAGACGCCGACACCGTCCGACCCACCCGCGATGCGGGCGACGTACTGCTCGGCCGCGCTCGGGGTGATGATCTCGGTGAGCGCCGCCACCCAGTCGACGCTCTCATCGCGGATGTTCCAGATGAGGCCGAGCACCTCTCCCGGACGGAGCACGCGGGCCGCCTCGGCGGAGGCGATGTCGGCGTCGACCCAGTGCCAGGATTGACCGAAGGTGAGCAGATCCCGACTGTCGTTCTCCAGCGGCAGGTCCTCGGCGATGCCGACCCTCGTCTCGACCTCGGGCAGGTGCGCGGCCAGGGTCTCGAGCATCCGCGCATCCGGATCGACCGCGACGACGTCCCTCCCCTCGCCGAGGAGGCCCGCCGTGAGCTTGCCCGTGCCGGCACCGATGTCGGTGATGTCGACCGCGGACCCGATGAGGGCGGCCACCGCTTCGGCCGGATAGCTGGGGCGACCGCGATCGTACTCCCCGCGCGCCGACCCGAAGTTCTTCCCGAAACCTGTGCTCATCTGCTCCTCCGTCTCCCTGCTCGCCACTGTCGCTATGGGATCCCCACCTGCCTCCACGAACGCGAGCGGGCGCCCGCGCGGACGTCGACCGTCCGGGCAGGCGCCCGCTCGCTTGCTCATCGGATGAGCCGATGACGCCGGATCAGACGATGACGACCATCGGCACGATCATCGGCTTGCGCCGCAGCTTCGAGGACACCCATCGACCGACGGTGCGGCGGACGACCTGCTGGAGCTGGTACTGGTCCGTCGTGCCGGACTCGAGCGCCTCCTCGACGGCCTTGGTGACCTTCGGGATGATCGAGTCGAAGACGGAGTCGTTCTCGGCGACGCCGCGGGCGTGGATCTCCGGCCCGGCGATGAGGGTCTTCGTCTGCGAGTTCACTGCGAGGAAGATCGTCACGAAGCCTTCACCGGCGAGGACGAGTCGGTCCTTGAGGTCCGCCTCGGTGATCTCACCGACCGAGGAGCCGTCGACGAAGACGTAGTTGCAGTCGACGGCGCCGACCACCTCGGCGTGGCCGTCCTTGAGGTCGACGACCCAGCCGTCGTCGGCGAGGACGATGTTGTCAGGGTCGACCCCGGTCGCCTCGGCATGACGGGCATTGGCGAGCAGGTGCCGCCATTCGCCGTGCACGGGCATGACGCCGCGGGGCTTGACGATGTTGTAGCAGTAGAGGAGCTCGCCGCCGGAGGCGTGACCGGAGACGTGGACCTTCGCGTCGGCCTTCGAGATCACCTTCGCGCCGAGCTTCATCAGGCCGTTGATGACCTTGAACACGGAGTTCTCGTTGCCGGGGATGAGCGAGGAGGCGAGGATGACGGTGTCGCCGTCGCCGACCTCGATGCGGTGGTTGCGGTTGGCCATCCGGGACAGCGCGGCCATCGGCTCGCCCTGGGAGCCGGTGCACATGAGGACGACCTGGTCATCGGGCAGGTCGTCGACGTCCTTGATGTCGATGAGCACGCCCTGGGGCACGTCGAGGTAGCCGAGGTCGGCGGCGATCTTCATGTTCCGCACCATCGACCGGCCGACGAGGGCGACCTTGCGGCCGTGCGCGCTCGCGGCGTTGAGCACCTGCTGCACGCGGTGGACGTGCGAGGAGAAGGAGGCGACGATGATGCGCCGCTCAGCGTGGCCGAAGAGGTTCTCGAGCACGGGCCCGATGTCCTTCTCCAGTGCCGTGAAGCCGGGGACCTCGGCGTTCGTCGAGTCCGTCATGAACAGGTCCACACCCTCCTCGCCGAGGCGGGCGAAGGCACGGAGGTCCGTGATCCGACCGTCGAGCGGGAGCTGGTCCATCTTGAAGTCGCCGGTGTGGAGGATGTTGCCGGCACCGGTGCGGATGAAGACGGCAAGCGCGTCGGGGATCGAATGGTTGACGGCGACGAACTCGAGGTCGAAGGGACCGAGCTGGTCGAGGTCACCAGCCGCGACGACGCGGGTGATCGGCTTGATCCGGTGCTCCTTGAGCTTGGCCTCGATGAGCGCGATCGTCAGCTTCGAGCCGAGGATCGGGATGTCGGGCTTGCGCTTGAGCAGGTAGGGGACGGCGCCGATGTGGTCTTCGTGGCCGTGGGTGAGCACGAGGCCGACGATGTCGTCGAGGCGGTCGTCGAGGTAGGAGAAGTCGGGGAGGATGAGGTCGACACCGGGCTGCTCCTCTTCGGGGAAGAGGACGCCGGCGTCGACGATGAGGATCTTGCCGTGGTATTCGAACACGGTCATGTTGCGCCCGACCTCGCCGAGGCCGCCGAGGGCGACGATGCGGACCGCTTCGGGGTCCATCTTCGGCGGTGGGCCGAGTTCTTGGGTCAATGCGTTATTCACGTTGGGTAACCACTCCTGGTCAGTTGGGCGGTGATGAACGCGCACTGCTCCTCATCTGCTGGGAGCAGCGGCATCCGGGTTCCGCGGTTGGTCAGTATTCCTTGGGCCTCCAGTGCGGCCTTCGCCGAGATGACTCCCGGCATGTGGTTCATGAGGGCGTCGACGACGCCGGCGGTCTCGTAGCTGAGACGGCGCGCTGTGTTGAGATCGTTCTCGTACACGGCCGTGACCATGCGCGCGAAGCGGTCGGAGCACACGTGCCCGGCCACCGAGACGACGCCGAGGGCGCCGATGGCCAGCAACGGCAGGTTGAGTGCGTCCTCACCCGAGTAGTAGGCGAGCGAGGATTGCGCCATCACCGTCTGCGAGGCGAACAGGTCGCCCTTGGCGTCCTTGACCGCGAGGATGTTCGGGTGGTCGGCGAGCCCGATGAGCGTGTCCGTGTCGATCGGCACTCCGGAGCGTCCGGGGATGTCGTAGAGCATGACCGGCAGGTCGGTGGAGTCGGCGGCGGCCCGCATGTGCGCGGCGATCGCCGGCTGCGTCGGCTTCGAGTAGTAGGGGGTGACGACGAGGAGGCCGTCGGCGCCGGCGGCTGCCGAGCGCTCACTGAGGTCAACGGTGTGCGCGGTGACATTGTTCCCGGTCCCGGCGATGAGCTTCGCCCGCGTGCCCACGGCGGAGCGGACGACGCGGAGGAGTTCGATCTTCTCCTCATCGGTCGTCGTCGGGGACTCACCGGTGGTGCCGGAGACGACGAGCATGTCGTTGCCGAGGTTGACGAGGTGGTCGGCGACCTTCTCCACACCCGCCCAGTCGATGGTGCCGTCGTCGTTGAACGGTGTCACCATTGCCGTGCCGACGGTGCCGAACGCATCGATGGCGGCGGTCGCCGCGCTGTCCCCGAGAATCGCCATGGGACAAGGATACCGCCGTGCACCTCACCTGGAGGGAACCGGTCCAGGCGCGCCGAGGTGGTCGCCCGAGACGCAGATCACATAGGCTGTGCTCACGCCCCGCGACGACCGCCCCGCCCCGAGCCGACTGCACCGACAGGAGAGTTCGATGAGCCGCACACGCATCCGCGATTTCCACGACGACGACCTCGACGGGATCGTCCGCCTCTGGGAGGCCGCCCAGTCCTCGGTCTCAGCTCCCGTGTACTCCCTGCCCGAGGTCATCGCCTCGTGCCAGAACGACCATGCCGTCGTCGCCGTCCAGGGTGAGGAGATCGTCGGCGCCGCCGTCGGGCGGGCCGCCCATGCGCAGGGGTGGATCGTCTTCTTCCATGTCCTTGACGAGGTGCTGACCTCGGCATCGGGTGCCGACGGCGCCGAGGCGGGGCTCCTCGATGCGCTCGAACGCCATTTCATGCCGCTGGGGCTCGGGAAGCTCTCGATCCTCGTGCCCGAGGAGTCCCCGGCGTTCGCGGGACTCGAGTCGAACGGCTTCCAGGTGCGCTCCCAGCTGCGATACCTCGAGCGGCAGATGCCGGTGCAGAGGCGGGAGCTCGATCTGCTCCGCAGCGTCGGCGGTCGCATCCTCCCCCGCCACCTGTGGGATGCGGTGAGCGGGATGCAGGAGGAGAAGGACATGCTCGAGGACCGCCTCGTCGTGCCCTTGGCCGAACCGGACCTCGCCGATCATTTCGGGGTCGTCCCGCCCCGGGCGGTCATGCTCTTCGGCCCGCCCGGCACGGGCAAGACGACGTTCGCGAAGGCGGTGGCCTCACGGCTCGACTGGCCGTTCGTCGAACTCTTCCCCTCCCGGCTCTCCGGGGAGCCCGGCGGGGTGGCGGCGGGGCTGCGGACGTCGTTCGAGCAGATCGGCGAACTCGAGCATGCCGTGGTCTTCATCGACGAGGTCGAGGAGATCGCCTCGAAGCGCGGCGGTGAGCCGCCCTCGCCGACGCAGGGGGTGACGAACGAGCTGCTCAAGCAGGTCGCGGAATTCCGGGATCGGGAGGGCCGACTGCTCATCTGTGCGACGAACTTCGTCCGCGCGCTCGACGCCGCGTTCCTCCGGCACGGCCGCTTCGACTACGTCATCCCCATCGGCCTGCCCGACGAGACGGCTCGGCATGCGATCTGGACCCGCTACATCCCCGACCACGTCATCGCCGACATCGACGTCGATGCGCTCGTCGATGCGAGCAGCGGCCTCACCCCGGCCGACATCGAGTATGCGGCCAGGCGGGCCTCGCAGGAGGCGCTCGCAGCCTCGCTGGGCAAGGATCAGGTGCCCATCGATGCCCGTTCGGACGTGCTGAGCACGGAGAACTACCTCGACGCCCTGCGGGCGACCCGGGCGACGGTGTCCGAGGAGACGGTGCGGGAGTTCCGCGACGACGTGCAGACGATCGCGAGGCTGTGAGGACCAGGATGTCTCCGGTCCGGCCTGCGACGCGGACTCAGCCTGTGTCGGGGCGTAGTCCCTCGGTGTCCGGTCGCCGAGACGCCGGAGTCGAGTCTCACACCGAGTCCGCCGGCACCGCGCAGGGCACCCCGAGGAGGGCGGCGGCCGTCGATTCGAGGCTCGCTGCGATCTGCCCCGGACTCAGGCCCTCGCGGCCTGCGGCGACGGCGAGGTCGAAGCCGTCGATCTGAGCGATGAGCGTGTCGACGACGAGATCGGGATCGAGGCGGGGTGTAAGACTGCCGTCGGCGATGCCTGCCTCGATGACGGTCCGCAGGTGTCCGCGCCACCCGGCGAACACCTCGGCGACACAGTCGTTGAGGACGGGACTGCGCCGGGCCGCGGCGACGAGTTCGACCCACACGATCGACCGCTGCTCATAGGATCCGACGGTCGGGACGGCGGCGAAGGTCGCCTGCAGTCGCTCCCACGCGGTCCCGGACCGCGCGGACAGCGCGGCGATCTCCGCGATGACAGCGCGGCTGTGGGCCGAGAACGCCTCGACGAGGAGGTCGTCACGGCTGGTGAAGTAGTACTGCACGGTGCCCACGGAGACCCCGGCACCGGCGGCGACGTCCTTCATCCGCACCGCCTCGGGACCCCGCTGGACGATCTCCGTGAGGGCCGATGCGAGGATCGCCGCACGCCTGGCCTCCACCTCCTCGGCGGGCAGCTGCGGTCGCGGACTCATGCGGACGCTGCTTCGGCGCGGTCACGGTCCGCCAGCTCGGTCGCGGCGAGAAGCCCCTCGTAGACGGCCTCCTCGACGGTCCGCGGGGCGAGAGCGTCGCCGATGACGGTGACGCCGGCGGCACCGAAGTCGAGGTCGGGACGCACCGCTCGCGGGGCCCCGGAGACGATCGTCGCGGCCACATTCTCGACTTCGTGGACGATCTCGCACAACGTCGACTGGAGGTAGCCGGTGTCCTCGTCGACGCCGACGAGCCGGGCATCGCCGAGGAATTCGACGCCCGCCCGCATCGCCTGGGAGACGAGGAGAGTGCGGGTGTACTGCTGGATCGCGGCTCCGGCGAAGTTCGCGGCGGTGGCCAGGGTGACCGGGTGGCCCGCCTCGGCGAGGCGGATCGCGATGCCGAGGCCGATCCAGTCGCCCTTCCAATCCGTGACGAGGATCCGGCCCGCAGGCAGTCTCGGTTCGTCGGCGAGGTAGGTGCGGGCACCGAGGACGAGCGCATCGTCGGCGATCTCGAGCTCGGGCATCCGCTCGGCGGCGCCGGTGGCGACGATGACATGGTCGGCGGCGATGGCGTCGACGATGTCCTGGGTGACCGGCGTCGAGGTGCGGATCTCGACCCCGGCACGGGCCGCCTCGGCGGACAGGTTCGTCGCCGCACCCCCGAATTCCGACCGGTAGGGCAGGGTCTGGGCGAGCAGCACGGCCCCGCCGAGGTGGGGTCCCCGTTCGCAGAGGACGACGTCATTGCCCTGTTCGGCGGCGACGGCGGCGGCCTTGAGACCGCCCGGTCCCCCGCCGATGACGAGGACGCGGTGGGCCCGACGCACGCGTGGGCGCGGAAGGAAGGTGAGTTCGCGGCCGGTCTCGGGGTGCTGGATGCACGAGATGGGCACGCCCTGCTGGAAGTGGCCGATGCACGCCTGGTTGCAGCCGATGCAGGCGCGGATCTCGTCGACGGCGTCGCGCTGCGATTTCGCGGCGATCTCGGGGTCGCAGATCATCGCGCGGGTCATGACGGCCATGTCCGTGCGGCCCTCCGCGATCGCGGATTCGGCTTCGTGAGGTTGGTTGATCCGGCCGGCGACCATGACGGGCCGGTCGGTGACCTTCTTGACCTGGGCGGAGAGGTTCGTCGCGTAGCCGGGGTCGATCTGCATCGAGGGCACGATGTGGACGGCGCCCTGGAGGGTCGAGGAGTCCCCGGCGGTCACCGAGTAGTAGTCGAGGGCCTCGAGGTCGTCGAGGTGGCCGATGAGGTCGAGGATCTCGGTGGCGACGAGGCCGTCCTCGGTCTTCTCCTCACCGGAGATCCGCAGGCCAACGACGATGCCGGGGCCGACGGCGGCACGGACGGCGGTGACCACCTCGGCGAGGAAGCGGCGGCGGTTCTCCGGGGACCCGCCGTACCGGTCGGTGCGGGTGTTGATGCGGGGGTTGAAGAACTGGATGGGCAGGTAACCGTGGCTGGCGACGATCTCGACGCCGTCGATGCCGCTTGAGGCGATGCGGGCCGCCGAGGTGGCATAGCCGGCGATGATGTCTTCGACCTCGGCGGTGCTCAGCGCTTCGGGGACGACCTTGAAGCGCTCCTGCGGGGCGTCGCTCGGGGCGACCGCGCGCGGTGCCATCCCGCGTTCACCGTCCATGACCTCCCGGCCGGGATGGAAGAGCTGGGCGAAGATCGTCGCACCGTGGCGGTGGACGGCCCCGGCGACCGCGCGGTAGCCGGGGACCGCGGAGTCGTCGGTGGCCATGAGGACGTGGTTGGTGTAGCGCGCGGTCTCGTGGACCCCGGAGACCTGGAGGACGATGAGCCCGCAGCCGCCGGCGGCTCGGGCTTCGTGGTAGGCGACGAGGTCGGGGCCGATCTGCCCGTGCTCGTCGAGGACCGTGTCATGACCGGATGAGACGATGCGGTTTCGGATGGTCCGAGGGCCCAGGGTGATCGGTTCGAAGAGATGGGGAAAGAGGTGAGACATGGATCGACCTTGATGCATGCGGGAGCTGACCCATTATTCATATCACGGTATAGATAACCGGGGAAGAGGCGTAGGGGGCCGGGTCGCGGCTCAGAGCTGGCTGCCCGGCACGGCGAAGGCGTCGCAGCTGCCGAGCCCCCTGTCGTAGCCGTTGGTGAACCAGCGCTGGCGCTGCTCGCTGGTGCCGTGGGTGAAGCTCTCCGGGTTGACGAACCCGGACTGCTGCTGGATGTAGTCGTCGCCGACGACGAAGGCGGCGTTGAGCGCATCGTCAAGCTGCTTCTGCGTGGGCGGTTCGAGGTACGGGGTGCCGTTGTCGTCGGTGAGCGTCGTGACGTCCCCGAGCCACGCCCCCGCGTAGCAGTCGGCCTGGAGTTCGGTGCGAACCCCGTTGCTCTCCGGTCCGGTGCCGTTGTTCGGGTAGCGGTCCATCGTGCCGGTGATGTTCTGGATGTGGTGGCCCCACTCGTGGCCGACGATGTAGAGCTGCGCGAGGTCGTCGGCGGAGGCCCCGAACTGCTGGCGCATGACGTCGAAGAACGTCGGGTCGATGTAGACGCCGCGTTCGGGCGGGCAGTAGAACGGTCCCACCGCGTTCGATGCGGTGCCGCATTGGGTGGGCGTCTGTCCGTCGACGATCGTCAGTCGGGGCGGGGTGTACCCGTTGACCTGCTGCGCCCAGTAGTCGTCGAGGACGACCTGGGCACCTGCCATCCGGCAGTCGGTCGAGCGGTTCGCGTCCGCGCCGGTGTCGCATTGGAGCATCGCGGCTTCGTTCGACGATCCCGGTCGCTCCCCGCTCTCGATCGCCGTGTCACCGATGAGACCGGTGAGATCGACACCGAGGAGTGGGCCGATGAGGAAGATGAGGAGTCCGACGACACCGACGCCGCCACCGGCGATCGCCGTGTTTCGGCCACGGCGGCTTGTCCGATTGGTGCTGATGTCGGCGTTCGGGTTGAAGGTCATGGCAATAAGATACCGAAGCCTTACCGAATTGTGACCAAGCGTGTGAGAATCGTTCCATGAGCACTCACCCGGCGACCGCCTCGGCGGGCATCCTCGCCAGACTGAGCCCGCAGGGTCGCCTCGTCGGCCTCGATGCCGCACGCGGTTTGGCGCTGCTGACGATGATGGTCACGCACATCTACCCGCTCACCGACGATGCCGGCATGCCGACGTTCGCCGCGATCTTCTCCGGACGGGCCTCAGCGCTCTTCGCCGTCCTCGCCGGATGTTCGCTTGTGCTCTCGACGCGCTCAACGCTGGCGGCCACGGGACGCCTGCGCGACGTCGCACCCGGCGTGCTCGTCCGGGCGGCCTCGATCATCGTCATCGGCCTCATCCTCGGTGCGATCACCACGAACCTCGCGGTCATCCTCGTCAACTACGGCGTGATGTTCGGCATCGCTCTGCTCTTCCTGCGGCTGCGGCCCTGGGCACTGTTCACGCTCGCGGGCGTGTGGATGGTGCTCAGCCCGATCGTGTCGATGTGGGTGCGCAGCAGCTTCGGCCTGGAGCCGTCCTATCTGGCGTTGTCGTGGACCGATCTCGCATCGCTTGAGAATGCTGTGCTCGAGCTCGTCCTCACCGGGTACTATCCGATCATCCAGTGGATGGCCTACATCCTCCTCGGCATGGCCGTGGCGAAGACCGACATCAACAAGCAGCTCACGAAGCTCTTCCTCGTCGGGGTCGCGCTCGTCGCACTCGGCCGCGGATCCTCGTGGCTGCTGCTCAATGTCGCCGGCGGTCGTCAGGAACTCGAGGCGGTGGCCAATGCCAGCGGGGCAGACCTCAACGCCGCGCTCTACATCAACAGCTACGGCGTCACTCCACCAGATTCGTGGTGGTGGCTGACGATCGCGGGACCGCATTCGGCCACACCCTTCGACCTCATCTCCACCGCCGGCACCTCACTCGCGGCGATCGCCGTGTGCCAGGCCGCCGCAGTCCTGTTGGGCAGACGCGCATGGCTGCTCGCTCCCCTCAGCGCTCCGGGATCGATGCCGCTGACCGTCTATGCCGCCCATGTCGCCCTCGTCGAGATCACCCACCCGATCTTCCAGCCGGCGCCGATGGTCGAGGCCGGTGACCCGGTGAAGCTGACCACGGAGTACGCCATCCACGCCGTGGGCTTCATCGTCTTTGCGATCGTGTGGAAGCTGTTCGTCAGTCCGCGGGGACCGCTCGAAGGGGTGATCGCCAAACTCGTCAAGGCCGTCAGCCCGAAGCGGCCGCAACCGGCAGAGCCTCGCGACGGGTGACCCGGTCTCGATGCCGCTGTGGCCTCAGGCCCGGCCGGCGCGCTCCATCGTGATCGCCTTGCGCATCGTCGACCGCGCTCGACGCCGGTCGCCGCTGGCATCGTAGGCGCACGAGAGCCGGAACCACGAACGCCAGTCGTCGGGAGCGGCCTCGGCTTCGGCCTGATACTGGGCGAACGCCTCGTCGGCGGCCTCCTGGACGATCCGGCCACCGGGAGTGCGGGGCAGGTCATCGACGGGCAGTCCGCCTTCGGTCTCGAGGATCCGGGCGAGCTTCTCCATCCGGGAACCGAAGAGGAGCTCCATGATGAGCGCCCACGCGCCGACGACGGGCAGGACGAAGAGCGCGACGCCCATGAGCTTGGGCACGAGGTCGGGTTCGCGGATGAGGATCCATGCCCGCTGCCCCATGATGACGAAGTAGAAGGCGAGCAGGACGGAGACGACGATCGCCCCGATCTTGGCTTTCGACATCAGAGGTCGAGGATGTTCTCGAGGCCGTGCACGAGGCCGGTGCGGTCCCCGATCGCGCGCACGGCCGTGATGATCCCCGGCATGAACGCCGAGGTGGAGAACGAGTCCGTGCGGATCGTCAGCGCTTCCCCGGCGGCACCGAAGTGGATCTCCTCCGAGGCGGTCATCCCGAGCTGGCGGATCGCGTGGACGTGGATGCCGTCGATGACGGCTCCGCGGGCACCGTCGGGATCGGAGTCGGTGGCGTCGGGCACGGCCGGCAGGTCGGCTGCCTTGCGGGCGGCGGCGATGCGCTGCGCCGTGTGCACTGCGGTGCCGGACGGGGCGTCGAGTTTGCGGGGGTGGTGGATCTCGACGACTTCGGCGGAGTCGAAGTAGGGGGCGGCCACCTCGGCGAAGCGCATCGCGAGCACCGCGCCGATCGAGAAGTTCGGGGCGATGAGCACCGCGGTCTCGGGGTGCTCGGCGAGGAGGGCCTTGATGCGGTCGAGGCGCTCGGCATTCCAGCCGGTGGTGCCGACGACGGTGTCGATGTCGTGCTCGACGAGGAAGCGGACATTGTCCTCGGTGGCCTTGGGCACCGTGAGTTCGACGGCAACGTCGACATCGAGGTCCAGCAGCGACTCGAGTGAGTCGGAGCTGCCGAGTGCGGCGACGAGCTCGAGCCCCTCGGCGTCCTTGACGGCCTCGACGGCCTGCGCACCCATGCGCCCGTGCGCTCCGATGACGGCGACCTTCATGCGCTCACTCCCTTTTGCGAACTTCAGTTGACTCTGTTGACGGTGACAGTCTGTCCGTCTGCGCGGGCGATTCGTCCATGTGCACTGACGATTCGTCTGTGACCGGAGTTGACCGGTGACGGACGGTTTCGCCCGCAGAACAGTCTAGCGACTCGGGCCTGCACGCATTGTCAGCGTTCGAGCCACCTTCCGGGGGGGGGGGGGGGGGNTCCGAGTCGAGGCGAATGAGCACTCGGGCACGTCGATGCCTCGGCAGAGCACGGCGATGCCGCGGCAAATGAGGCATCATCTGCGAAGCGGAAGGCGGTGACCGGAACCGCGTGGGTCGGTCGCGAGTCGTGCGGCCACCTCGGTGTCGAAGCGGACGCCGTCATAGAGCAGCTTCTCGCGTTCACGGCCCTCGACGAGGAATCCGGCTGATTTCGCCACCATGCCGGAAGCGGGATTGTTCACCCGGTACCCGAGTTCGAGGCGGTGGATCTCAAGATCGTCGTGGAGGGTGTCGACGAGAGTGCGCAGTGCTGCCGAGGCCAGTCCCCGACCGCGAGCCGCGGATCTGAGCCAGTAGGAGATCCACGCCGTCGAATGTCGCCGTTCGATGCCCGAGGCCATGACATTGCCGAGGAGGCTGTCGTCGTCCCCGACGATCGCGCAGGCGTACGCGGTGCCGTCCGACTCGGAGGCACTCACCCGGTCGAGCCACTCCCCTGCACCGGTGGCGCTTCGGTCATCGGGGATATTGCTCAGAAGCTCGGGATCGGCGGCGTCGAAGATCTCGGCAAGCGCCTCGGCGTCGGAGGGCCGCCATGCGCGCAGATGTACGGACATGCACTCACCCTACCCAGCGAACCACTCAGGCCTGCTCGCATTGCCAGCGTTCGAGCCACCTTCCGGGCGCTGAGCAACCTGGCGCCGGGTGGCTGAGCGCCCGGAGGGTTTCTGAGATGGGGCACGACGCCCCGACGACGACGGCGGCCCGGACTCTGCGATGGAGTCCGGGCCGCCGGGTGAGCGAGCGTCAATGTTCGAGCGTGCACGCTCAGATCAGGAAGGCGTCTCAGCCGAGGAGGAGACCCTTGGTCTGGTTGACCGCGCGGTCGAAGCGAGCGCCGGCGTCCTCCCAGTTGACGATGTTCCACCACGCCTTGACGTAGTCGGGCTTGACGTTCTGGTAGTCGAGGTAGAACGCGTGCTCCCACATGTCGAGCTGGAGGATCGGGGTGCCGCCCTGCTGGATGTCCGACTGCTGGTCGTGGAGCTGTTCGACGAAGAGGTTGCCGCCGAGCTGATCGTAGACGAGCACGGCCCAACCCGAACCCTGGATCGTCGTCGCAGCGGTCGTGAAGACCTCGCGGAACTTGTCGAAGGAGCCGAACTGGTCGTCGATCGCCGCGGCGAGCTCGCCGACGGGCTTGTCACCGCCGTCCGGGGACATGTTCTGCCAGAAGATCGAGTGATTGACGTGGCCGCCGAGGTTGAACGAGAGGTCACGGATGAGCTTGGGCAGGTTCGCGAGGTTGCCGCTCTCGCGGGCTTCGGCGATCTGCTCGACCGCGGTGTTCGCGCCCTTGACGTAGGTCGCGTGGTGCTTGTCGTGATGCAGCTCCATGATGCGAGCCGAGATGTGCGGCTCGAGAGCGGAGTAGTCGTAGGGCAGTTCCGGAAGTGTGTACTGCTCAGCCATGAGATTCCTCCTGAAGAGAATTGATGCCCGCCTTGACCGGCGGCTTCATTTTCGACCCTATATCAGGGCCTCATCTCGAACAACACAGTCCAGCGCCGGGCTATTCCGGGGATCGCGAACGATTCTCACGTTCCCTCCCACCCCCGCCGAGGCGGCCCATCGTCCCCGCCGAACCCCGCCGTTGGCGTCTGCCGGCGTCCACTGCCCACCCCCGCCGGGGGGGGGCCCCCNCAGGTTGCGGGAGATGAGCAGACGCATGATGTCGCTCGTGCCTTCCTCGATCTCCTCGAGCTTGGCATCGCGCATCCACTGCTCGACGGGATGCTCCCGCGAGTACCCCCAGCCGCCGAGGGTCTGGACGGCCGCCCACGTGCAGAACATCGCCGTCTCCGAGGCGCCCAGCTTCGCCATCGCCGCCGAGGCGGTCACCCGTTCCCGTGACACCGCCTCACCCGCGTCGATCATCCGGGCGGCGTTGAGCACCTGCAGCCATGCCGCGTCGATGCGCGCGGACATGTCGGCCAGACGGAACGCGACCGCCTGGTGGTCGATGATCGGCTTCCCGAACTGCGTGCGCTCCCGGGCGTAGTCGCGGGCGTATTCGTAGGCCGCGCGCGCGGTGCCCAGCGCCGCCGCACCGAGGACGACCCGGGAGATGTCGAAGGTGCGCATGAGCCCGTAGAACCCCTGCCCCTCCCCGCCGAGGCGGTTCGCCTCAGGCACGAACGCGTCGGAGAAGAAGATCTCCCGACACACGATGGCCCGCTGCCCCATCTTCTTCATCGGCGCCCCGAACTCCATGCCGGCGGTGCCCTTCTCGAGCAGGAACGCGCTGACCCCTCGCGAACGCTGAACGGGGTCGGTCTTGGCGAAGACGACGTAGAAGTCGGCGAGCCCGGCGTTGGAGATCCAGGCCTTCTGCCCGTTGAGCACGTACCCGCCCTCGGCCCTGTCGGCACGGGTGATGATCGACGCCGAGTCCGATCCCGAGCCCGGTTCCGTCGTCGCGAGCGCCGTGAAGACCGGGGCGTCCCCGGTCAGCGGGCGCAACCAGGCCTCCTTCTGCTCCTCGGTGCCGAGTGCGAGGATCGGATCGGCGAAGAACCCGTTCGAGCACACGAAGTTCCCGATGCCCGGATCCCCGAAGCACAGCTGCTCCTGGACGAGGCACTGGGTGAAGACGTCGGTGAACCCTCCCCCGCCGTACTCCTCAGGGATCATGAAATCGGTGATGCCGAGTTTCGCCGCCTGCGCGAACAGCCCGACCGGCGACTCTGTGTCGGCCTCGTCGACGGCGCGCGCGGCCGGGCGGATCTGCTCGCGGGCGAACGTCCGGCACAGGTCGATGACGGCGGCCTGCTCGTCGCTGAGCGGCCAGGGGGTGTAGGTCATTGCTCTCCTTCGTCACGATCTCGGCCGTCGCGATGACGGCGATCGTGGGATCGGTGTGGTCGGTGTGGTCGGTTCAGGCGGTGCGTCAGCCGGGTCGGGATCACCGACCGAGCATGTCCGCGGCGGCTCGGGAGTCCTCGGTGATGTGGATGAGGGTGGGTCCGGGGTGCTCCATCGCCGAGGCGAGCGCCGCCGTGAGCTCGCCCGCACCGTCGACGTGGACGCCCCGTGCGCCCATCGCCTCGGCGAGTGCGGGGAAGTCGGGGCCGCGCAGGACGACGCCGGAGGGGGTGTCCCCGCGGTCGACCATCTCGTTTCGGATCTCCCCGTAGCCGCCGTTGTCGACGATGACGAGGGCGACGGTGACCTCGTCCTGGACGGCGGCGGCGAGTTCGGCGATCGTGAACATCGACCCGCCGTCGCCTTCGACGGCGACGACACGCGCCCCGGGTTCGGCGAGCTTCGCTCCGATGCCCGCCGGCAGCCCGTAGCCGAGGGTGCCGGCACCCGCCGGGTAGAGGAACCGGTCGCCAGGCCTCGCCCGCCACCCGGTCTGAACGCCGTAGTAGCAGGCCATCGTCGAATCCGCGGCGACGATGACCGGCGACTCGGCGAGCGCGGTGAAGGCGTTGAGGCCTTCGCACAGTTCCGCCCACGGTTCGCCCTCCCGGGCTGCCGCCTCGGCGACGGTCTCCGCCAGATCCGAACGCCATCGGCGGGCGGCCTCGACGGCTGCGGCGCTGCGTCGGGTGCGGACGGCCTCGGCAAGCAACGCCGAGGCGTCGGCGGCGTCGGCGAGGATCGGTGCGGTGACGACGGCGTTGGTCAGCATCTGCTGTTCGTCGATGTCGATGCGCACGACGGTCTCCGGCACCGGGAGGGGTGCGGGCCAGAAGTCGCTGGGGGCGAGTTCGGTGCCGATGGCGACGACGGCGTCGGCCTGCTCGAGGACGGTCGGCAGCTCCGGCAGGAACCCGATGGCTCCGAGCACGGAGGGGTCGGAGTCGGAGACGATTCCCTTCGCGTTCGAGGACAGGATGATCCCCGCCCCGAGCGCCCCGGCGAGACCCGCGATCGCCTCACCGGCCCTACGCGCCCCGGCCCCGACGATGAGCAGCGGACGCTGGGAGTCGGTGAGCGCCTCGGCGGCGGTCTCGATCGCAGCAAGATCGACCTGCGGGTGCGGACGGGCCACGGCAGGGTGGTCGACGCCGGGCCCGGTGGCTTCGATGAGGTCGAGCGGGATCTCGATGTAGGCCGGGCGCGGTCGGCCCGAACACATCGCGGACAGGGCCTGACCGACGGCGAGCGGTACCTCGCCGACGCTGCTCACCCGGTGGCTCTCGCCGAGGACCGCCTCGATCGCCAGCCCCTGGTTGCGGACCTCGTGGAGGAGTCCGTTGCCGCGTCCCGGATGGTCGAGCGGCATGCCGGGGCTGATGAGGAGGACGGGCACCGAATCCGTGTACGACTGCAGGAGCGCGGTGAGGGCGTTGAGCGCTGCGGGTCCGGTCGTCGTGACGACGACCTGGACGTCCCCGCTCGTCCGTGCGGCCCCGTCGGCCATATAGCCTGCGCCCTGCTCGTGGCGTGGGGAGACGATCTCGATGCCGTGCTCGCTCAGCTGCGCGAAGATCTCGAGGTTGTGGGTGCCGGGGATGCCGAAGACCCGGGTGATGCCCTCCGCGGCCAGGGCTCTGGCCAGGTGGCCGCCGCCGGTGGTGATCATGCTTGCGCGTCCCTTCTCATGGGTGAGATGTGCTCACGGGCTCGGAGTTGTCGTGTCCGACGGTGTCGAAGTTGTCGTGTGCTGCGACCTCCGCTGCGCTCGGTGCGCCGGCCCCCTCGTCCTCGGTCGCAGCCGGATCGGTGAGGACGAGGGCGTCGACGGCGATCGCGCCGGTCTCCCCGACCCGGACCGGGTTGATCTCGACCTCGGCGATGGCATTGTTCGCCGCGATGAGGCGGGAGACGGAGACGACGACGTCGATGAGCGCCTCGAGATCGCGGGCGGGCCGGCCGCGCCACTTCTGCAGCAGCGGGAAGCACTTGAGATTCGAGAGCATGTCGTGGGCCTCGGCCCGTGACACGGGAGCGAGTTCTAGCCGGGTGTCACCGTAGAGCTCGGTCTCCGTCCCGCCTGCCCCGACCATGACGATGGGACCGAAGTTCTCGTCCTGCCGCCCGCCGACGAGGATCTCGACGACGTGATCGCGTGAGTCCATCTCCTCGACGATGTACTCCCCCTCGCCGAGGCGGCCCACCATGTCCGTGTGCGCGGCCTCCAGCGCGGTGACGTCGGGAAGGCCCAAGGCGATGCCTCCGACCTCGGTCTTGTGCGCAGGCCACCCGGCTTTGAGGACGAACGGCGGGTCGATCCCGGCCGCGGCGACCGCCTCGGCGAGGTCCTCACCGGGGCCGACAGCGGCTGCACGGGGCACCTCGACGCCGGCCGCGACGATCGTGTCCCGGGCCGCGGCGTAGCCGGGACCCCACGGGGTCACAGCCCCCGAGAGCTCGAGCGCCTCGGCGATCCGACCGGCATGGGAGGAGTAGAACACGGCACGCGAGAGCACCCGCACCGTCGTGTCGATCGAGCGGTAGCAGGGCACGGCGCGGGACCACATGTCGGCCACGGCCTGGGAGTCGGCGCTCATCGAGTGGACGAGCAGGGGCTTGCGGTGCTCGCGTGCCGCCCGCCCGAGCTCCTCGACCTCGGCCAGCTCGGCGGTGAGGAGTTCGGGAGCGTTCTCCCCGTAGCAGCCGAAGTAGCCGCTGAGGACGACGGCGTCGACGGAGTCATCGGCGAGGAGTTCGGCAACGACCCGGGCGTAGATGCCGAGGTCCTTTTCTCCTGCGCCGTCGAGGTCGACGGGGTTGTCGATGTGTCCGGCCTCGGGCAGGAGCGCTTCGATGCGGGCCCGCACGTCCGCCGCGACGGGATCGACTCTCAGCCCGTGGACCTCGGCCATGTCCGCGGCGATCGCGCCCTGCCCGCCGGAATCGGAGACGATCGCGACCCGCGGGCCGGCCGGCAGCCATGAGGAGGCGAAGAATCCGGCGAGTTCGACGATCTCCGAGGGCGAGGACAGCCGGATCGCCCCCGCCTTGCGGCACGCGGCGTCGACGGCGTCGATCGCCGAGGTGAGCGCCCCCGTGTGGGAGCGCGCCAGCCGTCTGCCCGCATTCGAGGCGCCGGTGGTGAGGATCATCGTCGGTTTGCCCGCCGCGCGCAGGCGCTGCATCGCGGACACGAGTGCCGCGCCCCCGGTGAACGATTCGAGGTAGAGGGCGACCTGGCTCGTGTTCGGGTCGGTGACGAGGGAGTCGAGGATCTCAGCGGCCCGGACGTCGGACTGACCGCCGATCGAGGCGAACCGGGAGATCCCGAGGCCGCTGCGGGCCGAGAGCGTGGCGATCTCGGAGCCGAGCTGTCCGCTCTGGGTGACCACGGCGAGCGAACCGGGGGTGAAGTGGCCCCAGGCGAGGAGCAGGTCCGCGCCCGCATCGACGAGACCGAGCGACCCGGGGCCGATGAGTCGGGCGCCAGCTGCCGTGATCGTCTCGGCAAGCTCTGTCGCCTGCGGGACCCGGGTGGAGACGATGAGGAACGCGCGCACACCGAGATCGAGCGCCTCGGCGACGAGGGCCGGCACGCCGGGTCCGGGCACGGAGATGACGAGGAGTTCGGGTGCTTCGGGCAGCTCGGACAGGCTCGCGTGGACGGGTGCGCCCTGGATCGAGGTGGCCCGGGCGTTGATGAGGTGGACGCGGCGCCGGTCGGCACCGGTCAGTGCTCCCGCGGCGAGCCAGAAACCCCACTTCGCCGGGTCGTTCGAGGCTCCGAGGACAGCGACGCTGCTGGGATCGAAGAACGGGTCCACGTCGGGTCTACTCTGCGCCCGCCGAGGCTGATGATCCCGCCGAGGCGGGCGTGCCCTCTGAGGCAGCCGATCCCACTGAGGGCTCCCGCCCGCTCAGAGTCTCGAGGTTCGCATCGACCCGCGCCTGCGCGGCTCGCCGTGGGCTGATGCCCGCGTCCTTGGCTGCGGTGAGCACCTCGGTCGTCAGCGCGGTGAGGGTGTCCTCGATGATCGTCCGGCTCTGCTCCCAACTGCCGTCGATGTCGCCGAAGGCGACCCACCACCACCACGCGTTCGTCGCGGAGTTCGCGAGGAAGTCGGGGACGATGACGACTCCGCGTTCGGCGAGCATCGCCTCGGCCTCGGGCAGGACGGGCATGTTCGCGGCCTCGACGATGTAGGAGGCGCGGATCCGCTCGCAGTTGTCCGGGGTGATCGCATAGCTGACGGCGGCGGGGATGAGGATGTCGCAGTCGGCGGCGAGCCACTCGTCCCTGTCGGTGACCTTATCCTCCGGTCGCAGCGCGTCACGGGAGACACCGCCGAAGGGATCGCGGGTGGCGAGCAGGGCCTCGACGTCGAGTCCGGCGGGGTTGGAGACGAGCCCGTCGGCGTCGGCGATGCCGACGATCCGGACCCCCGCCTCGGCGAGGAAGCGGGCGGTCGCCCCGCCCATCGACCCGAACCCCTGGATGACGGCGGTCGTGCCCTCCGGGCTGCGGCCGTCAGCGGTGAGCGCGGCGATCGCCGAGGTGGCCACCCCGAGTCCGCCGACGAGCTCATCCTGGGGCATGCCCGCAACGATCGTGTCGAACGCGGTGATCGACCGCCGACCGGCCTCCTCGGGGTCGTCCATGAGCTTCTCGACGGCGCTGATCCCACTGCCGAGTCCGCGGCGGGCGAGGATCTCGTCGATATCGTCCTGCCGCACCCCGAGGTCCTCGCCGAGCGCCCAGTACGTGCGCATGATCGGGTTGAGGTCGACGAGGAAGCGTTCGAGGACGTCGAGTGCGCCTTCGGCGCGGGGGTCGAAGTCGATGCCGCCCTTCGCGCCTCCGACGGGCACGTACTTCCGGCCGGGCACGAGGTGGATCGCCTCCTTGCGGGTCATCCCTTCGGCCAGGCCGCGCACCTCCTCGAGCGTGCAGCCCTGACGCATCCGCAGACCACCGGAGGCCGCCCCGCGCACGAGGGTGTCGACGACAACGAAGCCGCGGGTGCCGGTGACGGGATCCTGCCAGGTGATGTCCATGAACATGGGGCCTCCGAGGTGGTGTGCACGAGCGCTTACTGAACCACGGTTCAGTAAGATTCCGACACCAGTCTGTCGCCTTGGACCGGGGCGCGTCAAGAGCGCCGCAGAGGCTTTCTCCTCAGTCTTCGCCGCGGCCGAGCAGGGAGTCGGCGAAGTCGGTGACCCAGCCGATCATCGTGGCTCTTTCGACCTCGCCGCCGCGGACGAGAAGGCGCACGGAGAGACCGTCGAGGAAGGCGAGGATCCGGGTCGCCGCAACTGTGATCGCGTCGCCCGAGTCCCCGTCGCCCGGAATCGCTTCGTCCGGGTTCACGTCAACCGGGTCGCCGTCGCCGTTGCCCGAGTCGTCGCCGTCGTCGCCCGCGCTGTCGTCGACGGCGAACTCCCCGGTCCCGACGCCGTCGCGGATGACTCCGGCGAAGACGGCGTGCCATTCCTCGTCGAGGACGGTGAGAGTCGACCGGATCTGCTCGTCGAAGAGGGCGGACGACCACGCGTCCATCCAGATCGTCCAGCTGCGGGTCGACCCGCTGGGCAGATACCACGTGAGCAGACGCGTGAGCCGCTCGGTCGCCGGCTCGTCGTCGCCTGCGATCTCGCGGGCGAGGACGAGATCGTTCTCCCCCGCATGGGCGAAGGCGGCGGCGACGAGGGCTTCCTTCGTCTGGAAGTGGTAGATGACGAGGCTGGGGCTCAGGCCCAGGCGCGCGGCGACGTCGGCGACGCGCAGGGCCCGCAGCCCGGTCGTCTCGATCTCGTCGATGGTGGCCGCGAGGATCTCCTCACGGCGCGCCGAGGCGCTCTTGCGACTCATGCTCGACTCCTCCCTCTCACTCCGGCCACGCCTCCCCACTTCCGCGGCGCGTCCCTACCGGCGTTCAGTCCTCATCGGCGTTCAGTCCTCATCGGCGAACAGACCCGCCGGCACTCAGTCCCGCAGGGCGACGTCGGTGGGCGGTCCCACGAGGGAGAGCGCCTTGGGCTGGCCGAGCAGCTGCCCGGCCATGCCGGAGACCTGTTCGGGTGTGACCGAGCGGATCCGTTCGATGAGGTCGAGCGGGGGTTCGATCGGGATGCCGAAGATCTCGGCTCGGGCCAGGCGGTTCATCCGCGCGGCCGAGGATTCGAGTCCGAGCACCATCGACCCCGAGAGCTGGGAGACGATCTCGTCGAGTTCGGCGCGACTCGGTGCGCGTTGGGCCAGCCGGTCCCATTCGGTCAGTGCGAGGTCGAGGACGGCCTGGCCGTTCTCGGGGCTGCAGCCGGCGTAGATCCCGAAGGTGCCCGCATCGGTGAATTGGCTGGCCGTGGCGTTGACGGCGTAGGCGAGTCCGCGCTCCTCGCGGATGCTCTGGAACAGCCGCGAGGACATCCCGCCGCCGAGCAGGGTGAGCAGCACGGAGTAGACGAACCGGTCCGGGTGGCCCTCGGGCAGTCCTTGGCAGCCGAGCAGCATCCCCAGCTGCTCGGTGTCCTTCGACGTGTGCGAGCGCCCGGTGTGGAAGACGGGTTCGGTCCGCGCCGAGGCGGCCGCGTGCGGACGTCCGCCCGCCCCGATGATGCCGTTCCCGCCGATGATGCCGTTCCCACCGAGGCTGTCCGCGGCAGCCGTCGCCTCCGGGGCGACCGTGGTGGCGAAGGCGCCGGTCTCGGCCAGAGCGGCCTCGACCATGCCGACGACCTC
Organism: Brevibacterium ammoniilyticum; assembly: GCF_038429965.1. NCBI lineage: Bacteria > Bacillati > Actinomycetota > Actinomycetes > Micrococcales > Brevibacteriaceae > Brevibacterium > Brevibacterium ammoniilyticum. The sequence continues at coordinate 80,439 of NZ_BAABNP010000004.1, forward strand.
TGCGTGGTCGGCACCTCCCGCGGCGGCGATGATGAGCTGGCCCGGCACGTACGTCGAGGCGTAGTGGTCGAGCAGGGTGTGGTGGCCGAGGACGCGGATCTGCTCCTTCGTCGCTCCGACCGGTCGGGCGAGCGGGTGATCGCCGAAGACGAGGGCGTCGAAGTCCTCGAAGAGCACGTCGCCCGGATCGTCGGCGGCCATCGCGAGCTCTTCGATGATGACGCCGCGTTCGCGTTCGAACTCACCGGGATCGAGGGTGGAGTCCGAGACCATGTCGAGCAGCAGCGCGGTGATCGCGGGCAGGTCGGTGACGAGGCACCGCGAGTAGTAGCAGGTGAATTCCTTCGCCGTGATCGCATTCGAGTCCCCGCCGGTGCGGTCGAAGGCGGCGGCGATGGTCAGGGCGTCCTTCGTCGAGGTGCCCTTGAAGAGCATGTGCTCGAGGAAGTGGGTGGAACCGGCCGTCGCAGCCGATTCGTCACGCGAACCGGCCGCGACCCAGATGCCGATGGTCTCGGAGGCGAGTCCCGGCATGTGCTCGGTGATGACGGTGAGACCACCGGGGAGGACGGACCGAGCGATCGGTGCGTCCTCCCCGGTGTGCGCTGAGCGGGAGATCAGTTCTCCGACTCCTCGTCCGATCCCTCGGCGCCCTCGGACTCGTCATCGCCGTCGACGACGGGAGCGAGCGAGAGCTTGCCGCGGTCGTCGATCTTCGTGATCTCGACCTGGACCTTCTGGCCGACGCTGACGACGTCCTCGACGTCCTCGACGCGCTTGCCGTCGTTGAGCTTGCGCAGCTCGGAGATGTGCAGGAGACCGTCCTTGCCCGGGGTGAGCGAGACGAAGGCGCCGAAGCTCATCGTCTTGACCACGGTGCCGAGGTAGCGTTCGCCGACCTCGGGGACCTGCGGGTTGGCGATCGCGTTGATCATCGACCGGGCCGCCTCGGCGGAGGTGCCGTCGGTCGCGCCGATGAGCACGGTGCCGTCGTCCTCGATGCTGATGTCGGCGCCGGTGTCCTCCTGGATCTGGTTGATCATCTTGCCTTTGGGCCCGATGACCTCGCCGATCTTGTCGACCGGGATGGTCACCGAGATGATCCGCGGTGCCGTGGCAGCCATCTCACCCGGGGCGTCGATGGCCTCGGCCATGACGTCGAGGATGACCATGCGGGCCTCACGGGCCTGCTTGAGGGCGGCGGTGAGCACCGAGGAGGGCAGACCGTCGAGCTTCGTGTCGAGCTGGATCGCGGTGACGAAGTCACGGGTGCCGGCGACCTTGAAGTCCATGTCGCCGAAGGCGTCTTCGGCACCGAGGATGTCGGTCAGCGCCGCGTACGCGGTCTGCTCGCCCTGGTCGGTGGAGATGACGTCGGAGACGAGGCCCATGGCGATGCCGGCCACAGGGGCGCGCAGGGGCACACCGGCGGAGAGCATCGACAGGGTCGAGGCGCACACCGAGCCCATCGAGGTCGACCCGTTCGAGCCGAGGGCCTCGGAGACCTGACGGATCGCGTACGGGAACTCCTCGCGGCTGGGCAGCACGGGCACGAGCGCCCGCTCGGCCAGTGCCCCGTGGCCGATCTCGCGGCGCTTGGGGCTGCCCACACGGCCGGTCTCACCGGTCGAGTAGGGCGGGAAGTTGTAGTGGTGCATGTAGCGCTTGCTCGTCACCGGCGAGAGCGAGTCGATCTGCTGCTCGAGCTTGAGCATGTTCAGCGTGGTGATGCCCAGGATCTGGGTCTCACCGCGCTGGAACAGGGCGGAGCCGTGGACGCGCGGGATGACGTCGACCTCGGCCGAGAGCGGACGGATGTCCTTGAGTCCGCGTCCGTCGATGCGGATCTGCTCGGTGAGGATGCGCTTGCGCACGATCTGCTTCGTCAGGGCGTTGAGCGCCGAGGCGATCTCCTTCTCGCGACCCGCGAAGCGCTCGCCGAGCTTGTCGAAGAGCTCCGCGAGGAGCTCTTCGCCGGCGGCTTCGCGCTCCTGCTTGTCGGCGATCTGGAAGTTCTCGGTCTGCTTCGCCTCGGCGAGCTCCTTGACGGCCTCGAAGACGTCGTCCTGGTAGTCGCGGAAGACGGGGAACTCGACGGTCGGCTTCGCGGCGAGGTCGGCGAGCTCCTGCTGGGCGCGGCAGAGTTCGGCGATGAAGGGCTTCGCGGCTTCGAGGCCTTCGGCCACGACCTCCTCGGTGGGGGCCTTGGCACCGGTGGCGACGAGGTCGAGGGCGTGGTCGGTGGCTTCGGCCTCGACCATCATGATGGCGACGTCGTCACCGACCATACGACCGGCGACGACCATGTCGAAGACGGCGTCGTCCAGCTGCGAGTAGTTGGGGAAGGCGACCCACTGGCCGTCGATGAGGGCGATGCGCACGCCGCCGATGGGGCCGGAGAACGGCAGACCGGAGAGCTGCGTCGACATCGAGGCCGCGTTGATGGCCAGGGCGTCGTAGAGGTGGTCGGGGTTGATCGACATCACGGTGACGACGACCTGGACCTCGTTGCGCAGGCCCTTGACGAAGGACGGGCGCAGCGGGCGGTCGATGAGGCGGCAGGTGAGGATCGCGTCGGTCGAGGGGCGGCCCTCACGGCGGAAGAACGAGCCGGGGATGCGGCCGGCGGCGTACATGCGCTCTTCGACGTCGACGGTCAGGGGGAAGAAGTCGAAGCCCTCGCGGGGGTGCTTGCCGGCGGTCGTGGCCGACAGGAGCATGGTGTCGTCGTCGAGGAAGGCGACGGCGGAGCCGGCGGCCTGGTTGGCCAGGCGTCCGGTCTCGAAGCGGATGGTGTGCGAGCCGAAGCGACCGTTGTCGATCGTTGCGACCGTGGATTCAGGGGTGGTTCCCACGTAATCTCCTTGTTCGATGCCGGACGCGGCAACAGAGGGTCGCCGCCCCGGCGGGCAGTGTCTCAGACGCCATGGAACCGGGGCCGGTCATCGATCGGGGCCCACGGAACCTGTCCCGCACGGGGTTGACTCCGGAGGCCACTACCGAGGACCGAAACGTCCATGGGCGTCCGCCGGTCAGTCTACCGCAGGTGGCCTGTCCGGACGGTGAGCCTGCTCCCAGCCGCCGCTCACCCGCGCTTCGTGGTGTGAATGCGACGAACGCCCCGCCGAGGTGGCGGGGCGTTCGTCAGGTCTGTGTCCGCTCAGCGAGGCTGAGCCGGCCGAGGAGTCCTCGGCCGAAGGACGTCAGCGGCGCAGACCGAGGCGCTTGATGAGCGAACGGTAGCGCTCGATGTCGACCTGCTGGAGGTACTTGAGCAGACGACGGCGCTGACCGACGAGGAGCAGCAGGCCGCGACGCGAGTGGTGGTCGTGCTTGTGATCCTTGAAGTGTTCGATGAGATCCGTGATCCGGCGGGTCAGCAGGGCAACCTGAACCTCGGGAGAACCGGTGTCGCCCTCGTGAGTTCCGTATTCCTTGATGATCTCCTGCTTCGTGGCAGTGTCGAGAGCCATGGAGTTCTCCTAACGTTTCGTTGCGCGGCGTCGGAACCTGACAGTTCCGGCACTATGGGACCGCGGCCGGTGAAAACGGCAGAGATCAGCTTATCAGGTGTGGAGGACCTCGCGCACATCGGCGATGTCCTCGTGCATCTGCGCGATGAGCGCGTCGAGGCCCGTGAAGGCCACCTGACCGCGGATGCGGGCGACGAATTCGAGGACCATGTGCCGGTCGTAGACGTCGAACTCCCCGAACTCCTTGTCGAGCACGTACGCCTCGACCCGACGGTCGCAGCCGTTGAAGGTGGGGTTCGTGCCCACGGAGATCGCGGCCGGGAACGGGTGGTCCTCACCGGAGAAGCTCGCCCAGCCCGCGTAGACGCCGTCGGCGGGGATGAGGCCCTCGCCGTCGGCGGAGAGGTTCGCCGTAGGGAAGCCGAGGTCGCGGCCGCGGGCGTCGCCGTGGACGACGGTGCCCTCGACCCGGTGGTAGCGGCCGAGCTGATCGGCCGCCTCGGCGACATCGCCTGCGATGATCTGGTCGCGGATCCGGGAGGAGGAGAACCGTCCCCCACGTCCGACCTCGTCGATCGTCACGGTGGTGAAGCCGTAGACCTCGCCGAGGCGGCGCAGCGTGTCGATGGTGCCGGCGTTGTCATGGCCGAAGCGGACGTCGTCGCCGACGACGACGCACCGGCAGTCGAGGCCGTCGACGAAGTAGCGGGAGACGAACTCCTCGGGCGTCTGCGCGGCGAAGTCGAGGTCGTAGGGCTGGATGAAGAGGGCGTCGATGCCGGTCTCGGCGATGAGCTGCGACTTCTGGCGGATGCTCGTGATCATCTGCGTGGGCGTCTGCGGCTGGTGGATCGTGCGCGGGTGCGGGTCGAAGGTCATCGCGACCGAGCGCAGTGAGTTCGCCTTCGCCTCGGCGGCCACGGCCCGCAGCACGGTCTGGTGGCCACGGTGGACGCCGTCGAAGTTGCCGAGGGTGATGACGGTGCCGATGCCGTCTCTGGGGACCTCGTCCAGTCCGTGATAGATCTCCACTCGAGCCCTGCTCCTTCCGTGCACCGACTCAGAGTATCGCAGAGGTGTGGCGCGTGCGAACCGCGGCTCTCAGGCGAGGCGAGCTCTTCTGAGAACGTCGATCCAGATGCTCATGCGCCGCCTCCATGTGGGGCCGCGCCTTCCGCAGCCGACATCGCCTGGTCGCCGGCTTCACGCAGGTGAGTTTCGGCCAGGCGCATCGCAGCGGCGACGATGTCCGCACCACCCTGGGACAGCACTCGGGACACTGCCTGCTGGGAGACGTCGAACTGCGATGCGATGGCCGCCTGCGGCGCATCGGGCGAAGTCAGTCGCGCAAGGATGTACCGCATCGATTCGGGCCGCATGGTCTCCACGGTCCACACCAACGTCCGCAGGGCTCCCTCCGCCAGACCTCCCGCAGCAGTGTCACCGCCTGAGTCGACAACAAGATGCGCCGGCGCGTTCTTCGCAGCCTCGACCGCGGAACGTGCGCGATAGAAGGCATCACCGTGAGCTTCTGCCGCCATCTCGGGAAGCGGGGTGTCGACAGGTCCGATGCCGATTCCGATGTGCCATCGCCGCAGCTGCGCCGTCAGCAGCACGGCCATGGTCGCTGCACCGGGGTCATCGATGACCCCCTGCGCCTCATCGCCGATCGTCCGTGCGAAGGGCAGCACGGTGGGCACACCGGCGAGGGCGGTAAGCAGAGTGGGTACATCATCGCCGTCTGACCGCGATGCCCACTGATCGATCGTCATGACATACATGAGTCCAGTAGAGCAGACTCCAGTGAAGCTTCACAAGAGATTTGATTGTATTTTCCTATTACAAGCTTTTTGCTTGTAACTTGGATCCACACGTCGCCCCCTTGTGACCACGGTTCCGCTCAGGCGAGGCCGATGGCGAAGGCGGTGCGGGATTTGAGGCTGCTGTCCCCGCGGATCTCCGCGACCGAGACGAGTTCCCCGTCGCCGATGACGGCCACCTCGGCACCCGATGCCAGCGCCTCTCCCCCGGATGCCCAGGGGCCGGCGAGGGACTTGCCCTGCATGAGGGCCTTCGCCCCGGCGGCATCGACGCTCACGGTCGGCAGGAGGGCCGCGGCCGCCTCGGCGAGGGGAAGCAGCGGCGGTGTCGGAGAGTCGAGGTCCTCGGGGATCGTCACAGCCGCCCCGAGGTCGAAGGGCCCGACCCGGGTGCGGCGCAGTGCGGTGAGATGTCCATGGACGCCGAGGTCGGCGCCGAGGTCGCGGGCCAGTGCCCTGATATACGTGCCCGAGGAGCAGTCGACGACGACGTCGACGTCGATGTGCCCGGCACCGAGGTCGCGGCGGGTCTCAAGGATGTCGAAACGGTCGATCTCGACCCGGCGGGGCTCGAGGACGACGTCCTCACCGGCGCGCACCCGGGCATAGGAGCGCTTGCCGTCGACCTTGATCGCCGAGACCGCGCTGGGCACCTGATCGATGGGACCGCGCAGTGCCGCGACGCCTGTCTCGATGTCGGCATCGGCGACCGCCGCGAGGACGGCGGGGTCGGTGATGAGGTCGGGTTCGGAGTCCGCATCGTCGGTCGGAGTGCCCGCGCCGAGGCGGATCGTCGCATCGTAGGTCTTCGAGACCCCGGTGATGTGGCCGAGCAGCTTCGTGCCGCGGCCGAGCCCGAGGACGAGGACGCCCGTGGCCATCGGGTCGAGAGTGCCGGCATGGCCGACCTTGCGGGTGCCGAACCACCGGCGGATGCGCGAGACCACAGCGTGGGAGGACAGCCCCTGCGGTTTGTCGCAGACGAGGATGCCCTGTGGGGAAGAGTCGTTCACCTGAGGCTCGGGTCGAAAATCAGTTGAACGAGGCGTGGACGTGGTCCATGTGGTTCTGCGTCGCCGAACCGCGGTCCTCCATCGACTTCCAGCCGCGACCGGGCATCCAGATGCGCTGTTCGAAGATAACGTACTTGACGTTGAGCGCCTTCGCGTTCTTGATCAGGTACTCGGAGATGCGGTCGCCGGTCGACCCGGCGATCATGATGTCGACGGCCTCACCGGTGTAGTGGTCAGAGGTGCCCGAACCCGAACGGCGTCCACCGTAGGTCTTGACCTCGGGGAACTTCGCGCACACGGCGCGGTAGCCGTTGACCGCGTTGGGCAGGAGGGTCGACTCGATCGAGGACGAGACCTTGCACGGGGGCGTCTCGACGCCCGACGGGGTGCTGCCGGAGCTCTTCGAGGACTTCTCACTCGAGCCCTTGCTCGCCTTCGCGCTCGAGGACTCGGTCGGCTCGGGCTTCGGGGTCTTGACGTTGAGCGTCGTCTTCGACGTCTTGTTCTTGTACTTGGGATCCTTCTTGATGTCCTCGATGTACTTCTCGCCGGCCTCGTCGCGCTGCTTCTCGATCTCCTCCTGGCTCACACCGGTGGAGGCGGTCGCTTCCTGCTGCGTCGTGCTCGCGGCCTCGGTCGTCACCTCGCCGGTCTGCGGCGGTCCCATGACGACGGTCGAGCCGACGACGGCGGCCGTGGCGGCAGCCGGCACAGCGATCGCTGCGACGACGGGCCGCTGCTTGACCGTGGCGAGCACCGACGTGGCCGTCGAGGGGGCATCAGCCGAGTGCCGGCCCGTCGAGCGCTTGGCCGCGGGAGCGAGGTCCCGGAACAGCTGCTTGGCGAAACCGGGCTTTGGTGAGGAGTGCTTACCCAATGCAGAAATCCCTTAACAGAGTCGTAATCAGATCGTTACCCGAAAAAGTCTAGACCATCTCGGAAAGATAACAAAACTGTTACGCAGGATTTTTCTGCCCGCTGTGAGCACCCTCGCATTCCGCACCCGATCCGGGGCCCGTCTCGGCGGGACGGGCCGGTGAGGTCAGGGCACGCGCCATACGGCCCTGACCTCGACGGACGGCTCAGGCCTCGTCGGTCTCCGTCTCGGACCTCCGGTAGGGATCGGCGTCCCCGGCCGGCTTCGCATCCTTCTTGAGATCGGCGATGCGCGCGTCGTCGGCAGCGGCTCGAGCGAGGAGGTTGTCGAGGCGCAGGGCCTCCTCGGGGACGGCGTCGGCGATGAACTCGAGGCTCGGGGTCAACCGGATCGTCAGGCCCTTGCCCACCTCGGAGCGGATGAAGCCCTTCGCGGATTCGAGGGCCTTGCCCGTGGATTCGAGGTCGGCGCCGTCGCCGTAGACGGTGTAGAAGATCGTCGCGTGCTGGAGGTCGCCGGTGACGCGGACATCGGTGACGGTGACGAAGCCGAGCCGGGGATCCTTGAGCCTGCGTTCGATCGTGCTCGCGACGATGACCTTGATCTGGTCGGCGATCTTGCGTGCGCGGGTTGCGTCTGCCATGTGCTGTCCTTTGTCCGTGCCGGTGGGACACCGGCCTGTGCTGGAAAGAAGTCTACGGGTCCGACAGCGGCCGGTGCGTGAACGCACCGGCCGCCGTCTGTCATCGCCTCAGGACTCAGTCGCGAGGCTTCTCCTGCATCTCGAAGGTCTCGATGATGTCACCGACGCGCAGGTCGTTGAAGGTGCCGAGTCCGATACCGCACTCGTAGCCTTCGCGGACCTCGGTCGCATCGTCCTTGAACCGACGCAGCGATTCGACCTTGAGGTTGTCCCCGATGACCACGCCGTCGCGGGTGACCCGCGCCGACGAGTTGCGGGTGATGACCCCGGAGCGGACGATCGAGCCGGCGATGTTGCCGAACTTCGAGGACCGGAAGACCTCGCGGATCTCCGCGGTGCCCGTCGAGACCTCTTCGAACTCGGGCTTGAGCATGCCCTTGAGCGAGTTCTCGATGTCGTCGATCGCCTGGTAGATGACCGAGTAGTAGCGCACGTCGACGCCTTCGCGGTCGGCCAGGTCGCGGGCCTTGGCCTCCGGCCGGACATTGAAGCCGATGACGATAGCGTTGTCGACGGTGGCGAGGTTGATGTCGTTCTCCGTGATCGCACCGACGCCGCGGTGGATGATCCGGAGGTCGACCTCGTCGCCGACGTCGATCTTGAGCAGCGAGTCCTCGAGCGCCTCGACGGCACCGGAGACATCGCCCTTGAGGATGAGGTTGAGCATGTCGACCTTGCCCTCGGCGAGTGCCTTGGTGAAGTCCTCGAGGCTGATCCGCTTGCGGCCACGGGCCTGGGCGGCGTTGCGCTCGATGGCGTCGCGCTTCTCCGCGATCTGACGGGCCGTGCGGTCGTCATCGGTGGAGATGAACGAGTCGCCGGCACGCGGGACGGAGGACAGGCCGAGCACCTGGACGGGACGCGAGGGTCCTGCCTCGGTGACGGCGTTGCCGTTCTCGTCGAACATCGCACGCACACGTCCGAAGGCGGTGCCGCAGACGATCGCGTCACCGGCACGCAGGGTGCCGGACTCGACGAGGACGGTCGCGACGGCGCCGCGGCCCTTGTCGAGCTTCGCTTCGATCGCGATGCCGCGGGCGGCCTTGTTCGGGTTCGCCCGCAGGTCGAGTGCGGCATCCGTGGTGAGCAGGACCGACTCGAGGAGCTCGTCGATGCCCTCGCGCTTGAGCGCGGAGATCGGGACGAACATCGTGTCGCCGCCGTATTCCTCGGCCACGAGGTTGTACTCGGTGAGCTGCTGCATCACCTTGGCCGGGTTGGCGCCGTCCTTGTCGATCTTGTTCACCGCCACGACGATCGGCACGTTCGCCGCCTGCGCGTGGTTGAGCGCTTCGATCGTCTGCGGCATCACACCGTCGTCGGCGGCGACCACGAGGATCGCGAGGTCCGTCGACTTCGCACCGCGGGCACGCATGGCGGTGAACGCCTCGTGACCCGGGGTGTCGAGGAAGGTGATCTGACGCTCGGCGCCCTCGTGCTCGACGGCGACCTGGTAGGCGCCGATGTGCTGGGTGATGCCGCCGGCCTCACGGGCGACGACGTTGGCCGAGCGGATCGCGTCGAGCAGCTTCGTCTTACCGTGGTCGACGTGACCCATGACGGTGACGACCGGCGGGCGGGCGACGAGATCGTCGTCGTCCTCCTCGGCGGCTTCGGCGTCGAGGTCGATGTCGAAGGTCTCGAGCAGTTCGCGGTCCTCGTCCTCGGGAGAGACGATCTCGATCTTGTAGCCGAGCTCCTCACCGAGCACCTGGAAGGTGTCCTCGTCGAGGGACTGGGTGATCGTCGCCATCTCGCCGAGGTGGAAGAGCACCGTGACGAGGTTCGTCGGGTCGGTGTTGATCTTCTCGGCGAAGTCAGCCAGCGAGGAGCCGCGGCGCAGGCGCAGCGGAGTCTCGCCGTCACCGCGCGGAACGGTGACGCCGCCGATCGACGGTGCCTGCATCTGCTCGAGCTCGGCGCGCTTGGCCCGCTTCGACTTCCGGCCCTTCTGCCGGGGTCCGCCGCCGCGACCGAACGCACCCTGGGTGCTGCCGCGACCGCGACCGGAACCGCGACCGCCGCCGCCGGGGCCTCCGCCCGGTCCGCGACGACCTGCCGGGGCGTTGCCGGGAGCGCCCGCGGGGCCTCCCCCGGGTCCACCGGCCGGAGCGTTGCCGCGACCGCCGCCGCGTCCCCTGCCGGGGGCGGGCTTGTTCAGCGCGGAGTTCTTCATCATCGACGGGTTCGGACGCGGGGCGCCCGGACGCGGTCCGGCAGCGCCGGCCTCACCGGCGGGACGCGGAGGACGCTGACCCGGCTTGGGCATGCCCTGCGAGTTCGCGAACGGGTTGTTGCCGGGGCGGGCACCGCCCTGGCCACCTTGACGGCCGCCGGGCTTCGGGGCGCCGGAGCGTCCGCCGGGCTTCGGCATGCCCTGGGAGGCGGCGAAGGGGTTGTTGCCGGGACGCGCTGCCGCGCCGCCGGAGCGACCGCCGGGCTTCGGGGCACCGGGCTTGGCTGCACCCGGCTTGGGTGCGCCGGCCGGCTTCGGAGCCGCGGGACGTGCGGGCGCCTCGTCGGCGGCCGGTGCCGGTGCGGCTTCGGGTGCGGGCTTCGCGGCAGGCTTGGGAGCCGACTTCGCGGCGGGCTTCGCCGGGGTCTCGGCCTTCGCCGCCGGCTTGGCTCCGGGCTTCGCGGCGGGCTTGGCCGCCGGGGCTCCGGGCTTGGCCGCGGACTTCTGGCCGGGCTTGGCGGCCGGCTTCTTGGCGGTCTCGCCGCCGGCCTTGCCTGAGGCAGGCGCGGAATCGGCGAATGCCTCCTTCACCCGTCGCACGACGGGGGCTTCGAGAGTCGAGGAGGCGGACGAAACGAATTCGCCCATGTCCTTGAGTTTCTCGAGGACGATCTTGCTGGTTGTGCCGAGCTCTTTCGCGAGCTCATGGACACGGGGCTTTGCCACAGTTCTCCTGTCCGGGTTCCTTCCCGGTCAGGAAAGAACCTCATCAATGAAGAGCAGGTCTCATTACACTGCTCTCTCGAATTCCGGTGAGGGTGTCATCGCACGACACTCACTACTTGTCATCCATTCTTGGCTACCCGTTCAGTCTGGGTTCGGTGTCCGGCTTCGGGAGATCCGAAGCGGTGATCTTCGTTCGAAACGCTCGAGCGAAGGGAGCAGATGTCCGTGCCTTCTCCAGGCACTTCGCATCCGGGTGCATCCAGGCTCCCCGTCCCGGCAGTGTCGCTGACACGTCGTGGACGATGGCCGGCTGCTCGTCGGGGCGATACACGAAGCGTGTGAGTTCGTCCCGATCCGCTGTCTGCCTGCAGGCGATGCACGTCCGTTGAGGTGCACCGCCAGCATTCACAGTCAACAATTCTACAGCACTTCTATTCCGCCCGGCGCCACCGACCGACGTGGTCGGGATCACGCGATGGCGCTCAGGCGCCTTGTCAGCGACCTGCCGCCGCACCTCAGTCTTCGGCGACGATGTCGATCTTCCAGCCGGTGAGCTTCGCGGCCAAGCGGGCGTTCTGCCCTTCCTTGCCGATCGCCAGCGAGAGCTGGTCGCGCGGCACGACGGCCCGGGACTCCTGGTTCGCGGCATCGAGGATGTCGACGCGGGTCGCCTTCGCCGGGGACAGCGCGTGGGCGACGAACTTCGCCGGGTCGTCGCTGTAGTCGACGATGTCGATCTTCTCCTGACCGAGTTCGTTCATCACCGCGCGCACCCGGGAGCCGAGTTCGCCGATGCATGAGCCCTTCGCGTTGACCCCCGGCTTCGTCGCCCGCACGGCGAGCTTCGTCCGGTGGCCTGCCTCACGGGCGAGCGAGACGATTTCGACGGTGCCGTCGGCGATCTCGGGGGCTTCGTGGGCGAAGAGCCGACGTACGAGGTTGGGGTGGGTGCGGGAGACCGTCACCGAGGTGCCCTTGGGTCCCTTGTGGACGTCGGCGATGTAGACGCGCAGTCGGGTCCCGTGCTTGTACTCCTCGCCGGGGACCTGCTCGTGCGGGGGCAGGACGGCTTCGACCTCGCCGAGGTCGACCTGAACCATCTGCGGATCTCGGCCCTGCTGGATGATGCCGGAGACGATCTCACCCTCACGGCCTTTGAAGGACCCGAGCAGGGTCTCGTCCTCGACGTCGCGCAGCCGCTGGTGGATGACCTGGCGCGCGGTCTGCGCGGCGATGCGGCCGAAACCGGTGGGGGTGTCGTCGAATTCGCCGATCGGGTTGTCGTCGTTGTCGAACTCGACGGCCCAGATGCGGACCTCGCCGCTGGACTTGTCGAGTTCGGCCCGGGCATCGGGCCACGCCCCCTCGGTCTTCTGGTAGGCAAGGAACAGTGCCTGCTCGATGAGTTCGATCAGAGTGTCGAACGGGATCTCGCGCTCACGTTCGATGACGCGCAGAACATCGAGGTCGATATCCATGGCCCTTATCCTCTCCGGCCCCTGGGTGCGCAGGCGTGCTGTCGTGCCCCGGGAGCATTGAATTGTCGGTGTTCACTTATGCAGGCAGAACAGTCTATCGCAGTCGGGCTCACCGGAACTTCAGCTCCACCTGAGCCTTGACGATGTCGTCAATACCCACGGTCCGCTTCTCCTTCCGAGCCGGATCCGTGCCGGTGATCGCCTCCTCGCCGACCTCCTCGAGATCGAGCTTGAAGTTCTCCTTCTTCGTGCTCACGTCGAGGCGGCGTCCCAGGACCCGCCGGAAGTGCCGCGGGCATTCGAGCCTGCGGGTCGCCCCGGGGCTCGTCACCTCGAGCTGGTAGGGCTTGTCGCGGAAGATCTCGACGGTCTCCAGGGTGTCGCCGACGATCCGCGTCGATTCCGCGATCTTGTCCATCGACATCGGCTCCGCACTCGACTCGTCGAGGTCGACGACGACGGTGAGCGTGCGCCGCTGTCCTGCTGCCACCGCCTTGACGGTCTCGAGGTGGAATCCGGCCGCTGCCAGGGGTTCGCGCAGCAGTCCCTCGATCCGTGCGACGTCCTCGTCCATGCTCTCTCCGATCCTCTCCTCGGTTCCCGTTCCCGTCCCGATAGACAGCCTGATCGCCTGGTGCCTCGGGCACCCTGGCGACCGTCCCGTCACCGGTTCATCCCACCCTATGCGAGACCCCGGGCAGATGCCCGGCATCGGCTACGATTGGCCTATGCGTTTTCCCGTCAGTCGTCGTTCCGTCCTCATCGTCGGCGCGGCAGGGGCGGGACTCGGTCTCCTCTCCGGGTGCGGACTGCGCCTCGACACTCCCCCGGACGTTCCTCGGCTCGACGCCAGTGAGGCGCTGCGCAACCGCATCGCCCGCATCCTCGCCCAGACCACCGTGTCCGACGGCGATCCCGACACCGCCGGGGAGGATCTCCAAGCGTTCCGGGCGGCGATCGGTCCCGAATGGGCCCCGCCGACTGAGCTTGCCACAGAGGCTCCCCCGACTGAGCAGCCCCGGACCTTCATCGAGGCCGCCGAGGCGGTGTCGAGTGCCGTCTTCGACGTCGTCGCCGATCTCGGATCGGGTCTCATCCCCGTCCTGACCGATGTCGCAACCGGGTGCGCGCTCACCGCGGGCACCGTGCGCGGCCAGATCCGTGACGGCGCGGACTCCCGCATCCGCGCCGCCTTCGTCGACGCCGACGACGATGCGACTGCCCCTCCCACCGAGGCGGCCGATGGGTCCGAGGAGTCCGCGAGCCCTCCGGCAGGGGCGAAGGAGTGGAACACGATCCTCGATCAGGCGCGTGCGGCCGCGTACGGCTATGAGCGTCTCGCGGTGCGCTTCGACCGGAAGAGCCGGGAACGTCAGAGTGCCGTCGCCCGGCTCGAGTCGCTGGGCTCGCTGGCCGGTGAGATGCTGGAGAACCTCGGCGAGAAGGCGGCGAACCCCGACGCTCCGGCCTGGACGCTCGACCCCACCCCGACGGATGCGCGCTCGGCGGGGCAGCTCGCGCTCAACCTCGAAGACGCCGTGACGGCCGCACTGCTGCCGTGGCTGCGCACCGAACCCCGCGCGGCCCTGCGGCTGTGGGAGTCGGCCAGGGCGCGTGAGGTCTTCGCCGCCCCCCAGCCTCTGCGCTATTCCTACGCCGACGGCCCGCAGACCGCGGGAGCCCAGACCGCGGGAGCCCAGACCGCCGGAGCCCAGACCGCTGGAGCCCAGTCTGCCGGAGCCGGGACGTGAAGGTTCCGCCCGTCCTCTACCGGTCGACGCGGGACATCATCGGCACCGCACGCACCGACGCGTGGGTCTCGGCGCTCGACTTCATGGCCAATGAGCTCTGCGACCGGTGGAACCTCCGCTTCGACGAGGTGCCCGGTTCCCCGTGGGCGGGCTGCGAGAGCCTCGTCATCCCCGTCCTCACCCAGGAGAACTACCAGGGGGTGCTCCGGTTCGCGGCCCCCACCTCGGCGCATACGGCCGCCCATTCCCAGGCGCTGCGCGCGCTGAAGATGTGGAACGGTCACGGGGCGGTGCGGGTGATCAGGGACGATCGCAGCTTCCGGGTGACACTGCAGGAGCGGCTGCGGACGAAGGCGAACCTCTCCGTGCTGCCGCTGCCCGATGTGCCTCCGGTGTGGGGTGCACTGCAGAAGTCGCTCGAGATCCCTGCGGGCCCGGACTTCATGCGCGTCCAGGACATGGCCACCGGGTGGCTGTCGACGTTCGAGGCGGACACGGCGCTGCTCAGCGGCTGGTCGGAGACGGGGCGTGAGGACGGGCACGTGCTCTCGTACGCCCGGACGTGGATGCACACGCTCGCGGCCTCGGAGGAGAACTGGCTCATCCACGCCGACCTCCACTACTACAACATCCTCGCCGGCAACCCCGACGCCTCGGGGGTGGCGACGTGGAAGGCGATCGACCCGCAGCCGCTGTCGGGACCGACCGCGTACACGATCGCACCCGTGCTGTGGAACCGCCTCGGCGAGATCCCCGCGCGCATCCCCCGTGATCAGGCGGCCTGGCTGCGGGGCTTCGCCGCCGATCTCGCCGTCCATGCCGGCATCGACCCGCAGTACGGGATCGGTGCCGCGGTCGCCCGTGAGGTGACGAACATGTTCTGGTATCTGCGCTCGGCCCGCGGCGGCTCACCCGAGTCGCTCGCCGATGCGGCGCGCTCGCTGTGGGTCGCCCGCGCCCTCTCGGGCGCCGACGTCGCAGGCGTCGACGCGCACGCCCTCAAAGCCATCGGCTGAAGCGGGCCCCTCGCCCGCGCAGCGGCGGGCCTCAGAGACAGCGCGCCGTCACCGGATGAGGTCGGTGACGACGTCGTAGCCGAGCTTGAGCACCATCGCCGAGACCACGACGATGAAGACGATGCGCACGAACCCCGAGCCCTTCGCGATCGCCGTGCGCGCCCCGATGATCCCGCCGGTGACGTTGCCGGCGGCGACGACGAGACCGAGCAGCCACACCACCTGGCCGTCGGGGACGAAGTAGACGAGCGCGCCGAAGTTCGTCGCCCAGTTGACGACCTTCGCCGTCGCCGAGGCCTGGAGGAAGGAGAAGCCGATGATCGAGACGAACGCGATGACGAGGAACGATCCGGTGCCGGGCCCGAGCACCCCGTCGTAGATGCCGACGATGAGCCCGATGAGCCACGACAGCGCATGGTGGCGCTTCGAGGTCTCCCCGAACCGGAGGCTGGCATCGGCGCCGAGGCTGGGGTTGAGCAGGGTGAAGAGTCCGACGGCGACGAGGGCTGCGAGGATGATCGGGGTGAACAGCTGACTCGGCACGAGGGTGGCCAGCTTCGCCCCGAGGACGGCGCCGAGGAACGCGGTCGCCGCCGCGGGGATCGTCGCCGACCGGTCCGGGGTGACCCGTCTGAGGTAGGTCACCGCCGAGGCGGTCGTGCCGGCGATCGACCCGACCTTGTTCGTCGCGACCGCCTGCACCGGGGTCATCCCCGGCACGAGAAGGAGCGCCGGCAGCTGGATGAGTCCCCCACCGCCGACGACCGCGTCGATCCACCCCGCCAGTGCCCCTGCGGCGAGCAGCCACAGGAGCATGACGAGGGTGACGTCGATGCCTCCGGTGAGGACCTCGCTCATCGCCTGCGGGTCAGGCCCGGGGTGCGGAGTCCGCCTCGGCGGTCTCGGCGGCGGCCTCGGCATCGTCGATCGCGGCTTCGATCGCGTCCTCGGTCACCGCGGCGTCGCCTGCCGCAGCCGCCCGGGCGTACGCGGCACGGATGTCGGCCACGGTCGTGGGAACCACCTCGGCGAGGGGAAGCTCACGCTTCTCATCGGCGAACCGGTTGCGGAGTTCGACGACCCCGTCGGCCAGGCCGCGGCCGACGACGATGACGGTGGGGATGCCGATGAGCTCGGCGTCGGCGAACTTGAACCCGGGCGAGACCTTCGTGCGGTCGTCGAGGAGGACGCTCACGCCCTCGGATTCGAGGTCGGCGGTGAGCTGCTCGGCCGCCTCGGCGATGTCCTCGCCCTTGCCGGCGGCGATGATGTGGACGTCGGCGGGGGCCAGATGCTGGGGCCAGAGGAGACCGGCATCGGTGTGGTACTCCTCGGCGATGCAGGCCATGACCCGGGTGACTCCGAGGCCGTAGGAGCCCATGGTCACGGTCGTCGCCTTGCCGTTCTGGTCGAGGACGGTGAGGTCGAGGGCTTCGGCGTAACGGCGGCCGAGCTTGAAGATCTGGCCGATCTCGACGCCGCGGGCGAGTTCGAGGGGACCCGAACCGTCCGGGGCGGGATCGCCGATGACGACCTCGGCGGCTTCGATCGTGCCGTCGGCGACGAAGTCACGGCCGGCGACGAGGTCGAAGACGTGCTTGCCGTGCTCGTTGGCTCCCGTGATCCAGCGGGTGCCGTCGACGACGCGGGGGTCGAGGAAGTAGCGCAGCTTCGTGGCGCTCTCGGCCCCGAGGACCGGGTTGTCGAGGTCGAGGCCGGGGCCGATGTAGCCCTTGACGAGTTCGGGGTGCATCGCGAGGTCCTCGGCGGTGGCGGCTTCGAGGTCGACCTCACCGTTCGAGAGCATGCCGGTGCCGGCGGCCCGGTCGAGATCGACTTCGCGGTCACCGGGCAGGCCGATGACGATGACCTCGCGGGTGCCGTCGGGATGGGTGAGGGCGCAGACGACGTTCTTCAGCGTGTCCGCGGCCGTCCACTCGCGGTCACTGCGGGGGTGGTTCGCGTTCGCGGCGGCGACGAGGGTCTCGATCGTCGGCGTGTCCGGGGTGTCCTCGACATGGGCGGCAGGGGTGCCCTCGTAGGGGATCGCCGCGGGCACGATCGAGGTGACGGCTTCGACGTTCGCGGCGTAGCCGCCGGGCGAGCGGACGAACGTGTCCTCGCCGACCTCGGAGGGGTAGATGAACTCCTCGGTGCCCGAGCCGCCCATCGCACCCGGGGTCGCCTTGACCGGCAGGCAGGGCAGGCCGAGGCGGGCGAAGGCGCGCAGGTAGGCCACGCGCATCGCCTCGTACGCGGCGTCGAGGCCGGCATCGTCGATGTCGAAGGAGTACGCGTCCTTCATGATGAACTCGCGTCCGCGCAGCAGGCCTGCGCGGGGGCGCGCCTCGTCGCGGTACTTCGTCTGGATCTGGTAGATCGACAGCGGCAGGTCCTTGTACGACGAGTAGAGGTCCTTGACCAGGAGGGTGAAGAACTCCTCGTGCGTGGGCGCGAGGATGTAGTCGTTCTTCTTCCGGTCCTGGAGGCTGAAGAGGTCGGGGCCGAAGGCCTCCCAGCGGCCGGACTGCTTGTACACCTCGGCGGGCAGCAGCGACGGGAAGTGGACCTCCTGGGATCCGGCGCGGGCCATCTCCTCGCGCACGATCGCCTCGATGCGGCGGAGCACGGCGAGCCCGAGCGGCAGCCACGTGTAGATGCCCGGGGCGGCCCTGCGGATGTAGCCCGCCCTGTGCAGCAGCTTGTGGCTGGCGACCTCGGCACCGACCGGGTCTTCCTTCTGTGTCCGCACGAACAGCGACGACATGCGCAGGGCCATGGGTGTGTCTCCTTGGGCTGGGGGTATCAGTCGAAGACTATCCGCACGCGTGCGCGCGCGTCCATTCGCCGCCGCGGGGTTCGTTTCTCCCCCGCTCAGCCGGGCAACTAGACTGGTCAGCGCTGTCGATTCCGTTGACCCGATCGTGAAGAGCATGCCTGACACCACCCAGCTTTCGCAGTTTCCGCGGCCCTCGGTCGCCGTCGACACTGCCGTCCTCTGCCCGGTTCCCGACCGTGGCCTCCATGTGCTCCTCACCCTCGCCCGCGACGGGCACTGGCAGCTGCCCGGCTCGATCCTGCGTCCGCAGGAGCGTCTCGCCGAGGCGGTCGCCCGGTGCCTGCGCGAGAAGGCCCGCCTCCTCGACCGCTCCCCCGTCCAGCTCCACGTCTTCGACCAGCCCGACCGCGACGACCGCGGCTGGGTGATCTCGGTCGCCCACCTCGACGTGCTCTCGGCCGATGATGTCGGCCTCGCCGAGGCGGCCGGCGGTGACGATGGCGTGCCTGGGGCCGAGGGTGGCGAGTCCGGTGAGTCCGGGGCCGACGGTGGCGACGGTGCGGAGTCCGGCGCGGAGTCCGGGCTCGCCCGCAAGCTCGTGCCCGTCCATGCCGTCCACGAGCTCAGCGAGGAGCATCAGGAGATCGTCCGCGTCGCCGTGCACCGGCTCCGGGCGTTGCACGAGCGCACCCCCGACCCGTTCGGTCTGCTGCCCGCGGAGTTCTCGCTGCGCCAGCTGCGCGCCCTGCATGAGGTCGTCGCCGGGGAGGAGCTGCAGGCGGACACGTTCCGGCGCACGATGTTGCCCCTGCTCGACGCCACGGGGCGCGCGGTCACACAGGGCCGTGGTCGCCCCGCGCAGACCTTCACCCGCCGCTCGGAGATCGCGCTGCGCCAGGATGCCCGGGGCGGTCTCGATGGAGAGTGAGCCCAGGGCATGACGATGGAGATCGATCGCAGTCCGGGACGCACGGTGCGCATCGACGTGTGGCTGTGGACGGTGCGGATGTTCAAGACCCGCAGCATGGCCACGCAGGCCTGCCGCGGCGGTCATGTCCAGGTCGACGGTCAGCGGGTCAAGGCCGCGCAGAAGGTGACGATCGGCCAGGAGGTGCGGGTGCGCAAGTCAGGCGCCGAGTTCGTCTGGAGGATCACGGGCATCCTCCCGACGAGGCCGGGGGCCCAGATCGCTGTGGGCGCGTACGAGGATCTCACTCCGGCCCCCGATCCGGCGCTGCGCGGCTTCGTCCCCAAACGCGACAAGGGCCTCGGGCGGCCGACGAAGAAGGACCGCCGTGAGCTCGACAAGTTGCGCGGCCGCCGCCCGGAGGGTTGCCCGGATCAGTACATGACGGTGGCGAACGTCCCGACCTGGTCGAAGCCGACCCGTCGGTACATCCGCAGGGCCGCCTCGTTGTAGTCGTTGGCGTAGAGACTCACGGTCGGGTGCCCGGCCGCTCGGGTCTGGGCGACGACGGCGGCCATGCCCGCCGCACCCAGACCCTGGTTGCGCACCTCGGGGTGGACCCACACGCCCTGGACCTGGACGATCCGGGGTGAGCGGATGCCGATGTCGGCCTTGAACAGGACCTGTTCGGCACGGTCGGTGGCCGGCCACCTCGGCGCTGGACCGCCCTGCGGGAGTCTCGTGTCGACGCGGACGAAGCAGTTTCCGCCGCGGATGATGCCGCGGACCCGGGCGAGGTAGCTCGACTCCCCGCCTTCGACGGGTGAGAACCCGACCTCTTTGGTGAACATGTCGACGCTGGCGGGGAACACGGTCGGCAGCTGGTCGACGGTCGCGAGGCTGACATCGGGGTCGGGGTCGACGAGCGGGTCGGAGCTGATCGCCAGCAGCGGCTGGCGGTCGCGGACGCCGCGGGGTCGGCCCCAGTTGAGCCGGCTGTCGAGGTCCATGATGACTTCGCGCCGGCCGATGAGCGAGCACGAGGAGCGTCCGTCGGCGTTGAGTTTGCGCGCGAGCACCTCGTTCGTCGCCGGGGTCGCCGAGACGGGGATGATGTTCCCGCCCACCCAGTACGCGGCGACCGGGCGGTCACCGTCGAAGATGCCGTAGAGCGTCCCCCCGGGTGAGCCGGTCTGTGCGGTGCCGGTGACGTTGAGGAGCGCGAGCAGGTAGACGTTCTCGCACGGGTTGAGGGTCAGCTGGCTCTTGAGCCACGCCGTGTGCCGATGCCCGAGTGGAGCGATTCTCAACACATCCGGATCTCTCAGCCGACGACGACTTCCGGCGGACCGGAGGGAACGTCGGAGTCCTCGGCGATGCGCATGGCCTCTTCGATGAGGGTCTCGACGATGAGCGATTCGGGAACGGTCTTGATGACCTCGCCCTTGACGAAGATCTGGCCCTTGCCGTTGCCGCTGGCCACCCCGAGGTCGGCTTCGCGGGCTTCGCCGGGACCGTTGACGACGCAGCCCATGACGGCCACGCGCAACGGCACCTCCATGCCCTCGAGTCCGGCGGTGACCTTCTCGGCGAGCGTGTAGACGTCGACCTGGGCGCGACCGCAGGACGGGCACGAGACGATCTCGAGTTTGCGCGGCTTGAGGTTGAGGCTCTCGAGGATCTGATTGCCGACCTTGACCTCTTCGACCGGCGGCGCGGACAGCGAGACGCGGATCGTGTCGCCGATGCCGCGGGAGAGCAGGGCACCGAAGGCCGTCGCGGACTTGATCGTGCCCTGGAACGCCGGTCCCGCCTCGGTGACGCCGAGGTGGAGGGGCCAGTCGCCGCGTTCGGCGAGCATCTCGTACGCCCGGACCATGATGACGGGGTCGTGGTGCTTGACGGAGATCTTGAAGTCGTGGAAGTCGTGCTCTTCGAACAGCGAGGCCTCCCAGACGGCGGATTCGACGAGGGCCTCAGGGGTGGCCTTGCCGAACTTCTCCATGATCCGCTTGTCGAGGGATCCGGCGTTGACGCCGATGCGGATCGAGGTCCCGGCGTCCTTGGCTGCGGCGGCGATCTCCTTCACCTGGTCGTCGAACTTGCGGATGTTGCCGGGGTTGACGCGCACGGCGGCACAGCCGGCGTCGATCGCGGCGTAGACGTACTTCGGCTGGAAGTGGATGTCGGCGATGACGGGGATCTGCGACTTCTGCGCGATGGCAGGCAGAGCGGCGGCGTCGTCGGCCGAGGGGCAGGCGACGCGGACGATGTCGCAGCCGGAGGCGGTGAGCTCGGCGATCTGCTGGAGGGTCGCGTTGATGTCCGTCGTCGGCGTCGTCGTCATCGACTGCACGCTGATCGGGTAGTCGGATCCGACTCCCACCTTCCCGACGTGGATCTGCCGGGTCTTCCGCCGAGGTGCGAGGACGGGAGGCGGAGGCGCGGGCATTCCGAGGTTGACCGATGTCACGAAGACGATCCCTTCATTTCGGCTGTCAGCGGCTGGATCGCAGCCGTCGCAGCCGGGTAAGTACGAGTCAGTCTCATTGTAGGACGACAACTGCCTCTGCAACCGGTCGGCCCCGGTGGGATCCCTCACGACCTGGGCGTTGCCTGTCAGTGCCAAGGCGTCCGCAGTCACAGCCGTGATCGCCGTCACGACATGTCAGTGGTCTTCGGTAGGGTGCGGAGCAGTCC
Organism: Brevibacterium ammoniilyticum; assembly: GCF_038429965.1. Lineage (NCBI taxonomy): Bacteria > Bacillati > Actinomycetota > Actinomycetes > Micrococcales > Brevibacteriaceae > Brevibacterium > Brevibacterium ammoniilyticum. Next base: position 101,858 of record NZ_BAABNP010000004.1, read on the forward strand.
GGTGTCGTCGACGAGGGAGTGATCATGAGCGAGCTGAGGAAGAGCCTCGGAACCCTCCAACTGCTGGCCTTCGGAGTCGCAGGCGTGGTCGGGGCGAGCTGGATCTACACGAACTCCACATTCTTCGCCGCCTACGGGGCCGGCGGCGTCATCCTCGGTCTGTGCCTCGGCGTGGCCCTGGCCGCGTGTGTGGCGCTCGCGTACGCGCGCCTCGCCCAGGCGTTCCCGCGGGCCGGCGGGGAGGTCGTCTTCTCCTTCGCCGCGCTCGGTCGCGGCCCGTCCTTCTTCACCGGGTGGATGCTTCTGGGCGCCTACGTCTCCTCGCTCGCGTTCTACGTCACGGCCTTCGGCTACCTGCTCGGCCGGTTCATCCCCGCGCTCGACACGCTCCAGCTCTACACGATCAACGGCGAAACCGTGTACCTGCCGGGGCTGGCGATCGGCGTCGCACTGACGTTCGCGTTCTTCGCGCTCAACTGGTTCGGGATCAGCGTCGGAGCCCAGGTGCAGATCCTCATGTTCGCCCTCATCATCCTCGGCGGCCTCGCTCTCATCGTCACGGGGTTCACCGTCGGCAGTCCGGAGAACTTCTTCCCGGCCTTCGCCCCCGACGCCTCCCCGCTGCTCGACACGCTGCGCTTCGTCGTGCCCGGGATGACATTCCTCGCCGGCTTCGGACTCGTCGCCGTGCTCGCCGAGGACGCGAAGATCTCCCCGCGCAAGATCGGGCTGACAGTCGTGTGGACGGTGATCGTGGCCGGCAGCTTCTACGTCCTCGTCCTCCTCGCCACCGCGTGGGTCCAACCGTGGGAGGAGGTCGCGGCGATGAAGCTCGGCACTGTCGATGCGTTCCGGGCCGCAGGGTTCCCCGCCCTGAGCACCGTCGCCTACGGCATCGCGGTGCTCGGTCTGCTCACGAGTTTCCTCGGCCTCTTCGTCGCCTCCTCGCGGATCCTCGTCGCGATGGGTCGGGCCGACCTGTTGCCTCGCCGGTTGGCTGCCGTCGACGAACGCACGGGCACGCCCCGCACGGCCCTGGTCTTCACCCTCGTCATCACCTTGGGTCTGGGCTGGCTGGGGCCCGGGGCGGTGACGTGGTTCCTCGACACTGGCGGGATCTACCTCGGCGTCGTGTGGATCATGGTCGTCATCGCCAATCTTCGGCTGCCGGCCTCACGCGTGCCCCGATCGCTGCCGGCCACCGTGCTCAGCGTCGTCGGTGCGGTCGGCGCGCTTGCGGTCATCGTCCTCGCCCTGTGGCCGGGCACGGGCTCCTCTCTCGTGTGGCCCTCGGAGTACCTCATCCTCCTCGTCTGGTTCGTCCTCGGCACCATTCTCTACGCGGTGTCTCGGCGCACCGACCCGCAGACGTCGCTCAGGGCTCTGCTCGGACATGACTTACCCGACGGAGAGATTCCCGCACGGCGGGCAGCCACGGCTGAGTCGAATTCCGGTGAGACCCGATGAACGAATTCGTGCGCCCCGACCTCGACGTCGTCACGGCTCGTCTGCGTCGTGCCGCCGACGAGCTGGCGGCGATCGGCGGCGAGCTGTCCTACGGGGTGCTCCACCGGCGCGGGCCGGGCGATGCGCAGGCAGTGTCGCCGAGTCCGCACCGGCCCTACCGGATCGCGTCGATGACGAAGTCGTTCACGGCCGCGATCATGGGTTCGCTCGAGAACAGCGGACTCAACTACGACTACCCCATGTACTTCATGGTCCCCGACCTCAAGGGCACCGCCGTCGGCGAGCTCACCGCCCGCGAATGCCTGACGATGGGCACCGGATTCGCCAAGGACGATCCGTGGGCGGACCGGATGGAGTCGATGAGCACCTTCGACTTCCTCACCTTCCTCCAACGCCCGCTCATCCCCATCGCCGAACCGGGCACCGGTTTCGAGTACTGCAACCTCGGCTATGCGCTGCTCGGCCTCGCCGCCGAATCCGTGACCGGACGAACGTTCCCGGAGATGGTGACCACCGAGGTGACCGCTCCCCTGCAGATGACCCGCACCGGGTTCGACGTCGCCGACTTCCCCGACCTCGTCCCCGGGCTGCGCATCGACCGGTACGGCGGAGCACACCCTCTCGCACCCACTCGGCCCGGTGCGTTCTCCCCGATCGGCGGCATGGTCTCCACGGTCGCCGACATCTGCAACTGGATGAACGTCCACATGGACTCACTCGACTCCGAGGCGAGCACGGCCCCCGGAGCGTGGTCGCATGTGCTCGCCGACAACCAGCAGCCGCGGCGCCCGATCTCCGTCGAGACCAGCCGCCACCACACGGAGGAGGTCCACTACGGCTACGGGCTCATGCACCGGGCCGACTCCCGTTTCGGGACGGTGCTCTGCCATTCGGGCGGCTACCCCGGTTACGGCTCGCACATGCGGTGGTTCCCCGACCTCGATTTCGGCATCGTCGTGCTCGGCAACACGACGTACTACCCGGCCGAGCGCATCGTCCGCGATGCCGTCGACGCCGGCTGGCTGACTGCGACCGGACGGGCCGAGGAGATCCCTGACCTCGGAACCGATGAGCCATTGGTCAGTGCGACACCCGTCCTCGCCCGCGAGTCCGTCCCCGCAGCAACTCACCCGCTGCCGTCGGGGCCGCGGACGGGCAGAACCGTGCTCGGTGCCGTCGCTGCGACCCTGAACTGGGACGACGCGTTCGCCGATGCGCACTTCGCGGTGAACATGGACCTCGACGAACCGCGAGCGGAGAGGAGGGAACGCACCGCGGAATGGGTGAGAGAGAACGGCGTCGACATGACCCGGCCGGTCACGGTCGACGACCTGACGATGGAGCACCGTCTGCTCGGATCGGTGGCGATCGCGGAAGGAGTGACGGTCACGGTCCGGCTCGACCACCTCGGCGACGTGCAGGCGATCACCCTGAGCGACTGAGTCCGAGGCGCCGACTGCGACCGTCGCGTGGACGGCGGCGACCTCTGCGCAGACGGCGACCGTCGCGTGGACGGCGGCGAGACGACGCCGTCAGCGGCGGGGCGCGATCACTCCCGTGGGGTCATCCGTCATGTCGTCGGCGACCCGTGTTCGCCGGTCAGCGCGATGACGTCGGCCCACGACCAGCGCACGTCGAGGTCGCCCGCCGAATCGGGCCCCCGATTCCGGGTCACCCAGCTGACATCGGAGACCCAGTCGGCGGGGACGATGTGCAGTGCAAGCGAGGCGTCGCCGCGATCGACGTCACCGGCCCACACGAGGACAGCACCGAGCGTCGGACTGAGGACCCAGCGTTCGGCTCGGGTGCCACCCGCGTTGCGAAGCGCTGTCGCGTACTCTCCGATGCGGTCGACGGGCTGCTCCTCGAGGTCGATCATGTGCCAGTACCCTGCCCACTGCATGCCGTCCGCTTCGATCGCGAAGCGGTAGGCCTCGACCTCTTCGGCGCTCACCCCGGTTCCGCCTCCGCGGGAGACGTCTCCGCGCCACGCCAGGGGCACGATCCTTGCGGCACCGCGGACGAGGACCGGCACGCTGGGACCTGCCCACCCATCTGCGGTCGCCGCGCACACCGTCGGCGGCGGACCGTCGGGACCCCTGAGGAACTCTCGCCCCGCATGGGGCAGCCGTGCGCCGTCGACGAGGGAGCCGTGCCCGAACGACTCCGCGGCCCCGCGATGGACGTCGAGGTCGAGGTCGATGCGCCGGCGCGTCACCGTCTTACCCGGCCGAACGGAAGATCGCGTCGAGGGTGATCGGTTTGACGAGGTCGACGTAGACGAGCAGCGCCGTCATGGCGAGCATGAGACTGATGACGACATACGTGAGCGGCAGCAGCTTCGCGGTGTCGAACGGCCCGATCTTCCCTCGGCCCCGCCAGCGGTTGATCCGCCGCCTGGCCCCCTCATAGAGGGCGACGGCGATGTGTCCGCCGTCGAGCGGCAGCAGCGGGATCATGTTGAACGCGAAGAGGAAGATGTTGAGGGAACCGAGCACGCCGAGGCCCAGCTGCGCCTTCTCGACGACCTGCAGCTCATCGGTCGAGACGATCTCACCGGCGACCCGGCCGACGCCGACCATGCCGACGAGTCCTTCCGCGTCGCGTTCCTTCGCGCCGGTCGCGACCTGGGTGATGTCGACGAGCTTGACGGGCAGGGTGATGATGGCCTTGAACACTCCGGTGACCTGATCCCATACCGCACCGGGGAACTCGTCCAGCGGCAGCGGCTGTCGCTCCTGGACGGGACCGATGCCGAGGAATCCCTGCGTCACGGTCTGCGGGGTGCCGTCGGGGTTCGTCATCGGCCGTCCGCGATCGTCGACGCGCGGGCGCTCGTGGGCGATGATCGGCACGGTCACCGTCTGCGCCTGTCCGTCACGGACGTAGTCGATCTCGACCCGTTCACCGGCGTGGTCCTTGATGACGGAGGAGAGTTCGTCCCAGTTTCCGGTCTTCACCCCGGCCACCGAGGTGATCTCATCGCCGGGTTTGAACCCGGCCTCCCACGCGGGGGTGAGCTGGTCGCCGGGCTGGCACGTGTTCTGCTGCGCGGCCGGGCGCTGCGCCGCCTCCGAGGCGGGCACGGCGCACTCGACGACGGTGGCCACCGTCGTCGTCGGCGTCATCACGCCGATCCCCATGAGCGAGATCGCCATGATGATGATCCCGAGGACGAGGTTGACGAACGGTCCGGCGAACATGACGACGAGCCGCTTGGGCACACTGAGCGCGTAGAACGTTCGATGCTCCTCCCCCGGCGCGATCTCGTCGTTCGACATCTCCCGGGCATCGGCCATCGTGTTCTCGAACAGCCGCCCCTTCCGCTTCCGCGGCCGTGTGCCGTCTGCGTCCGCGCCGAGGACGTCCTCATCGCTCGACCCTGCCGGCTGAGTCTCGGGGTCCGGGGTTGTCGATGCCGCCGGCGTCGCTGCCGCCTCGCCGAGGCGGTCGGTCGTGGCTTCGTCATCGACCGGGGCGGTGAGGGCGGGCTCCCCCATGCGCTTCTTCGTCGCCTCGAGCGGCGGGTACATGCCCGGCATCGCGATGAATCCGCCCAGCGGCAGCGCCTTGATCCCGTACTCGGTCTCACCGCGCTTGAACGAGAAGAGGGTCGGACCGAATCCGACCATGTAATGGGTGACCTTGACCCCGAACTTCTTCGCCGGGGTGAGGTGGCCGAGTTCGTGGAGGGCGATCGAGATCGAGATCCCCAGCAGGAAGAGGAGGATCCCGATGATGAAGAGGACCGCGGTCATCGTACGCCCTCGCCCGCAGCACCGGCGGCGACAGCCGTGCGGGAGCCGGGCTGGACGGAGCCGGCCTGACCGGCGACATGCTCCCGGGCGAAGTCCCTTGCCCAGGCATCGGCGGCGAGCACGGTCTCGACCGTGTGCTCGGGTGCCGGCTCGTGCACGGCCAGTGCCTTCTCCAGCCCCGAGTCGATTCCCGTGAACGGGATGTCGCCGGCGATGAACGCCTCGACGAGGACCTCGTTGGCGGCGTTGAAGACCGCCGGGTAGCTGCGCGCCTTCTTCCCCGCCTCGATGGCGAGGCCGAGCGCGGGGAACGCGACATGGTTGACCGGTTCGAACGACCAGTGCATGGGCTGACCCCAGTTGTTCGGCACGGCCCCCGAGGCGATCCGCCTCGTGCTGCCGTCGTCCTGGGTGCCCAGGGCGTACGCGATGGGCAGTCGCATATCGGGTGGGGAGATCTGGGCGATCGTCGAGGCATCGGCGAACTCGACCATCGAATGGATCTGGCTCTGCGGGTGGACGACGACCTCGATGTGGTCGAAGTCGATGCCGAAGAGCAGGTGGGCCTCGATGACTTCGAGCCCCTTGTTGACGAGGGTGGCCGAGTTGATCGTGATCATCGACCCCATCGACCATGTCGGATGCTTGAGCGCCTGGGCGGGAGTGACCCGGCTCAGCGCTTCCCGGGTCATGCCGCGGAACGGCCCGCCCGAGGCGGTGATGACGAGCTTGGCGACTTCACCGTGGGTGCCTGAGCGCAGGGCCTGCGCGATCGCCGAATGCTCGCTGTCGACGGGGATGAGCCTGGCCCCCGAGGCTGCGGCGGCGTCGAGGACGAGAGAGCCGCCGATGATGAGGGACTCCTTGTTCGCCAGAGCCACATCGGTGCCGGCCGCAAGGGCCGCGAGGGTCGCGCCGAGCCCGGCGGCACCGGTCACCGCGTTGAGGACGATGTCGGCGGAATGGGCGGCGACTGCCTCGGCGGCGGTGTCTCCCAGATGAATCTCGGACACGGGAACATCGATTCCGCGGTCTGCGGCGAGTTCTGACAACCGTTTCCGCACTTCTGCTTCGCCGCCGGCAGGGGGCGAGGTCAGCCCGATGACGGGGACGGAGAAGTCGAGCGCCTGCCCCAGCAGAAGGTCGATCTGGGACCCTGCGGCGAGGCCGACGACTGCGAAATCCGTTGCGTTCTCGGCCAGGACGTCGAGGGCCTGAGTGCCGACCGACCCGGTCGACCCGACTACAATGACATTACGTTCGTTCACGCCTACCGATGATGCCAAAGTTCTCTGGGAAATGACTCGACACAGGAGTTCTCGGCGTGGGCGAAGCACACCAGATCAATGGCGAGAGAGGTATAGATGAGTGCAACGATGAGCCCCGATGAGATTCTGGGATTGGATTCGGTCTTCGACGCCGATGACCTCGAGTTCGCGCACGTCGTCCGCAAGTGGCTCGACGAGAACGTCCGCGAGAAGATCGGCGACTACTTCCTCGATGCGACGATTCCCGCCCGTGAGCTCGCCGAGGGCCTCGGTGAGCTCGGCGTGCTCGGCATGCACCTCGAGGGCTACGGCTGCGGCGGGTCGACGGCCACCCAGTACGGTCTCGCCTGCCGTGAGCTCGAGGCCATCGACTCGGGACTGCGTTCGCTCGTCTCCGTGCAGGGATCGCTCGCGATGTTCGCCATCCACCACTACGGTTCGGAGGCGCAGAAGGAGGAGTGGCTGCCGAAGATGGCCGCCGGCAAGGCGCTCGGCTGCTTCGGTCTGACCGAACCCGACGTCGGCTCCGACCCGTCGGGCATGAAGACCACGGCCCGCCGCGACGGCTCTGACTGGATCCTCAACGGCGCGAAGATGTGGATCACCAACTCGCCGGTCTCCGACGTCATGGTCGTGTGGGCGAAGACCGAGGAGACCGACGACAAGGGCCGCCCGGTCATCCGCGGCTTCGTCGTCCCCTCGGACACCGAGGGCGTCCAGACCCCGGAGATCCACCGCAAGATCTCGCTGCGCGCCTCGATCACCGGTGAGATCGTCCTCGACAACGTCCGCCTCCCCGAGGATGCGATGCTGCCGAAGGCGAAGGGACTCAAGGCCCCGCTGAGCTGCCTGTCCGAGGCCCGCTTCGGCATCGTCTTCGGTGTCACGGGTGCCGCCCGCGACGCCCTGCTCTCGGCCATCGAGTACACGGGGACCCGGATCCAGTTCGACCGTCCGATCTCCTCGTTCCAGATCTCGCAGCAGAAGCTCGCGAAGGCCTTCGGCCAGTATTCGCAGATCACGCTGCTCGCCGCTCACCTCGGCCGGCTCAAGGACTCCGAGAAGGGTGTGCGCCCCGAGCAGATCAGCCTGGGCAAGATGGTCAACGTCGACACGGCGATGAACGTCTGCCGGGACCTGCGTGCGCTCTTCGGCGGTTCGGGCATCACGAGCGAGTACCCGCCGCTGCGTCACGCCGTCAACCTCGAGACCGTGCTCACCTACGAAGGCACCCATGAGGTCCACCAGCTCACGCTGGGCAGGGCTCTCACCGGGATCAACGCCTTCGCGAACTGAGGCTGCGCGCCGGTCGGGGAATCCGGCCGGCACAGTCGTTCCCGCCCCGTTCCTCCGTGCCGTCACCAGCGCCGAGGTGCGGGGCGGTTCGCGTATCAGCCCTCGGTGCCCAGCGTCTCCCGCAGCCAGGGCAGGCTCTCGGCGGCGGTGAGCGGACCGTCGTCGGTGAGGACGAGCAGTCGGTTCGGATCGAGGGCGACGACCTCGGCGGATTCGACGCGGGAGTCGCGCATCGCCTGGTCGAGGTTCGCCGTCTGCCCGGCGATGCTCACGCCCACGCCCTCGAAGCGGGAGCGGACGACCTTGACCGAGGCGCGGCCCGGTGCGATCGGATCGGCGTCGATGGTCTCGACATCGACGAGAACGGGAGCGGCATCGGCGTCGCCGGCGGCACTGTCACCGCCGGCACCGTCTCCGGCAGCCCCGCCGGTGCGCGCGTCGACGACGACGCCGAGGCGCATGGCGGCCAGGATGCTCAGGGCACGGGAGACGGCAGGCACGTCGGGGGCGATGCGCAGACGGGTGGACCCGTTGTCGACACCCATCGCCCGGAGAATGCCGGCGAGCTTCGCGGACCGGTCGAGCGCCTCGGCGCGGTCGAGTTCGACCGGCACGGACAGCGCCTTGATGAGGCGAGGGTCGGTGACCTCGCGGCCGTCGACGAGCGGGGTCTCCGGGACGTCCCCGGTGACGACGGTGTCGTCGGCGCGCCCCATGACGATCGGGTAGTCGAGGACCTCGTAGACCGGGTTGAGGGTGCCGGGGGTCGACGCGTCGGGTTTGGTGAAGTAGTGGAAGTCAGTCAACGGAGGCCATCACCTCGACGACGCGGTCGATGAACGCGTCGACCTGGTCCTCGTCGTAGGCCTTGTTGCCCTTCGCGGTCTTGAACAGGACGCGGCGGACCTGGTCGACGCTCATCGCGACACCCTGGGTGAAGTAGGAGTTGACCTTCTCGCACATGTCGTCGACCTGGGCGATGTCGTAGCCGATGACGCTGGCGGGCGGGTTGTCGAACCGCTCCCCCGACTCCCGGACGAGGCGTCCCCGCAGGGACGCGGCGACGCGGGTGAGCTCCTGCACCCAAGCATCCTGACCGGATTGGGCGATGAGCCGGTCACGGGCCTGCTTGGCGAAGGCGTCCTCGAGACGGTCGAGGGCGGCGTCGACGACGGCGACGTGGTAGCCCTTGCGGACGAGGTCGAAGCCGACGGTGCGCACGGCCCGGGAGTCGAGGTCACCGGGCTGCGGGGTGGGTCGTTCGAAGGACTCCCTGGCCCTCTTGAAGAAGCTGTCGACCTGCTTCGGGTCGTAGCCGTTCTTCCATCCGGACATGCGGGGGAACGTCGTGTCCGCCATGATTCCTCCGTTTAGCGTGTGTCGTTTCCACCATGATAGATGGAAGCATCGGTCGTGTGCCGCGGCAGGCGGCAGGCAGGTCGTCATCGGCGAGCCGATTCGGTCCCGTCGGGTCAGCAGGGACCGGCCGGCCGGGTCGGTCCGCAGCGGGGTCGGGCCGCAGCCGGCTCGGTCCGCCGCCGGCTCAGTCCGCGGCGGCGAGCTGGCCGCAGGCTCCGTCGATGTCGGAGCCGCGGGTGTCGCGGATCGTCGTCGGCACGCCCGCGTCGACGAGGCGGCGGACGAATTCGTCGGCCACAGCCGGGTCCGAGGCGGTCCACACCGAACCCGGGGTCGGGTTGAGCGGGATGGGGTTGACGTGCACCCAGCCGCGCCCGCGCGCGATGAGCTTCTTCGCGAGCAGGTCCGCGCGCCACGCGTGGTCGTTCATGTCCTTGATCAGCGCGTATTCGATGCTCACGCGTCGACCGGTGACCTTGTAGTAGTTGTAGGCGGCGTCGATGGCCTCGTCGGCCTTCCACCGCGTGTTCACCGGGATCATCTCATCGCGGAGTTCGTCGTCGGGGGCGTGGAGGCTGAGCGCGAAGGTCACGGGGATGTCCTCGGCGGCGAGCTTGTTGATGCCGGGCACGAGCCCGACCGTCGACACCGTGATCCGGCGCGCCGACATGCCGAGGCCCTCGGGGGCCGGGGCGACGAAGCGGCGCACCGCGTTCATCACGCGTTTGTAGTTGGCCAGGGGTTCGCCCATGCCCATGAAGACGATGTTCGTCACCCTCTCGGGTCCTCCCGCCGAGGCGGCCGTGCCCGCGCCGGGCCCCGTGGAGTCGGTCTCGCCGGGGGTCTCCCCCTGCTCCTCGTCGGCTTCGGCGCCGAGGGCGACCTCGTCGTCGGCATCGGTGTTCGCCTTCGCGGGGGCGAGTTCACCGGCGGCGATGGCCTGGTTGGCGCGGATGACCTGTTCGACGATCTCGGCCGTCGACATGTTCCGGGTCAGACCCTGCTGACCGGTGGCGCAGAACGGGCAGTTCATGCCGCACCCGCACTGGCTCGAGACGCACAGCGTGATGCGGTTGCGGTAGCGCATGAGCACGGATTCGACGAGAGCGCCGTCGAAGAGGCGCCAAAGGAATTTGATCGTGTCCCCGTTGGTCGTCGTCAGACGGCGCACCTCGGTGAGCAGGGGCGGGAAGAAGCGCTCCTGCAGGGGTGTGCGCAGGTCCTTGGGCAGGTCGGTCATCGACTCGACATCCGTGTGATACCGCGTGAAGTAGTGGGTGGAGAGCTGCTTGGCGCGGAACGCGGGCAGACCCATCTCGGTGACGGCCGCGACGCGTTCGTCCATCGTCATGTCCGCCAGATGCTGCTGCGGCTGGGTGACACGGGGGGATTTGAAGTTCAGCAGCGGGCGACCGTCGCGCATCGGCGTTGTCGACGTGGTTCCGTCGGCGTGCTCGACGACGGGCCTGACCTGTCTGCTTCCGGCTGGTGAATTCACTTCCTTATTGTCTCATGGTCGCCCGGACTCCACTCAGTTCCGGGACCGCAGTGTGAGGCGAACCTCGGCGGACCGCCTCGGCGAGGCAGAGCCGGGACCGCTCAGAGGTAGCCGGGGAGGAAGGAGAACATGACCAGCGCGACGGGCGCGGTTGGGAGGATCGAGTCGAGGCGGTCCATGACGCCGCCGTGGCCGGGCAGCAGGGTGCCCATGTCCTTGAGGTGGAGGTCGCGTTTGATCATCGATTCGCTGAAGTCGCCGAGGGTGGCGAACGCGGGGATGACGACGCCGATGACCAGCCCGGTCCAGAACGGGGCGTCGAAGAGGGTGACGGCCAGCGTCGTGGCGACGGCGGCGGTGAAGACGACCGAACCGAGGTAGCCCTCCCAGGACTTCTTCGGCGAGATCCGCGGGGCGATGGGGTGCTTGCCCCAGAGGACGCCGAAGACGTAGCCGCCGGTGTCGGAGGCGACGACGCTGGCGAGAAAGAGGATGACGTAGAGGTTGCCGTCGGGCTGGGTGAGCAGGTAGACGACGAAGCAGGCCATGAGGCCGACGTAGGTGAGCGCGAAGAGCGAGAGGGAGACGTCCTTGACGGCGTTCTTGCGGCGTTCGACCATCGTGAAGAGCATGACGGCGCCGGCGCTCGCGGCGAAGGTCACCCACAGTGCCTCGCGGCCGCCGAAGTAGGTGGCGACGACCATGCAGGCCGCGGAGATCATCGTCGGGATGCGCGAGACGAGAGAGCCCGAGCGGGAGAGCGCGTTCGCCAGCTCCCACATCGCGGCGACGATCGCGACGAGGATGATGAAGAGGAAGGAGACGGGGAAGAAGATCAGGGAGACGAGGACGACTCCGCCGATGAGCAGCCCGATCCCGATCGCCGCGGGGAGGTTGCGGCCGGCCCGGCCGTAGTCCTTGGGTTCGGGGACGACCTCGACCTCCACCTCGGCGGCAAGCGTCTCCTGGGTGTAGACGGTGTCGGTGCCGCGCAGGTCACGCCGCCTCGGGAACGGCTTCTGCGCAGGAGCCCCTGCGGGCGGGGCAGGAGCCTCGGCGGTAGCCGCGGGGGTCTCAGGAGTCGGCGCAGGAGCCCCCGCGGTCCACGCCGGCACCGTCGGCGGTGACGACGGTGGGGGCGGGATGGGCGCGGGGGAAGCCTGCTCGGCCGATGCAGGGGTACCCCGATCCGACCCCTTCTCGGGGGTCGGATCGGAGGTGGGACTGTTCGGCCCGGTCAACGCGATCATCAGACCTCGAGCAGCTCGGCTTCCTTCTGGGCGAGCAGCTTGTCGATGGCGTCGACCTTCTTCTTCGTGATGTCGTCGAGTTCGGAGATCGACCGGGTGACCTCGTCCTCGCCGGCTTCGCCGTCCTTCTTGATCCGCTCGAGGGTCTCCTTCGCGTGGCGGCGGATGTTGCGGATCGAGACCTTGCCGTCTTCGGCCTTGCCCTTGACGATCTTCACGTACTCCTTGCGGCGCTCCTCGGTGAGGTCGGGCAGAACGACGCGGATGACGTTGCCGTCGTTGGCCGGGTTGGCGCCGATGTCGGAGTTGCGCAGAGCGGTCTCGATGTCGCCGAGGGTGCCCCGATCGTAGGGGGTGACGAGGATCGTGCGGGCTTCCGGCGTCTGGAACGACGCGAGCTGCTGCAGCGGCGTCGGAGCGCCGTAGTAGTCGATCTCGATGTTCGCGAAGAGGGCGGGATTCGCGCGGCCGGTGCGGATCGACGCAAAGTCCTCTTGCGTGAATTCCACGGCCTTGTCCATCTTCTCCCTGGCCTCTGCCAGTGTTTCTTCAATCACGAGACACTCTTTTCAGTCGATTGGAGCTGTGTGAACATTCTATGGGTCCGACGTCACGTTGTGCTGACACGGACCGTTGCGGTTTGGGCTACTTGACCAGGGTGCCGATCTTCTCCCCGGCGATGGCCTTGCGCAGGTTGCCCTCGCCTTCCATGCCGAAGACGTGCATGGGCAGCTTGTTGTCCATGCAGAGGGAGAACGCAGTGGCGTCGACGACCTTGAGGCCCTTCTGCAGCGCCTCCTGGTAGGTGATCTCGTCGATCTTGACCGCGTTGGGGTCGATCTTCGGGTCGGCGGTGTAGACGCCGTCGACGCCGTTCTTGGCGATGAGCACCTCGTCGGCGTGGATCTCCAGGGCGCGCTGGGCGGCGACGGTGTCGGTGGAGAAGTAGGGCAGACCGGCGCCGGCGCCGAAGATGACGACGCGGTTCTTCTCCATGTGCCGCATCGCGCGGCGGGGAATGTAGGACTCGGCGACCTGCGACATGGGGATCGCGGTCTGGACGCGGGTGTCGACGCCGAGCTGTTCGAGGAAGTCCTGGAGGGCGAGGCAGTTCATCACGGTGCCGAGCATGCCCATGTAGTCGGCGCGGGTGCGGTCCATGCCGCGCTGGGAGAGTTCGGCGCCGCGGAAGAAGTTGCCGCCGCCGACGACGATGCTCACTTCCACCTCGTCGACGGTGGGGGCGACTTCCCGGGCGACGGCAGCGACGACATCGGGGTCGACGCCGATGCTGCCACCGCCGAAGACCTCGCCGGAGAGCTTGAGGAGCACGCGACGGCGGTGGGTGCGCACCGCACGGCTGGCGTGACTCGATTCGTGTACCGGGGTGGATGTCATTGAGGTCCTTCTTCCATGCGTTCGGCGCCGCCGCAGGCAGCGCCGATCCGGGTGGTTCGTCTGGGTCAGTCTAGCGAAAACGGGGCCGGACCAATCGGTCCGACCCCGTCATCGGATCGCACGGGAGGCTCAGGCGAGTCCCGCAATGATCAAGCGGCGGTTCAGGCTCCCACGCGGTAGCGGAGGAAGCCGGTCGCCTTGAGGCCTGCGGCCTCGAGGACCTTGCCCACGGTCTGCTTGGGATCCTTGGCGAATCCCTGGTCGAGCAGGCAGTTCTCCTTGAAGAAGCCGTTGACGCGGCCTTCGATGATCTTCGGCAGAGCCTGTTCGGGCTTGCCTTCGTTCTTCGCGGTGTCCTCGGCGATGCGGCGCTCATTCTCGACGAGCTCGGCGGGGACGTCTTCACGGGAGAAGTACTTCGGAGCCAGCGCGGCGATGTGCACGGCGACATCGTGGGCCACGGTCTGGTCGTCGCCTTCGTAGCCGAAGAGAACGCCGACCTGCGGGGGCAGGTCCTTGTTCGTGCGGTGGAGGTAGGACTCCACCTTCTGGCTCTCGAGGCGGCCGACGCGGCGCAGGTCGACCTTCTCGCCCAGGGCGGCACCGGACTCGGTGATGAACTGGGCGACGGTCTTGCCGTCGGCCTCGACCGAGAGCAGCGCTTCGGCCGACTCGGACTTGTTCGACACGGCGAGTGCGAGGACTTCGTCGGCGAGGTCGATGAAGCGCTGCGACTTCGCGACGAAGTCGGTCTCCGAGTCGAGCTCGATCATGGTGCCGACGCCGCCGTCGACGAAGGTCGCGACGAGTCCGTCGGAGGTGGCACGGCCTTCGCGCTTGGTGGCGCCCTTGAGGCCCTTCACGCGGAGGAGTTCGATGGCCTTCGCCTGGTCGCCGTCAGCCTCGTCGAGGGCCTTCTTGACGTCCATCATTCCGGCGCCGGTCTTCTCGCGCAGTTCCTTGATGTCAGCGGCAGTGTAGTTTGCCATTCTTTCTCCTATTGGTGGTGGAGGTGAGTGAGATCAGGACTCGGTGGTCTCAACGGCGGCCTCGGCTGCTTCGGCGTTGGCCTCAGCGGTCTCGGCGTTCGCTTCGGCAGCCTCGGCGGCGCCTTCTGCTGCGGCATCCGTGGCGGGCGTCGCGGTGGTCTCCTCGGCCTGGGCCTCGGCTGCGGTGGCAGCGGCGGCGGCTTCGGTCGAAGCGTCGTCGGCGTCGGTCTTCGCCTCGGCGGCGTTGCCTTCGAGGAGTTCGCGCTCCCACTCGGGCATCGGCTCGACGGCGGAGACGTTCTTCTCACCGGACTCGTCGTCACCGGCGTGGCGGGCGATGAGGCCTTCGGCGACGGCGTCGGCGATCACGCGGGTGAGCAGCGAGACCGAGCGGATGGCGTCGTCGTTGCCCGGGATCGGGTAGGTGACGTCGTCGGGGTCGCAGTTGGTGTCGAGGATGGCGATGACCGGGATGCCCAGCTTCTTCGCCTCATCGACGGCCAGGTGCTCCTTCTTCGTGTCGACGATCCACACAGCGGACGGGGTGCGCTGCATGTCGCGGATGCCGCCGAGGGTCTTCTCGAGCTTGTCCTTCTCGCGACGGAGGATGAGGAGTTCCTTCTTCGTGTGCGAGGAGCCCGCAACGTCGTCGAAGTCGATCTCTTCGAGTTCCTTCAGGCGGCGCAGACGCAGGGAGATGGTCTGGAAGTTCGTGAGCATGCCGCCGAGCCAACGCTGGTTGACGAAGGGCTGGCCGACGCGCTTGGCCTGCTCGGCGATGGACTCCTGGGCCTGCTTCTTCGTGCCGACGAAGAGGATGGAACCGCCGTGCGAGACGGTCTCCTTGACGAACTCGAACGCGGTGTCGATGTAGCCCAGCGACTTCTGCAGGTCGATGATGTAGATGCCGTTGCGCTCGGTGAAGATGAAGCGCTTCATCTTCGGGTTCCAACGACGGGTCTGGTGTCCGAAGTGAACGCCGCTGTCGAGCAGCTGGCGGATGGTGACGACGGCCATGCCGACGCCCTCCTTTCCTGTGCACCCGCATCGGGTGCGTTGTGCCACGGCCGTCCGACAGCAGAATGCTGGCGGCGACGATGGCGGTTTCGGTTGATTCCTGGCATCCGGTTCACCCGCCCCACACGCGCGGACGCATGCACCTTGGGGTGGAGAAGAGATCGGATACGCGTAGTCAGAAGACACGCTTCTGCTGTAGCCAGTCTATCCCGGCGGGCCAAGCCTTCGCCAATCGGGGGTGGAGGCTCAGTTTCCTCGCCGAGGTGGGGCCCTTCACCGGGATGAGGGTTGAGGTGCGACGTGCGGACGCGCGAATCGCCGACGTGCGGGTGCCGATCTGGAGACTGCGTTGAGGCGGCGGCGCTGTGGCTGGTTGTGTTGAGCGCTGAGTCATCGTCCCTGGGATCCGACTCATGCTCGCCGAGGTGTAGACGGCTTCGCGTCTGCGCGGGTCCATTGGCCTCATCTCTCGTCGTCCTCAGGGCCCAGCCGCCCGGCGACTGAATCGGTGCGCAGTCCGGGGCTGTCGTTCGGTGAGGATCAGCCCAGGTGGGCAGGTCCGTATGTCCGGGCGTGTGCGGGCTCTGGTCGCCTCGTATGCACCGACTCACATGACCACTCGTGTGCTCTCAGCTGTGGACGGACCGCGGACTCGTGTGCGCTGGACCTGTGGACGCTCGGGCGCTGTCCACAGGGGGATTCTCCGGTGCTGACACCCGATGCCCGATCGTCTTCCATGGTCGCTATGGCCATCACCTCGTCGACCCAGCCGCCGCACCGTGCGAAGGCGGCGGCACTGTGCTCCACTGTCGCGCTCCTTGCTCTCCTCGCCGCGCTCCTCCCCGTTTTGCCCCTCCCCGGCCTCGCTGTCACCGCAGCCGCGGCACCCTCTGCCACCTCGGCGACCTGGGTGACACCGGTGCCGGCCATGGAGATCGTCACGGCCTTCGACCCGCCGAAGGAGACTTGGCTGGCCGGGCACCGGGGCATCGACGTCCGTGCGGTGCCGGATGAACCGCTGCGCGCGCCTACGGCAGGGACTGTGAGGTTCCGTGGGTCGGTGGCTGGGACCGACACGGTGAGCATCACCACCGATACCGGACACATCGTCTCGTTCCAGCCCGCTCGCTCGAACGCTGCCGTGGGTGATCGCTTCGCCGCAGGTGAGGCGATCGGCACGGTGTCGAAGGGAGCTCACTGTCAGGAGTCGTGCCTCCACGTCGGCGTCTGGCCCAAGGACAGTGATCGGGCGTACATCGACCCGGCGCCGTTCTTCGGCCAGGACGCGTCCGTGCTCCTTCCGCTCTCCCGCAAACCGGCCGAGGAGTCCACGGGTGCCGACGACACGTCGTCGGGGGCCGGGGCGTGGGGTGGGCACAAGAACGGTCGCATTCCCGCCTCGGCGCTGTGTCCGCTCAAGTCCGCGCCCGGGCACATGCTCAGATGCGATGCGCAGGCGGCGTTCGACCGACTCTCCTACGCCTATTCTGCGCGGTTCGGTCGCCCGATCTCGATCACCGATTCCTACCGTGACTACGACACCCAGGTCATCCTCAAACGTCGCAAGGGCCGGCTCGCGGCCACACCGGGGACGTCGAATCACGGGTGGGCGCTGGCGACGGATCTCGGCGGGGGCATCAATTCCTTCGGCAGCGCCGAGCATCAGTGGATGCGGGCGAATGCACCGAAGTTCGGGTGGGTGCATCCGTCATGGGCGAGGCAGGGAGGTTCTCTGCCCGAGGCGTGGCACTGGGAGTTCAGGAAGTGAGAGTTCGGGGTGTGGGGTCCCAGGGCGTGAGCCCTCAGGCGCGGGGGTGCGCCTGCCGGTACGTCTCCTGGAGGCGCTGCATGGACACGTGGGTATAGATCTGGGTGCTGCTCAGCGTCGAGTGACCGAGGAGTTCCTGGATCTGCCGCAGATCGGCGCCGTTGTCGAGCATGTGGGTCGCAGCCGAATGCCGCAGCCCGTGCGGGCCGATGTCGGGAGCTTCGGGGTTGAGGGCACCGTAGCGGTGGACGAGCTCGCGGACCTGACGGGCCCCGATCCGACCACCGCGCACCCCGAGGAACAGCGCGTCCCCGCTCCTGGCGGTCGCGAAGCGTTCGCGCAGCCTCAGCCACCGCTCGAGAGCGTCTCGGGCGGGTCCGCCGAAGGGCACCCGGCGTTCCTTGTTTCCCTTGCCGAGCACGGTGATCATCGACCGCTGATGGTCGATGTCGCTGCGGTCGAGTCCGCAGAGTTCGGACACTCGCACGGCGGTCGCATAGAGCATCTCGAGGACGGCGGAGTCGCGTGCGTGCAGTGCCTCGGCCGTGCCGTCATCCACTGACGCGGGATCGTCGCCCGTCCTCGCCGGCTCAGGACCGGCGTGTTCCGCATTGCGCCGGTGTGAACCTGGCTCGTCTCTGACGCGCCGTCCGCTGCTGCCGGCAGACCCGGGCACGTCGACAACCGGCTTCTTGGTCATCCGTGACTCCGCCGTCGAGCCCGTTGCGTCACGTGACCCCGCAGATACGAGGTTCGCTGCCTGCTGCGGTTTGAGCACGGTCGGCAGGCGCGAGTCCTTCTTCGGGGTGCGCAGGCGAGCAGCCGGGTTCGCGGGCAGGCCGCGGACGCTCACGCAGTAGCCGAAGAACGATTTGACCGCTGCGATCTTGCGGGCCACCGTCGACTTCGCAGCTCCTGCGTCGTCGAGGGCGATGAGCCAGGAGCGGAGATCATCGAGACTGATATCGGCGACGGCGATCCTCGCCTGAGATGTTCCCGTTCCGACCGCGCCGTCGGCTTCCGTGCCGGCAACGTGGTCAGCGCCCGTGCCGGAAGCGTCGTCCGCTACCGCGCCGCCAGCACCCTTGGTTCCCGCGCCGTCAGCTCTTGTGCCGGCAGTTCTCGCGCCGGCAGCACCGCCATCGCTGGACTCCCCCGATGCGATCCGTCCCGGCAGATGCGCGGCGTGGGCGAAGAAGTCGCCGACGTCACCGACGTAGGCGCGGCGTGTGTGCGCGGAGACATCACGCGCACGCAGGTGGTCAGCGTAGTCGTCGACCACCTCGGGGAAGCGAGGCGTAGTGGTCACGGTTCCAGGGTACGCGGTCAGCGCCTCAGCTTCCTCCATCCGGCCCCGTCGCGTTCGCTCAGTCCCTCGATCTCGAGGAGGGCGAGCGCGGAGAGCGCATCGCCCACGGTCAGCCCGGCACGCGAAGAGATGGTGCCGACGTCGAGGGCTTTCGTCACCGACAGGGAATTGAGACAGATCTTCTCCCTCTCCCCAAGGTCGTCGACTCGTTCGTCGCCGCGATCATTCCCGCGCCCGGTCTCCGCGACCCGGTCGCCCCCTTCGGGGTGGTTCGCCCCCTCCGCACCGCCGTCGTCTCCGGCGAGTCGCCCAGCGTTCCGCACTCCCCCGGTGCCGAAATCTCCGAGTGGCAGCTCATCGTCTCGGATGAGGTCGAGGACATCCCCTGCACCGGTGACGAGTTCGGCCTCGTGGAGGCGGATGAGCCGGTTGGTGCCTGCTGAGGAGGCGGAGTACACCGAGCCGGGATAGGCCGCGACAGCGCGGGAGAGTTCGAGCGCGTGCCGGGCCGTGTTCAGTGCCCCGCTGCGCCACCCGGCCTCGACGACGACCGTGACGAGCGCGGAGGCGGCGATGAGCCGATTGCGCAGCAGGAACCGGTGACGCATGGGTGTCATCCCGGGGGCCGTTTCGGACACGAGCGCACCGTGCTCGAGCACGTGGGCGAAGAGGTCGGAGTTCGCGGCCGGGTAGAACCGGTCGACTCCCCCGGCCATGAACGCCAGCGTCGTCCCCTCCCGTGCCAGCGCCGCCCGGTGCGCTGCCGCGTCGATCCCGAACGCGCCGCCCGAGACGATCGCGCAGCCTTCTGCGGCGAGATCCCAGGCAAGGTCGGAGGCGCACTTCGTCCCGTAGCCGCTCGCGGCACGGGCACCGACGATCGCGACTGCCCTGCTCAGGGATGGGCCGAGCGCAGCCGCGCCCCGCATCCACAGTCCCAACGGCGCCGCCGGTCCGAGGTCGTTGAGCCCTGTAGGCCATTCGTCGTCGGCGGGGATGACGAGTCTCCCGCCGAGGCGGACCATTCCCTCGAGATCGTGTTCTCCGTCCGCATCGGCGGCGCGCACTGCCCAGCGGGCCAGCGCCTCGGCGAGTCGTCCCTGCCCCGCGAGGTCGCCGATCTCAACGGCAAGCCGGTCTGCCGCTTCCGCAGCAGCGGCTTCACCCCGAGCCACGGCTCGGATGAGTTCGAGTGAGGCGATGGGTCCCACGGCATCGACGAGACTTTTGAGCAGGCCGTCGCCCGGTTCGCCGATACGCAAAAGAGCCGCGATCGCAATCCGCTGACCGGTGGTGGTCGATGCTGAGTCGCGACCCTTGTCGATGCTCTCTGTCGTCTCCATCATGCCTCCTGGGTGCGCAGCGCCAGTGCTGTCGCGATCCGCTCGGCGTCGGGGGCAGCGGCTCCGGCCAGGTCGGCCAGGGTCGTCGCGACCCGAAGCACCCGGTCGTAGCCGCGCATCGTGATCCGACCGGTCTCGAGCGCCCGGTCGAGACTGCGCAGCGCCTCGGGTCGCATCCCGAAGTGCTCCCGCAGCCACGGCCCCGGGGCGCCGGCATTGAGCGACCACGGACACTCCGCGTACCGCTGGCTCTGCGCCTGTCTGGCGGCGAGTACTCGAGCAGCGACCTCCGCACTGGGCTCCTGGTCACCGCCGAGGCGAAGATCGGCCGGAGTGATCGGGTAGAGCTCGAGCTGCAGGTCGACCCGGTCGAGCAGCGGTCCCGAGAGACGATTGCGGTACCGCCGCTTGTCCATCGGCGTGCAATGGCAGTCCGAGTTCGCCGCGGACTGCATGCCCGCCCCGCACGGGCACGGATTGGCGGCCATGACGAGCTGGAACGACGCGGGCAGCACCATCGAGCCCCACGCGCGGTGGATGTGGACCTGCCGGGACTCCAGAGGCTGGCGCAGGGCTTCGAGCACGTCCCGGGAGAACTCGGGTGCTTCGTCCATGAAGAGCACACCGTGGTGGGCGCGGCTGAGTATGCCGACGGATCCCGGCTTCCGTCCGCCCACGAGCGCCGAGGCGGTGCTGCGATGATGCGGTGCCTCGAACGGGGGCCGGTGGTCGAGTTCCTCACCGGCGACGAGTTCCCCGCGCAGCGAGCGCACCGCGGCGACCTCGAGCGCCTGGGCATCGGTGAGTGTGGGAAGGATGCCCGGCAGACATTGCGCAAGGAGGGTTTTCCCGGCCCCGGGTGTCCCGCGCATGAGGAGGTTGTGTCCGCCGGCGGCTGCGACCTCGATCCCGAAGCGCGCTTCTTCCTGTCCCTGCACCTCGGCGAGGTCGTGGAGTTCAGGCCCAGGCGTGGCAGGTCCCGCCGGTTCGATGACGGGCGGGAGCTGGGGAACGGTGAGGGTTCCGCCGTAGACGTTGACGAGTTCGGCCAGCGACGACACCGCCTTCACCTCGGCTGTTCCCAGCAGTGCCGCCTCGGCGCTGTTGCCGGCGGGGACGACGAACCGGTCGAAACCGGCGAGCAGTCCCGCACGGAGGACCGGCAGCACCCCGCTGACGGGTCGGATCCGGCCGTCGAGGCCGAGCTCGCCGCAGTGGACGACGGACTCCGTGTCCGCCGGCGGGATGATTCCGCGGGCTCTGAGCACGGCCACGGCGATGCCGAGGTCGAATCCCGTGCCGATCTTCGGCACGCTGCCCGGCGTGAGGTTGATCGTCAGATGCTGAGTGGCCACCGGGAGGCCCAGGAATGCGAGTGCCGCACGCAACCTCTTGCGCGATTCGCTCACCGAGGCGTCGGGCAGCCCGACGATGTCGATGCCCGGCAGGCCGGAGCTGATGACCGCTTCGATGGAGACGATCCTGCCGGCCAGACCCCACAAGGCCACGGCCGCAGCCCGGCCGACGACGGTGGACTCCGGTTCGACGATCGTCCCGACCTGGACCGGCTCCCCGGTTTCGACCGGCTCCCCGACCGGCTCGTCGTCCGCGACGATAGGCAGTCGATCGCTCATGAGTCGACCTGCACATTCCTCACATGGGTGACCAACGGCGCCGGTGACATGACGATGCCGATCGCGTCGATTCGGGTGGCCGGGAAGAACTCGGCCTGAGCGCGCAGCCAGAGACCGGAGAGCATGCGGATCTTCCGCAGCTTGGCCGGAGTGATCGCCTCGAGCGGCGAGCCCTGCCGCATCGTGCGCCGGGTCTTGACCTCGACGAAGACGACGGCCGAACCGTCGCGGGCGATGATGTCGATCTCACCGTGTCGGCACCGAAAGTTCCGTGCGATGACGACCATGCCCTCGGCTTCGAGACGGGCGACAGCCAGGTCTTCGCCGGCCCGTCCCAAGGCGAGCTGCCGCTCACCGCGCGTCGGTGACCTCTCACCGCGCGTCGGCGCATGCGGCGGATCCCCGCCGCCCACCGCCGCCTCGGCGGCTGATGCCTTCGCTGTCCGTGCCATGTGCCCAGGGCATCATGGCCGGAGAGACGAGGGGAAGAGTCGGAAAACGGCCTGTGGAAACCGCGTGGGCGTCCACAGGCCGTGAGCACACGAGTGCGCAGCTATTCACACCCGACGTACGCGCAAGTCAAGCTCACGCGCGTGTCGAATCCGGATGCGGCCGACCTCTCACCGCCCGATCGACGTGGGCGGTTCGAGATCGGACTTCGCGATCTCCTCGATGTTGACGTCCTTGAAGGTGAGCACATGCACCGTTTTGATGAACCGGGCTGACCGGTAGCTGTCCCACACCCAGGCGTCGCGCAGGGTGAGTTCGAAGTAGACGTCGCCGGCGTCGTTGTGGGCCTTGAGGTCGACGTGGTTGGCGAGGTAGAACCGGCGTTCGGTCTCGACGACGTAGGCGAAGAGGCCGACGACGTCGCGGTACTCCTTGTAGAGCTGGAGTTCGAGCTGGGCCTCGTAGTCATCGAGATCATCAGTGCTCACGGCGTACCTCTCTTCGCGTCCGGTTCGGTGTGCAGGCGGAAGCTCCGCCGATGGTGGACGCTCGGTCCGTGCTCAGCGATCGCCTGCCGGTGGTGAACGGTTCCGTATCCGACATTCGACTCCCAACCATACTGCGGGTGCACCTCGGCGAGGTCGATCATCCTCTCATCACGGTCCACTTTCGCCACGATACTCGCCGCCGCGATGACCGGGACGCTGCCGTCGCCTTTGATGACCGTGCGCACGGGAGGGAGGTCGAGGTCGGCTGCAGGACCGAATATCCCCAGGCAATCGAGCGTGAGTGGAGCCGAGAGCCAGTCGTGCTTGCCGTCGAGGAGCACCATCGTCCGGTCGGTGGACCCGATCGACCCGACGACCTCGGTGAGGGCACGGCGAGCTGCGAGACTGAGCGACAGCGTCATCCCGAGGGCGTCGATCTCGGCCGGGGTCGTCGACCCCACCGCCGAGGCGTGCGCCCATGACCGGACACGCGCAGTCGCAGCCGTCCGGGAGGCGGCATCGAGCTGCTTCGAGTCATGGATGCCCGCGGGCACCTCGGCGGCGCAGAGGAGCGCGAGGTCGAAGACGGCGACCCCGACGCTCACGGGTCCGGCCAGGGCACCCCGGCCCACCTCGTCTATGCCGATGACGGTGTCGAACCCCTCGGCAGCCAGGGCGCGTTCGACGCCGAGGTCGTGCAGTCCACGTGCGGCCATCAGCTGACGGTGATTCCCTGCGGTGCGGGGACGTTCGCGAAGACGTCCTTGGGATTGCCCATCCAGCGGATGTGGTTGAGGGGCCAGTTGACGAAGAAGACGGTGCCGACGACGTTCTCGGCCGGGACGAACGGCTGACCGTCCTGGTGGTAACGGGAGTCTGCGGAGTTGCCGCGGTTGTCGCCCATCACCCAGTACTGGCCTTCGGGGACGGTGACGGAGAACTCCATCTCCGAGGGGGCCGTGTCCGGCGGCAGGTAGGTTTCGTCGATCGGGGTGCCGTTGACGAGGATCCTGCCCTTGGCGTCACAGCATGCGACGGTGTCGCCGCCGACGCCGATGACGCGTTTGACCAGCTGGTTGCCCGCGTCGGAGGGGGCGAGGCCGATGAACTCGAGGACCGGGTTGGGCGTGTAGTTCGAGACTTCGGAGCCGGCGAGCCAGTCGTCGGGATCGTCGAAGACGATGATGTCGCCGCGGTTGGCCGGGCCGAACTTCGGGGCGAGCTGGTTGACGAGCACCCGGTCGTCGATCTGCAGGGTGTCCATCATCGACCCGGACGGGATGTAGAACGAACGGACCACCCAGGTCTTCAGCGCAGTGGAGATGAGGAGAGCGATGACGATGATCACCACCGTCTCGGCGAGGCCGCGGAGGATCTTCTTCGAGCGCGGTGGAGCTTGGGGTTCGGGGGTCATTCGTTCGCTTTCGCATCGGACCGCGCCCGGCGCGGGGTGGCTGGAACGAGCGTATCAGTCGAGGCTGGAGCCCTGCCCGATGACCGGGCCGATGACCCGGTCGACGGGGATGAAGCCGCCGCCGGGACGCCCGAGCAGGGCGCGGGAATCGGTCGAATCGTTCCGATTGTCGCCCATCACCCACATGGTTCCCTCAGGGACTTCGATGGAGAACGCCACCGAGGAGGCCGGGCGCGGCGCGTAGTCCTCGGTGAGCGGCTTGCCGTTGAGCAGCAGCCGGCCCTGTGCGTCACAGCATTCGAGTGTGTCCCCGCCGAGGGCGATGACGCGTTTGACGAAGTAGACGTCGCGGGGACCCACACCGACCCACGAGCCGATCTTCTGCAGCGGGGTGGGCAGCGGGTCGTCGACGAAGGAGCCGCGACCGTCGAAGACGACGACGTCGCCGCGCTGGATGTCTCCGGTCAGCGCATCGGGGCGCCACACGGAGATCGTCTCGCCGACGGTGAGTGTCGGCTGCATCGACTCACTGGGAATCGTGAAGCGCTGGATGACGAAACCGCGCACCGAAGCCCCGAGGATGACGATGACGACGGCGATGATGACGAGAGCCTTCCACCACCTCGGCGAGATGCGACGCGACGACGGTGAACGGCGGGCCGACGCATCGCCGTCGGCCGGCGAGCCACCCGCCCCCGGAACACGAAAACGCGACCCGGAGGTCGCGTTTTCGTCATGCTGCGGCATGAGGTGTCCGTGCGGCGCTGGGCCGGACGGTCATCAGGCCTTTTCGCGGATGCGAGCGGCCTTGCCGCGGAGGTTGCGCAGGTAGTAGAGCTTCGCGCGGCGGACGTCGCCGCGGGACAGCACCTCGATCTGCTCGACGATCGGCGAGTGCACCGGGAGGGTGCGCTCGACGCCGACGCCGAAGCTGATCTTGCGAACCGTGAACGTCTCACGGATGCCGTCGCCCTGACGGCGGATGACGACACCCTTGAAGACCTGGATGCGCGAGCGGCTGCCCTCGACCACGCGGACGTGGACGTTGAGGGTGTCACCGGGGCGGAAATCGGGAACGTCGGACTTCAGCGAGGCTGCGTCGACAACATCGAGCTTCTGCATTGTGCTTCTCCTGTGGCCTCTGCTTCAGGTCGAGGACACGCATATCGGACCGGCGATGCCGGTGGTCGGATTCGTCTGCCGGGATCCCTCCCCTGCTCCACCGGGCTGTGGCCGGCGGCTGAAACGGGCACCCATCCCCCTGAAGCAGGTGGATGCCAACAAACGCGGATCTATTCTGTCACGGGTGCGTCCCCGGACTCAAACCGGTCGAGGACGGCGCGGTCGGCCGCGTCGAGGTCGGAGAGCTCGGCGAGCAGGTCCGGCCTGACCTCGGCGGTGCGTTCGAGACGTCGGTCACGTCGCCAGCGGGCGATCGCGGCATGGTTGCCGCTGAGCAGGATCTCCGGGACCTCATGCCCGCGCCAGGTCGCCGGCTTCGTGAAGATCGGGTATTCGAGGAGGCCGTCCTCGTGGCTCTCCTCGGTCAGGGATTCGGGGTTGCCGATGACGCCGGGGATGAGGCGGCTGACGGCCTCGATCATCACCATCGACGCGACTTCGCCCCCGTTGAGGACGTAGTCGCCGATGCTCATGGGGCGCACGTCGAAGGTCTCCCCCGCCCAGTCGAGGACCCGCTGATCGATGCCCTCGTACCGTCCGCACGCGAAGACGAGATGCTGGGCGTGCGCAAGATCCTCCGCGATCCGCTGATCGAAGACCTCCCCTGCCGGGCTCGGCACGATGAGGATCGGTTGGGGGGCCTCTGCCGTCCCCTCGCCGAGGTGGTCCTGCGAATCCGCGGCACTGTCCGCCTCCGCCGGTGCCGGACCCCGGCCGAGGACGTGCTCGAGGGCGAGCGCCCACGGTTCGGCTTTCATCACCATGCCGGCGCCGCCCCCGTACGGGGAGTCGTCGACGGTGCGGTGGCGGTCGAAGGCGAAGTCGCGCAGGTCGTGGACACCGAGGTCGAGCAGCCCCTGGTCGATGGCCTTGCCGATGAGGGAGAGCGTGAGCCCCTCGAGGTAGTCGGGGAAGATCGAGACGACGTCGATGCGCATGGCCGGGCTCACTCGGCGTCGAGAAGACCGGAGGGCGGGGTGAGCACGATCCGCCCGGAGTCGGTGTCGACCTCGGGCACGATCGCGGTCACGAAGGGGATGAGGATCTCGCGGCCGTCGGTGTGCTTGAGGTGGAGGAGGTCCTGCGCGGTGCCGCTCGTGACGTCGACGATCTCGCCGACGACGTCCTCGCCGACGTAGGCCGTCAACCCGATGAGGTCATCGAGCGCCCACGCATCGTCTTCGTTGGCGTCGTCGTCCTGCTCGGCGAGGATGAGGGTGTTGCGGATCTCCTCGGCACGGGTGCGGTCGGGCACCTCGTCGAAGGCGAGGAGAAGACGATCACGGTGCCAGCGGCTTGACTTGAGGGTGAGCTCGCCGATGTCGGGGTCCGTCGCATAGGTCATTCCGGGCACGAGGCGCTCGTCGGGTCGGTCGGTGCGGACCTCGACGGTGAATTCGCCTCTGATGCCGTGCGGTTTGCCCAGGCGGGCGATCACCATGTCCATGCGTGCTCCTCATCGCGTGCGAGTGCTCGGTCAGCACCCCTCGATTCATGCTCGACCAGTCTAGTCGGACGTGCCCGGCGCCTCGCTCGGAGTCTGCCCGACCTCGCGTGTGAGCCCACTCACCTTGTGATACTTTTGCTGTAGTCGAACCTGCCACCAGCAGTTTCGACCACTCTGCCCCTTGACACCCCGACGACACCCACTCGAGACACCCGCGGTCCCCGCCACGAAGGAGCTCGCATGCGACCGTCCCCACTCGCCGCTCTCGCCGTCATGGCGCTGCTGCTCTCCGGATGCGGATCCGGGGCATCGGATGAGTCGGATCAGGCCTCCCCCACCTCGGCGCCGAAGGCGGAATGGTCGGACTGGATCGAGCTCGACGCGCCGATGGCGATCATGGCCGCCACCGCCGACTACGCGGTTCTCAGCGAAACGGGAGAACCGAACCTCGCCGTCTACGACCGGTCCGGCAAGGAGCTGTGGACGCTGCCCGAGCCGCAGGACTTCCGACCCGACCTGCCCTCGGCGACGATTGCGAGCAATGGGGAATCGGTGTTCGTCGTCGAACAGAAGGCCCTCACCGCGTTCGACTGGTCGACAGGGAAGCAGCAGTGGGCCTTCGACTTCGCTGAGTTCGGGGAGTGCGTCCTCCCCGCCGACGTCAGCCTCCTCACCTCTCGACTCACCGAGGCGGTGGGCACCGGTGGGACTCTCGTGCTCAACGCCAACGCCGCCGAGAGCTCGTACGATCGGCTCCCCCAGTCGTGCTTCGGTGAGATCACCAGCGACTTCAAGGACGTCGACGTCCTGGTCGGCATCGATGCGAAGACCGGCGAGAAGAAGTGGAGTCAGGCCGACAATCTCAATCACAAGCAGCTCGACGCCGCCCTCAGCCTCGACGGCAGGTTCGTCGACCGGGTCGTGACGAACAAGCTGCCCATCTATCTCGAACGCACTGAGATCGGCACCGGCAAGAAGAAGCGAGCTCGCCTCATGCTCGACGAATGGGGCTATTCGTTCCCCGACCCCGTCTTCATGAGCGATATGGGCCAGGACGAATTCGCCATCGACCTGGGCGGCAACGGGTTCGTGCTCACCCAGGTCGAGAAGTGGACAGAGAGCGTCGACGACGCGAAGTCGTTCCCTCCCGGCGACGCCGACCCGTGCGAAGTCGACGTCTCGACGTCACGGTCGGGAATCCAATACTGTCTCGAGGCACCCAACGGCGAAGGAGACTACCGGTCCAAGCTCGTCCGCGGACTCGCGGCCGACGGGACGCCGGCCCCGGTGACGACGCCGATCACCGATGCACCGTGGACCGCAGCAGGACCGACGAACGTGCCGACCGATCCCGAAACCTCCGGGCCCGGCATCTTCGGCATCGACCCGATCGCCCCACGCGACGGTGCTGACCCGCTCATCGGACTGCCCGGGAAGGACGCCCCGCTGCAGGGGATCAACCTGGCCTCGGGTGAGGTCGAATGGACCGTCCCAGGAAAGCCGGGGAACTACGCGGAGTACGCGAGCTACGTCCCTCCCACCGGAGAGTTCGTCACGAGCATGGGCGGCGAGATCGTCGGCATCGACGCAACGAGCGGCGAGGAGACGTGGAGGGAGCCGGCTCCATTCGACGGTGCCTCTCCGATGAGCGCGCAGGGCCCGTTCGTCCTCGTCCGCAGCGAAGACGCCGGGCGGTCCGTTCTGAGAACAGTGGAGGTGGCGAAATGAGTCCCCGGTCAGCCCGCGTGAGACGCTCCCGGTCGATCCGTGCGACGGTGGGGCTCGCCTGTCTGGGCGTCCTCGCGCTCGTCCTCAGCGGGTGCAGCGGCGATGAGGAGCCCGGTGACTCTCCTGACTCCGGTTCCGCCTCGGCGCCGGCGGGGAAATGGTCGGACTGGATGAGCTTCGACTCCTCCTCGGTGCTCGGGGCCAACGATGAGAGCTTCCTGCTGAGCACCTCGTCGGGACGTCCCGCGATCCATACGCGTCAGGGCGAGCTCGTCGCCGAACTTCCGCCGGTCCTCGACGCGACGTTCTCTCCCCGTGTCCAGGTCACCCCGGGGAGGATCATCGCCCAGCTCGACGACGACGCCGGCACCGTCGCGGCATTCGACTGGACGGGGAAGAAGGTCTGGGACCTCGACCCCGGAACGATCGACGAGTGCGCCCCCGGCCCCTACTTCTCGATCCGCCCGTCGGAGTCGATGACGCAGAACATCAGCGCCGGTGCCCCGGTGCTGCTCAACTATCAGGAGCAGTACGCCGACGACGGCATCGTCGCAGACATTCCCGACCAGTGCTACGACGGCAGTCGCGCCGACTACTCCGATGCGACTCACGTCCTCGCTCTCGACCCCGACACCGGGAAGGAGCGGTGGCGGGTCAAGGAAAGAGTCGACGAGCAGGTCGACGGCACCTCTGTCGACCCCACCGGCCGCTTCCTCGATCGCGTCGTGTCCTCACGGGGATACCCGGCACTCGTCCGCACCGAGATCGCGACCGGGAAGTCCTCAGCGGCCTCCGTCGACCCTCTGGCCGTCGGCGGCGATTCCGCGCTGGGCAGCAGATACACGATCGACCACCTCGGCGATGATGTCTTCTATCTCTCCCCCTACGACACGGAGGGCGGCGGCGAACCGGCACCGGTCCGCGTGACGAAGTGGCGCGACGTGGATGCTCCGCCCGATCCGGACGCAGCGACGGGCACCGACACCGAAGTCCTCGACCCGCTCCCCCACGGTGCGTGCCGGATGAGCACGCGGGCGAGCGAATCCGGATTCGTGTACTGCCTTCTCCCGCCCGGCAACGGACCGGACTGGAGGTACAGCGGAGGTCTCGTCGCGACACCGGGGACGGACGCGATCACGCCGCGTACGGCACCGAAGGATCTCAAGCCGTGGTCGCTCGAGGCACCGCAGGAGCTCAAGGACGTTTCGGCCGAGGACGAATCCCTGCTCTTCCTCGGACCCGACCCCGTCATCGCGCGGGAGGGGCAGGCACCGCTCATCGTGGTGCCGTCGGGCAAAAACACTGCGGTGGCCGTCGATCTCACCACCGGCGATGAGGTCTGGCGCAGCCCCGACCTCGGCGCAGTCGACCCGACCACAGCCGCGTACGTCGCACAGCCGACATCGGTGCCGACGATCGGCGAAGTCGTGATCGCCCACGGCGACAAGCTCGTCGGCCTCGATGCCGCAACCGGCGAGGTCGCGTGGAGCGAGACCGTCGACGGCGGGGTGCAGATGATCACCCACTCCAACGGAGTGCTCGCGGTCAAGGACTCCTCAGGTACGGCACGCGTGAGAGTCGTCGAAGGCGCCTGAGCGTGTTGTGGCGATGAGCGCGGGCCGGAGCGATGCCCACGGCGAGTGATCACGCGGTTCTCATCCGTATGGCGTGGTCTGATCCATGCCATACGGATGAGAACCGAGCGGTTGCGGGAATAGGCGACGGGACAGCTCACCGGATGTCCCAGCGCTGCGCACATGTCCGCAGCGTGGGGACTTCTGGCGTGCAGCGCCCGGACCCCGCCCGTGAATGCGCGAAAGGGCGTCGGCGCATATGCGCCGACGCCCCCGTCGTGGTGGAACTACGCTTCGATGAGGTCCACCCGCACCGACTCACGGCCGGCGAGGGAGTTGATCACGGTGCGCAGGGCCTTCGCGGTGCGACCCGCGCGGCCGATGACACGTCCGAGGTCGTCGGGGTGAACCCTGACCTCGAGAGTCGTCCCACGCTGGGACGACCGGGACCGAACGGCGACGTCGTCGGGATGATCGACGATGCCGCGGACCAGATGTTCGAGCGAATCTGCCAACATGTCAGGCGTTGTCCTCAGCGGCTTCGGCCTGGGCGGCGTCCTCGGCCTCGACGGCCTTGGCGACGTCGTCGGCAGCGGTGTCCTCAGCTTCGACCTCGGCGGCGTCAGCCTTGCCGGAGCTCTTCTGCGTGATGGCTTCCTTGATCACCGAGTCGGCGGTCGGGGCCACGAAGGCTTCCTTCTCCGGCTGCGGCTTCACGGTGCTGACGGCTTCGCCCTCACCGGTGAACTTCTGCCAGTCGCCGGTGAGCTTGAGCAGGTTGCGGACCTGATCGGTCGGCTGCGCGCCGACAGAGAGCCAGTACTGCGCACGCTCCGAGTCGATCTCGATGACCGAGGGGTCGCGCAGCGGCTGGTAGATGCCGATCTGCTCGATCGCGCGACCGTCACGACGGGTGCGCGAGTCGGCGACGACGACGCGGTAGAAGGGTGCATGGACCTTGCCGATGCGGGTCAGACGAATCTTGACTGCCACTGTAGTGGTGTCTCCTTTTGTGTTCTGTTTGCACAGAGATACCGCACAGTCGTGGGGTTGACGTGACGGAGTCTGCGACCTGGACTATCGACTCGAGGCAGAAGAGAGGGCCCGCGCCGAGGCGAAAGTACAAGAGTTCATTGTGCCAGAAAGGGCTACTTCTTTCCACCTGGGAACATCCCGCCGAAGCCCTTGGGCAGCTTCGCGAGATCGAAGTCGTCGTCCCCGCCGAGGTCGACGCCGCCGAAGGCCGAACCGACCGGGTCCTTCGCCTTGCCCGACTTCCGGTCCTGGACGGCCTGCGCCTGCTCGGCGCGCTTGGCCGGGTTGCCCGACTGACCGCCCTTGCGGCCCTTCTTCTTCCCCGCGGCCTTCTTCTTCCGGTTGGCTCCCCCACCAGGCAGTGAGCCCATTCCCGGCATGCCGCCGGCCCCGGGCATGCCCGGCATTCCGCCGCCGCGGCCCATGCCGCGCATGAGCTTCTGCGCCTGTGTGAAGCGCTCCATGAGCTGGTTGACCGCGGTCACGGTGGTGCCGGCACCCTTGGCGATGCGCGCGCGCCGGGAGCCGTTGAGGATCTTCGGGTTGCTGCGCTCGTACGGTGTCATCGATCTCACGATCGCCTCGACCCGGTCGACCTCGCGCTCGTCGAAGTTCTCGATCTGATCCTTGTACTGGCTCATGCCCGGCATCATGCCGAGCATCTTCTTCATCGAGCCCATCTTCCGCAGGCCCGCCATCTGGGTGAGGAAGTCGTTGAGATCGAAGTCCTCGCCGGACTCGAACTTCTTCTGGAGCTTCGCGGTCTCCTTCTCGTCGAAGTTCTTCTCCGCCTGCTCGATGAGGGTGAGGATGTCGCCCATGTCGAGGATGCGGTCGGCCATCCGGTCGGGATGGAACTGCTCGAAGTCGGTCATCGACTCGCCGGTGGAGGCGAACATGATCGGCCGGCCGGTCACCTCGGCGACGGAGAGGGCGGCGCCGCCGCGGGAGTCGCCGTCGAGCTTCGAGAGCACGACACCGGTGAAGTCGACGCCTTCGAGGAACGCCTCGGCGGTCTTCACTGCGTCCTGACCGATCATCGCGTCGATGACGAAGAGGACCTCGTCGGGGTTGACGGCGGCACGGATGTCCGCGGCCTGCTGCATGAGCTCTTCGTCGATGCCCAGGCGGCCCGCGGTGTCGACGATGACGACGTCGTGGAGCTTCGACTTCGCGACCTCGATCGCGTCGGTGGCGACCTTGACGGGATCGCCCACGCCGTTGCCGGGTTCGGGGGCGTAGACGACGGCTCCGGCCCGCTCACCGACGATCTGGAGCTGGCCCACGGCGTTGGGGCGCTGGAGGTCGGCGGCGACGAGCATCGGACGATGCCCCTCGGACTTCAGCCAGTGGGCGAGCTTGCCGGCCAGCGTCGTCTTGCCCGCACCCTGGAGTCCGGCGAGCATGATGACCGTGGGCGGGCGCTTGGCGAAGGTGAGGCGACGGGTCTGCCCGCCGAGGATGGCGACGAGTTCCTCGTTGACGATCTTGACGACCTGCTGGCCCGGGTTGAGCGCCCCCGAGACCTCTTCCGACAGCGCCCGATCGCGGATGCGCCCGGTGAAGGCGCGGACGACGGGCAGGGCCACGTCGGCGTCGAGCAGGGCTCGGCGGATCTCGCGGATGGTGGCATCGACATCGGCTTCCGAGAGCCTGCCCCTGCCGCGCAGATTCTTGAAAGTCGCGGTGAGCCTGTCGGAGAGGGAATTGAACACGTGCACGCCTTCTTCAGATTGGTCGACTCCCTAGCCTAACAACTCCCCCTGGGAGGTCCGAAACCCCGCCGGGCACCGGAACACCCCACCTGCGGCGTCTGCTGGAACCGCGGGTGGGGCGTCCTGTGAGCACTCCGGCGTACTCCCCCGCCTCGGTGTCCGGCGAGACCGACCGGCGCCGAGGCGGGAGCATCGGGTCAGCGGAAGGAGTATGCCCTCTCCGCGTGTTCGACGTTGTCGATGCCGTCGAGTTCGTCGCGCGGGTCGATCCGCAGACCCATGGTCTTGCGCAGCACGAGCGAGATGACGAGGGTCACCGCTCCGGCGTAGACGATGGCGACGATGCAGGCGACGATCTGGGCGATGAGGAGTTCGAGTCCGCCGCCGTAGAAGAGTCCAGCAGCCGTCTCCGCGGTGGGCACGGCGAAGAATCCGATCATCACGGTGCCGATGATGCCGGCGACGAGGTGGACGGCGACGACGTCGAGGGCGTCGTCGTAGCGCAGGCGGTTCTTCGCGACGACCGCGAAGTAGGCTCCGGCGCCGGCGGCGATGCCGATGAGGATCGCAGCGTAGGGTTCGACGTCGGCACACGCCGGGGTGATCGCGACGAGGCCGGCGATGAGTCCGGAGACGCTGCCGATGCTGCTCGGTCGTGAGGCCCGCAGGCGTTCGATGGTGATCCACGTGATCATGCCGGCGGCCGGGGCGACGAGGGTGTTGACCCAGATGAGTCCGGCCTGCTCGATCGTCGAGGCGGCTCCGCCGTTGAACCCGAACCAGCCGAACCACAGGAGGGCGGCGCCGAGGACGGTGATGGGGATGTTGTGCGGCTTGTGCGGGGTGGAGAAGCGTGCCCGGCGGCCCATGACGACGACGAGGACGAGGGCGGAGATGCCGGCGTTGATGTGGACGACGGTGCCGCCGGCGAAGTCGATCGCGGGTCCGAAGACGCTGCCGATCGCGCCGTCGGCCGACAGGATCCCGTCACCCCAGACCATGAAGGCCAGGGGGCAGTAGACGAGGGTGACCCAGGCGGCGGCGAAGACCAGCCACGTGGAGAACTTTGCGCGGTCGGCCACGGCCCCGGCGATGAGGGCGATCGCGATCATCGCGAACGTCGACCCGTAGCCGATGGAGATCAAAGTCTCCGGCTGGTTGGCCACGGCGTCGGCGAGGCCGAGCTGGCTCAGGGGGTTGCCGACGATCCCGGCGATCGAGTCGCCCGAACTCAGGCCGTAGCCGTAGAGCACCCACACGAGCGCCCCGACGGCCATGGCCGAGAAGACCATCATCATCATGTTGATGCTCGAACTGATCCGAGTCATCCCTCCGTAGAAGAAGGCCACGCCGGGGGTCATCAGCAGCACGAGCCCCGCAGCGACCATCATCCACACATTCACTGCATCGAGTTCCATGTCTCTGTCTCTCTGTCGTCTCAATCGGTTCCGGTGCGCCCAGTCTTCAG
Organism: Brevibacterium ammoniilyticum; assembly: GCF_038429965.1. Classification (NCBI taxonomy): domain Bacteria; kingdom Bacillati; phylum Actinomycetota; class Actinomycetes; order Micrococcales; family Brevibacteriaceae; genus Brevibacterium; species Brevibacterium ammoniilyticum. The sequence goes on from NZ_BAABNP010000004.1 coordinate 135,713, forward strand.
GGGCGAGGTCACGGGAATGATTCGACGATGTTTCGAGAATGTGACGAGGACCTCAGGTGAGGCGGAATGCCTGGTCAGAGGCAGTGAGAAGCCCGCTGAGACCGATTCTTCGACTGTCTCAGCGGGCGGGATGGCTCAGTCGAGGAGAGCGTCGACGAACCCTTCGGCGGTGAACGGGGCGAGGTCGTCGGCACCCTCGCCGAGGCCGATGAGCTTGACCGGGACCCCGAGCTCGCGCTGGACGGCGATGACGATGCCGCCCTTCGCGGTGCCGTCGAGCTTGGTGAGCACGATGCCGGAGATGTCGACCGCCTCGGCGAAGACCTTGGCCTGCTGCATCCCGTTCTGCCCGGTCGTCGCATCGAGGACGAGGAGGACTTCGTCGATGTCGTGGCCGTCGCCGAGGGGACGGGTGGCCACGCGCTTGACCTTGCGCAGCTCGTCCATGAGCCCGACCTTGTTCTGCAGGCGACCGGCGGTGTCGATGAGGACGACGTCGGCGTCCTCCGCCTTGCCCTTCTCGACGGCGGCGTAGGCCACCGAGGCGGGGTCGGCGGCCTCCTCGCCGCGCACGGTCTCCACACCCACGCGCGAACCCCAGGTCGTCAGCTGGTCGGCGGCGGCGGCGCGGAAGGTGTCGGCGGCGCCGAGGAGGACGGACTTGTCCTCGGCGACGAGGACGCGGGCGATCTTGCCCACCGTCGTCGTCTTGCCTGCGCCGTTGACGCCGACGACGAGCATGACGGCGGGGTCTCCTGCGGTGCCGGAGGTGGCGAGTTCACGGTCCATCGTCGGATCGACGAGCTTGATGAGCTCCTCGCGCAGCAGTGCCCGAACCTCGTCGGGGTCGCGGGTGCCGAGCACCTTGACGCGTTCGCGGAGGGTGTCGACGAGTTCGGAGGTGGGTTCGACGCCGACGTCGGCGAGGATGAGGGTGTCCTCGATCTCCTCCCACGTCGCCTCGTCGAGGGTGTCGCGGGAGAGGAGGTTGAGCAGTCCGCGGCCGAGCCCGGAGTTCGACTTCGCGAGCCTCTCGCGCAGCCGGACGAGGCGGCTGGCCGGTTCGGTCGGCACCTCGGAGCCGGCCGCCTTCTCCTTCTCCTTGGCCACGGCCTCGGTGATGTCGTCGATCTTCAGTTCGCCGGTGAAGTCGGCGTCGATCGACTGGTCTTCGCCGAATCCCTTGCGTCGGGCGTTGATGCGCAGGCTGATGCCCAGCGCCACGACGAGGATGAAGACGATGGCTGCGACGATGAGCAGGATGATCGGCTGGTCCATTGCGGGACGTCCTCCTTGGTCTGCTGTCCTAGCGCCGTAAGGGTTACGGCCTGGTCTCCGTGAACTGGTCACGGACGGTGCCGCGCGCGGACAGTCCCCTGCCCAAGGCGGTCAGGGGTGGTCTCAGGTGCCGCGGGAGCCGAAGAGCAGTCCGGCGGTGGTGCGCCAGCCGGTGCCCGAATCGGGGATCTTCCAGTGGCGGGTGCGCGGCCGGACGGTGAGCAGCGAGGGTGCCGCATGTCGGCGCGGCTGCGGGCGGAGCACGTACGAGTGGTCGCGGATCGCGGTGACGGCGGCCTGTTCACGGGTGGCCAGGTGGGAGGTGCCGTCGTCGTGGCCGAAGAACTCGTGGACTTCGTCGTCGTAGCCGGTCCACTGGCCGGGCAGTCGGAAGCGCTGCACATCCGAGGAGTACCGCAGCCGTCCTTCCGCGCGCAGCCCGGGAAGGGCGACGAGGAGGACGACGACGAGGGCGAGGGCGAAGGAGATGGCGAGTCCGACGATGACGACGAGTACTGCATTCATGCCAGGCAGTCACCCCGTGGTTCAGCCGACTCGGCCATGGACGTCCCGCTCCTCATAAGTTCTCGACAGTGCTTCTTCGTCCCACAAGTCTATAGTCCCTGCACAGGGCTGGAGTCACACGGGGTGGCGTGGCCGCTGGAGAATTCCCTGGGACTCCGCTGAATGCCCCCGACACGCAGGCTCACCGCACCCGGGCACCCGTGCGCCGAGCACACCCTCACTCCTCGGGGCGGGTCGGGATGCGTTGGGAGATCACCTTCGAGACGCCGTCGCCGTGCATCGTCACCCCGTAGAGGGCGTCGGCGATCTCCATCGTCCGCTTCTGGTGGGTGATGACGATGAGCTGGCTCGAATCCTGCAGCTCCCTGAACACCGTGAGCAGACGGGAGAGATTGAGGTCGTCGAGGGCGGCTTCGACTTCGTCCATGACGTAGAAGGGGCTCGGCCGGGCTTTGAAGATCGCGACGAGCATCGCCACGGCCACGAGTGAGCGCTCCCCACCGGAGAGCAGGGAGAGGCGTTTGACCTTCTTGCCCGCAGGCCTCGCATGGACGTCGACGCCGGTGGTGAGCATGTCGTCGGGGTCGGTGAGGCTGAGGCTGCCTTCGCCGCCCGGGAAGAGGCGGGAGAAGATGTCCTCGAACTCGCGGGCGGTGTCGGCGTAGGCCTCGGCGAAGACGCGTTCGACGTGCCGGTCGACCTCGTCGACGAGCTGCATGAGGTCCTTGCGGGAGGATTCGATGTCGGCGATCTGCTTCTCGAGGAACTGGTGGCGTTCCTTGAGCGCTTCGTACTCCTCGAGGGCGAGCGGGTTGACGGTGCCGATCCGCGCCAGCTGCTTCGATGCCTCCTTGTGCCGCTTCTCGACCTCGGCGCGGACGTAGGGCCGCTCCTCCTCCCCGTCCTCGAAGCCGGGCACGGGGGTGTCGGGTCCGAAGAGTTCGATGAGCCGGTCGATGCCGAGTCCCGTCTCCTGCTCGGCGCGGTGCTCGATCTCCTCGAGCTTGAGCCGGTACCGCTCCTTCGCGAGCTCGGCCTCTGCGGCGGCGTCCTTGAGTCGGCCCAATTCCTTCCGCGTCTGACCCAGTTCCTCGCCGAGGCGGCCCTTCTCCTCCCGCAGGCCCGCGCGCTCGTCGACGAGGACTCCGATGGCCTCGGCGAGTTCGGTCACGGTCGCGGCGGCGAGTGCTGCGGCCTCCTCGGCGACCTCGGCGATCGTCAGCGCCGAGGCGGCAGCGGTGGTCTTGCGGGCGATGGCCCGCTGCGCCTGTTCCCGGGCGGCCTCCTCGGCGGCGGCCTGCCGGGTGAGGGAGTCGACGCGGTCGCGGAGGAACCGTGCGCGGTCGGTTGCGGCCTTGTGCGCGATGCGGGTTTCGATGACGTCTTCCGAGGTCTGGGAGACCTCCCGGCTGAGTGCGTCCCGGTGTGAGGTGTCGACGACTTCGTCGACGTCCTCGACCCCGGCCAGTGCCGCCTCGGCGGTGTCGGCGTCCTGCTGGGCCGCGGCGAGGCGGCGGCGGAGTTCGGCGTCGTTCTCCCCGGCCCGGCTCAGGCGGGTCTCGTCGGCGGCGATCTCACCGGTGATCCGGGAGACCTCCTCGGCGGCGGCCATGATCTGCGCATCGGAGGAGTGGAGGGCCTCGAGGGCTGCGGCGGTGACGGGTTTCGCCTCGGCGAGCCTCCGTTCGGTTGCGGCGATGTCGGCGTCGAACCCGGTCACGGTCGCTTCGAGGCCGGCGATCGTCTCCTCGGTCTCGGTCAGCGCCGTCTGCGAGGCGAGTCGGGTGCCCGAGGCGGTGCGGGCGCGGCTGACCCGGGTCGAGGTGATGACCTCGCCGTGGACGGTGACGGCGGTGAGCTGCGGGTCCGCGTCGACGGCGGCGAGCGCGGCGGCTGCGTCCGGGGTGCAGACGACGGCGGCCAGGGCTGTCCTGACGAGGGTGTCGAGGGCGGGGTCGTCGGCGCGGACGAAGTCGGCCAGGCGCTGAGGCCCGGTGTCACCGCCCTTGCCGGATCCTCCCGCCGAGGCGGTCGCCTCGGCTGTGCCTGCAGGAGCCGGGTGGGTTCCGCTGGGGATGGTCAGGGAGACGTTGGTGTCCTCACCGAGGTGGTCGAGCACGGTCAGTGCCGCCTGCCCGGAGTCGACGATGACGCCGCTCACGGTCGTCGACAGGGCCGCGGCCACGGCCATCTCGTAGCCGGTGGTCACCGTGAGCTTCTCCGTCACGGCGGTCTCGACACCGGGCAGGCCGGAGGAGACGATGTCGCTCAGGTCGGCTTCGAGTGCAGTGCCGAGTGCGAGGGCTTCGGCACGGGCGCGGGCGGAGGCGAGTTCGGAGGCCGCCTCGGCGCGCTTCGCCTTCTCCTCCCGCAGCTGGGCCTCGAGGTCGGTCTGGGCTGCCTTCGCCGTCTCATAGGTCTCATCGAGGGTGGTCTCGCCCTCTTCGACGGACTCGACGGCGGCTTCGGCAGCGGTGAGGGCTTCGCGTCGGTCGATGAGTCGGGTCTCGATCGCCGCGATCTCGCTGCGACCGGCTTCGATACGGGCCTGCAGGTCGGTGATGCGGGAGCGTGCCTGCTCCTGCCGGGAGTGGAGGCTCGAACGGTTCTTCACCGCCTCGGTGATGGCGATCTGCGCGGCCTTGACATCGGCTTCGGCTGCGCGCAGGGCGGCGGCGAGTTCCTCTTTGCGGGCGTTCGCCGTCTCGAGGGCGGCCGTCGAGTCGGTGACGGCCTCATCGGCGGCGCTGAGCTCCTCCCTGATGCCTTCGGCCTGGCTGCGCAGCTCATCGGGTGAACGGCCTTCGCGCCGGCCGAGGCTCGTGACCTCGGAGAGGAGGTGGGAGCGTTTGTCGCCGGCACGGCTGGCCAGGCCGCTGGCGCGCACGGCCTGGGTCTGGGTGCGCGATTCCGCGGTGCGCATCTCCTCGAGGTCGCCCTCGACGGTCGCGAGCCGGGTCTCGATCTCGGTCAGCCGGGACTCCGCCTGCGCGCGGCGGCCCTCGAGGTCGGCGATCCTCTCCGTGTGGTCGCCTCCCCCGTCGGAGGCGGCGAAGAGGGAGGCCTGCAGGCGCACGGCATCGTCGGCCAGCAGCCGGGCGGTGGCATCGCGGAGGGTCGCCTGGACGATGGCGGCCCGGGCGGCTGCCTGGGCTTGGCGTCCGAGCGGTCCGAGCTGCCGGTTGAGTTCGGTGCGCAGATCGCCGAGGCGGTCGAGGTTCGTCTGCAGGCCGGTGAGCTTGCGCACCGCTTTGTCCTTGCGGCGGCGGTGCTTGAGGACGCCGGCGGCCTCCTCGATGAAGCTGCGGCGCTCGATGGGATCGGCGTGGAGGATCGCGTCGAGGCGGCCCTGGCCGACGATGACGTGCATCTCCTTGCCGAGCCCGGAGTCGTTGAGGAGCTCCTGGATGTCGAGGAGGCGGGCCGGTGCCCCGTTGACGGCGTATTCGCTGCCCCCGGTGCGGAAGAGAGTCCGGGAGATCGTCACCTCGGTGTAGTCGACGGGGATGGCTCCGTCGGAGTTGTCGATGGTCAGGGTCACCTCGGCGCGGCCGAGGGCCTGGCGCTTCGAGGTGCCGGCGAAGATGACGTCGTCCATCTTCCCGCCGCGCAGGTTCTTCGCCCCCTGTTCGCCCATCACCCAGGAGAGGGCGTCGACGACGTTGGATTTGCCTGACCCGTTGGGGCCGACGACGCAGGTGATGCCCGGCTCGAACTTCAGGGTCGTGGCCGAGGCGAAGGATTTGAATCCGCGCAGGGTCAGGCTTTTGAGATGCATCGTGCCCTCAAGCATAGCGGGGGCCGGACCTGCGGCCCGGACACTCTGTTGCCTGGGTCACAAATTTTGGTAGTGTGCCTCTCACCTCGCCGTCGAGACCAGGAAGGATCGCCGCGCACGGCCGTCTGAGGCGACCCGATGCGGCAACCGAACCCATGAGCGATCCATCGAACACCTCCGGCAGCGGCGACGTCCCCGGCCGCGGAGCCGACAACGGCTTCGACCGCACCCGCGAACTCATCACCCACCTGCAGAATCCGCCGACGAAGAAGCGGTACCTGCGCCGGATCGGCCTCGACAAGCCGGTCTTCTTCACCGCCGGGTTCCTCGCGGTCGCCTTCGTCGTCTGGGGCTTCATCTCGCCGGAGAGCCTCGGCGTCGTCGCCGGTGCCGCCCTGACCGGGGTGATGGACAACTTCGGGTGGCTCTTCGTCATCGCCGCCACGGTCTTCACGATCTTCGTCATCGTCGTCGCCGTCAGCCGGTTCGGGCGGATCCCGCTCGGCAGGGACGGGGAGAAGCCGGAGTTCCGCACCTCCTCGTGGATCGCGATGATGTTCGCCACCGGCATGGGCATCGGCCTCGTCTTCTCCGGGGTGGGCGAGCCTCTGTTCTTCTACATGTCTCCCCCACCGAACACCGTCGACGGGTCGACCGCCGAGGCGATGGGCACGGCCATGGGCACGACGCTGTTCCACTGGACCCTCTACCCGTGGGCGATGTATGCGATCGTCGGCCTCGGCGTCGCCTACGGCTCGTTCCGGCTCGGGCGCTCCCAGCTCTTCTCCTCGATGTTCACCCCGCTCTTCGGCGAACGCGTGGTCAACGGCGTCGGCGGGAAGATCATCAACATCCTCGCGATCCTCGCCACCCTCTTCGGCTCGGCGTGCTCGCTCGGGCTCGGGGCCATCCAGATCGGCGGCGGCATCCAGACCGCGGGCATCCTCCCCGATGTCTCCTCGCCGGTGCTCGTCCTCATCATCGCGATCCTCACCGCGGCCTTCGTCGCCTCGGCCGTGTCCGGGGTGGAGAAGGGCATCCAGTGGCTGTCGAACATCAACATGGTCCTCGCGGTCATCGTCGCCGCGATCGTCTTCATCGGCGGCCCGACGCTGTTCATCCTCAACGTCATCCCCTCCTCGGTGGGCTCGTTCATCGAGGATCTGCCGCAGATGGCCTCGCGGACGGCGGCGAACGGGGTCGGCGTCAACGAATGGCTGTCCTCGTGGACGGTCTTCTACTGGGCGTGGTGGATCTCGTGGTCGCCCTTCGTCGGCCTCTTCATCGCCCGCATCTCCCGGGGGCGGACGGTCCGTCAGTTCGTCACCGGTGTGCTCATCGTCCCCTCAGTGGTCTCGACGATCTGGTTCGCGATCTTCGGCGGCGGCGCCATCGGCATCCAGGAGCGCGCCGAACGCGGTGAGGGCACTGTCCGGGCACTCGCGAACATCGTCGACGGCGAACCGGACATCAAGATGGACACGATCCTCTTCGACCTCCTCGGCGCACTTCCCCTGCCCAACCTCATCGCGATCATCCTCATGATCGTCACCGTCATCCTCATCGCGATCTTCTTCGTCACGGGAGCCGATTCGGCGTCGATCGTCATGGGCACGCTCTCGGCCAACGGGGCGCTCGAACCGGGCAGGCGGCTCGTCATCTTCTGGGGTGTCGCGACGGGTGCGGTCGCGGCGGTGATGCTCCTGGCCGGGGGCAGCGATCCCTCCGAGGCGCTCAACGGGCTGAAGAACATCACGATCGTCTCCGCGCTGCCGTTCGTCATCGTCATGCTTCTGCTCTGTGTGGCGCTGTGGAAGGACCTGTGCCAGGATCCGCTTGTCATCCAACGGGAGCTCGCGACCCATCTGCTCGACCAGTCCGTGGCCACGGGGGTCAACGAATACGACGGCGGCGTGTTCGGTCTGGCCACCTCGGAGTTCAGCCAGGTCCCCGCAGACGAGGAGGGTGCGGAGGACGCGGATGCCTCTCGGCCCCGCACCGGCGTCGGCAAGGGCGGGGACGCTCCGCCGCCGACCGGCCACGAGACCGATGATCCCGGCGCCGAGGCGGACGATCCTCGATCGTGAGTCAGTCCCCGCCGAAGAGCGCGCATTCCTGACTGACGCGGCCATGGACGAACTGCGAGCGGTCGAAGTACCCGGATTCGACGCGTGCCCAGGGGCGGGCGGGGTCAGACACACTGAGGACAAATTCAACGGTCTCGGCCGACGCCGTCGTTGCTCACCGTCGAAACAGAGCATCAGTCATCGTGCTAAAATCGTTTCATCATGATCAGTCCGTTGCCGCAAGGCGCGGGCTGATTTTCTTTGCAGGAAGGACCATCACGTCGCTATGGCGGAGTACGCGAAGCCGTGGCTTTCCGTCGACGAACAGATCGATCGACTGGCGGGCCACGGGATCACGATCGAGGACCGCGGCCGGGCAACGTCCCTCCTGGAGGCGACCGGCTACTACCGCCTCACCGGCTACCTCTACCCATTCCGTGAGTCAGAAACTTGGATCGACAGCGAGCACAACGTGCGGACCCGCGTGCTCAGCAGATACAGGGCGGGAACGAGACTTGAACATGCCGAAGAGATCATCGACTTCGACAGGCGGTTGCGCATGCTCGTCATGGACGGCGTCGAGCGTATCGAGGTCGCGATCCGTATGCGGATCGGCTACGTACTCGGCAGGAGGTCCCCGTTCGCCTACGAGGACCCGGACAGCTTCATTGCAGCCTTCACCACCGAGCGCACAGATGCCCGCGAGCCCGCACCCAGCAGGCATGTGCAGTGGCTCCAGCGCATCAACAACCGGAAGGCCAGTTCCGACGAACAGTTCGTCGAGCACTTCCGAGCGAAATACGACGACCGTATGCCGGTGTGGGCGCTCACCGAGATCCTCGAGCTGGGGCACCTGTCCATCCTCTATCGTGGCATGCACCAGCAGGACGCCGAGGAGATCGCCCTGGCATTCGGTGTCCCCACGAAGAAGATAATGACCAGCTGGCTGGCCAGCCTCAACTACGTCCGCAACGTCGCAGCGCACCATTCTCGGCTGTTCAACAGAAAGCTCCAGCACGCGCCTGCCCGCCCGAAGGCGGGACAGATCCCTGCCCTCGATCACCTCCGCGAGGAACAGACGGCGAAGGGGGTCTTCGGCACCTACAATGCCCTCGCCGTCATCGCGTACCTCCTGCCATTCATCGAACCAGGCACCGACTGGCCGAATCGACTGGCGACACTGCTGAGTGAGTTCCCGTCATCGCACGCCTTGACGACTACCTCGATGGGCGCACCCAGCGACTGGGAGTCGCTCGAGCTTTGGCGAGGGTGACTCTGCAATCGCCGCAACTCATCCACCGCGGACCGGAAACGGCTCAACCGAGTACGCGCCCAGAAATGGCACATACTCCGCGAGGTAGTCAGGATCCTACTGCCGCAGATGAGCAAGCCCGGGTGAACCAGACGTGAGCACACACTCCGCCCGTCAGCTCACCGGTACCGCGGCGGCTTCTGGCAGTTCGGGCAGAAGTGACTCCCGCGCCCGGCGACCGTGAGCTTGGCGATCTCCCCGCCGCAGCGCACGCATTCCTGGCCTCCGCGACCGTAGACGAGCAGCGAGCGGTCGAAGTACCCGGACTCCCCGTTGACGTTGACGTAGAGGTCGTCGAAGCTCGTTCCGCCCACGGCCAGCGCATCGCCCATCACGGTCGTCGCCGATTCGAGGACGGCGGCCAGGCGGTTCCGTCTCGTGCGGGCGGCGATCGCCAGCGGATGGATGCCCGCCCGGAAGAGCGCTTCGTCGGCGTAGATGTTGCCGACCCCGCTGATGAGAGTCTGATCGAGCAGGGCCGCCTTGATCGGGCTGCGCTTGCGCGCCAAGGCCGCCAACGTCGCGTTGATGTCGAAGGCGTCCTCGAGCGGGTCGGGTGCGATGTGGATCGCCGAGGCGGGCACAAGCCGACCGTGTGCGGGCACGAGCGGCTGCACGCTGAGATGGCCGAAGATCCGCTGGTCGACGAAGCGCAGATCGAAGCGCTCCTCGCCCCGTTCGAGGCGGAACACCGCACGTGTGTGCCGGTGCGCCTCATCCGCGGCGAGGTGGACGCGCATCTGCCCGCTCATGCCCAGGTGGACGAGCAGTCCGTCCTCCCCATCGAGCGTGAGCCACATGAACTTCCCGCGCCGCTGCGCCCCGGTGATGCGACGGCCGGTGACGGTGCGGACGAAGGCTGCGGCAGCGGTGTCATCGACCCGCCGCGCCGAGGTGGTGCCGAGGATCCGGGGATCGACCACCTCGGCGCCGGTGATGAGGGCACCCGCGGTCCACTCATCGACGCCGCGGCGGACGCTTTCGACCTCGGGAAGCTCGGGCATCGCAGCCGTGAACTGCGCGTCAGCGCTTGTAGTCGGGGTAGAGCGTGCGGATCGCCTTGACCGCGACTTCCGCGGCAGCCGCCTCGGCGGCCTTCTTCGACGATCCGTCGCCCGAGCCCCAGCCGTTGTCGCCGAGGCGGGCGTGGGCGGTGAAGACCATCGCATGGTCGGGGCCGGTCGAGGTGATCTCGTAGCTCACGGCACCCAGTCCCAGGTCGGCGGCGGCCTCCTGGAGGGTGGTCTTGAAGTCCATGCCTGCACCGAGGTTGACGGCGTCGGCGAGCATTCCGTCGATGAGCCGGTGGACGAAGGCGAAGGCCGCGTCCCGACCCGAGGAGACGAAGGTCGCACCGATGAGGGCTTCGACGGTGTCGGCGAGGATCGAGTCCTTGTTCCGTCCGCCGGTGAGCTCTTCGCCCTTGCCGAGGAGGATGTGACGGCCGATGTCGTGGCGGCGGGCGATCGCGGCCAGGGCACGCGTGTTGACGACGGCAGAGCGCATCTTCGCAAGCTGGCCCTCCGGCAGGTCCGGGTTGTCGTAGTAGAGCGACTCGGTGGCGACGAGGCCGAGGACGGAGTCGCCCAGGAACTCGAGGCGCTCGTTCGTCGGGATGCCGCCGGCTTCGAAGGCGAAGGAGCGGTGGGTCAGGGCAAGACGAAAAGTCTCGGGATCGATGTCGATCCCGAGACTCTTCTGCAGTTCTGCTGTGGTATCAGTGTCCACAGGTCAGACGTCAGCGACCTTGCGTCCCTTGTACTCAAGGAACAGCGGGGTGCCGGCTGCGTCTTCGACGACCTTGGCCTGGTGGGGGCGCGAGTACACAACGCGACCGTTCTCCACAGTCTTGACCAGGTTCGGAGCCTGGGCCTTCCACTGCGAACGACGGTGGCGGGTGTTGCTGCGCGACATCTTACGCTTGGGAACAGCCACGTCTAGCTCTCTTTCTTCTCATCCAACAAGTTCTGAAGCTGTGCGAACGGCGAATCGGATTCGCTCTCGCCCTCCTCGATGTCCTCACCGAGGGTGTAGCTGAACTCTTCGCTTCCGTCCTGCGAGGGACTGAAGGGCAGAGCCATCACGACAGCGTCTCTGATCGCGGGTTCGAGGTCGAGGTGATCCCGGTCGATGACGTAGGAGTCCTCGTCGCCCTCGGCCTGCTCATAGACGTACATCTCGTTGATGTCGACATCCATGGGCAGCTCGATCTCGTCGAGCGTCCTCGCGTCCTCGCCGCGAGCCACGGTCGAAACCGTGCCCGAGACGTAGATCCCCTCGGAAACGCTCTCGAACATGAGCTCGAGATTCATCGGCGTTCCTTCGGCGACCCCGATCACTTCGATCTTGAGATCCGCCGGAGCCGGCACTGTGGCGTTGACACGTTCCCACTCACCCGGATGACCGAGCAATCCCATGGATCGGAGATCGTAGACGAACTCTGACCGCTTCTTCATGCTCTCTCCTCCGTATGCGAATGAGATGCCGCTCCTGCGTTCACACGCGACTCACCATTCTAATCAACTCCGCCGACCATTGCCAATCGTCGGCCGGACCTCGCCGAGGTGTTCCTCGTCACCCCGATTCCGTGACGTTGCGCCAGGCTACCGCACCTCAATGCATGAGCGCCTCAGTCTTTACGCCGCCCGAGTCGGTACTGTGATCGCGTGACGTCGAAACAGGCCATCAACACTGTGAGCACCGTCTGGGTGTCCATCGTCGCCCTCCTCTTCACGGTGACGACGATCCTCGCCATCTCCGCCGCGATCGATGTCGCCAAAATCTTCGTCGTCGGCGTGGAGACCGGGCAGTTCAAGGCTCTCACCCGCGACTGCGGTCTGCCGAAGAACGGCGAGGTCATGTGCGCCTGGCGCGGAACGTACACCGGCACCGACGGCACAACGGTGAAGAACGCCCTCCTCGGCGAGGACCTCTCACGCGAAAGCGCGAGCGAACCGCAGCAGGTGCGCTGGAACGGCGATGAGGTCAATCCCGTCGTCTACCTCGACGACCCGCGGTCGGTGTGGAAGAACCTCGCCATCATCGCCTTCATCTGGTCCGTCTTCACCGGCCTCTACGCGTACCTGATCATCAGCAGCCTCAGCCGTCGACGCCGGAAACTCGAGAGGCTCGGCAACTCGAACCCCTGACCCTCACCACTTCTCGTGACTGTTGCGCCAGGTCACGCCGCCGGCGAGGAGGAGCAGCGCCCCGGAGATCGTGAAGACGACGCCGGAGCCGGCGATGATCGTGAGCACCGAAGCGATCGAGGGGATCGCGACCTGGCTGAGCCGATTGCCGGCCAACCGGATCGAGAGCACCGCCGCCCGGTTCGCCGGGTCCGACAGCGTCGAGACCCACGTCATCGTCAGCGGCTGGGTGAGCCCGAAGCAGAACCCGGCGATCGCCAGCAGGATCGCCAGACTCCACGTCTGGGTGAGCACAGGGATGAGGATGACGCAGATCCCCGCCGTCGCCGATGCGGTCCACAGCAGCGAGAGACTCCCCCACCGGCGAGCGAGCATCCCGATGATCATCCGCGAGATCACCGCGGCGAACGTCCGCAGCGCGAGCAGCCACGTCACCGTCGTCACGCTCAGCCCGTTCTCCTGCCCGATGAGCGGCAGGTACGCGGTCATGAGGTCGACGGCGGCCAGAGTCGCCATCGACGCGAGGATCGCCGGCTTCATCCCCCGGATCCGCAGCAGAGCCCACGGGGTGCGGACACTTCCGGCCGCCTCGGCGCGGGAGACATGCGGGGTCCGCCCGCGGAGCATGACGATGACCGCGGCGATGAGGGTGAGCGATGAGAACGCCGTCATGAACCACAGGGCGCCGACGATGTGCGGGGACCCGCCGGTGGCGTCGGCGATCATGCCGGCCAGGGGCAGGCCGATCGTCTGCCCGATCGACACCCCCAGGGTGAGGTGGCCGAACTTCGCGGTCAGGCGGGAGGCCGGGAAGCTCTGCGGGATGAGCGCCTGCGAAGCCACGGTGGTGAGCAGCTGACCGAAGCCGAGGCTCATCGTCGCGACGAGAAGCACGCCGAGGTTGGGGGCGATGGCCGCGAGCGCGACGGGGAGGATCGAGAGCACGGTGCCCACCCAGAGCACCGCGGTCGCATACCCCCGGTCGACGAGGCGGCCGACGAAGAGCGCGGTGAGCAGCGGGACGAGCGAATAGCACGCGGTCATGAGGCCGAGCACGACCCCGGTGCCGCCGAGTTCGAGGGTGCGGTAGGAGATGAGCACGCGCACGCCGTTGTACGTCGCGTGCGCGAGGACGGTGTGGACGACGAGGCCTGTGAACCAGGCCCGGGACGAGGAAGGAGTCGCCTGCATGCCTTACGAGTCGGCGCTCAGCGCGGCGAGCACGGGCTCGGGCACGAGGCCCGTGATGTCCCCGCCGTTCCTGTGGACCTCTTTGATCAGGGAGGAGGAGACGTGCTCGAACTCGGGGTTGCCGGGCACGAAGATCGTCTCGAGGTCGGTGAGGTGCTTGTTCATCAGCGCCATCGGCAGTTCGTAGGCGAAGTCCGTGCCCGACCGCAGGCCTTTGACGACCGCGGGTGCCCCGATCCTGGCGCAGTAGTCGACGAGGAGGCCGCCGGGGACGACGTCGATCGTGATGTTCTCCGCGTCCCTGGTGCGCTCGTCGGCGTCGAGGGAGGCGCGGATGAGCTCGGCGCGGGTGTCCGGATCGAACCGGCCCGTCTTCGACGGGTTGTGGACGACGGCGACGACGACCTCGTCGAAGAGCTTCGCCGCGCGGGCGATGATGTCGAGGTGACCCATGGTGATCGGATCATAGGAACCGGGACTGACGACCTTCATGGCCTCATCGTATCCCGCACGCCGAGGTGGTCCCGGCCGGTCCGCATGACGTTCAGTCGGCGCGGAGTTCGGTGCCGAGGTGGTCAGTCGGCACGGAGGTCGAAGGGCGGCTGCTGTTCTTTGAGCGCCGACCACCCGTGCCAGGCCGCGGCGACGACGACCATGGTGCCGAAGATGATGAGCGAGCTGTAGCTCTGGATCATCATGGCGAGCTTCGCCGATTCCCACCCGCCGGCCGACGCGAAGGCCATCATGCTGCCGATGGAGAGGGCAGCGCCGACGAGGCCGACGACGCTCACCCAGGTGACGCGGACGACATGCGAGTGCGCTCGGCGAGGCCGGGCGGCGAGCAGTCCGAGGCCGAGAGCCGCGGCTGCCGCGGACAGGGCGAAATCAAGCCCGAAGACAGTGAGCACTCCCCCATAGACGCCGACGAAGAACTCGGTGAGGACGACAACGAGGGCCATGGCCACGAGCATCGTGACGACTGCTTCGCGCACAAGCGCCCAATAGCGCGTGGCGAACGACCGCCCATGAGGATCCATGCCCCGATCGTATCGCCGAGCGAACCGACCGGGCGCACCGCCCCGGGCTCCAGCGCCGCGCGTGACGGTCACTCTCGCAGGCTCGCCCACTGATCGTCAGCACCGGACTCGCCGTCCTCCCCGCGGACGACGACGGCCTCGGGTTCGGACGCGGGATTGCGCAGGCGGGCGACCGCCTCGGCGGAGATCCGAGCGACGATGCCCACTGCCTGCTCCTCGTCTCCGGCGGCGATCGCCTCGGCGAGGCTGCGGTGGACGTCGATGAGATCGCACCGGACCTCATACCCACCGGGCGCAGACAGGGAGAGCAGCCTCGTATGGACCATCGACGCCTTCATCAGCGTCGTCAGCCGCGGGGACCCGGAGCACGCGACGATCGCGTGATGGAAGTCGAGGTCGGCGTCCCCGATGACCCGGGCGACACTTCCGTCGACGACCGATTCGAGCGCCTCGAGCGCCTCGTCGATGAGCGCGGTGGCCCGCTGCCCGCGGATGATCATCCGCACGGCCTGAACTTCGATCGCCTCGCGCACCGCATAGACGTCGTCGATGTCCTCGGTCCCCATCCGCTTGACCCACGCACCCCGCCCCGGGGCATGACTGACGCTGCCCTCGCTGACGAGACGTTGCAGCGCCTCCCGCAGGGACGGCCGGGAGACCCCGAGCAGCTCCGCGGTGCGCACCTCGTTGATCGCCTGACCCGGGAGCAGACTGCCGCGGTAGATCGCATTGCGGATCTCCTCGGCGACGAGGTCGATCGTCGAGGAACGCACGACGCGACGCAGCACGGGCAGCTCCGAGGTGTGCGGCTGAGACATGTCACGAGCATATAACGTTGTCAGACAGTGTGACATCCGGACTGTCAGAGGTTTGAATGGGGCGATGAGACGCACGTCACCCACGTCGTCACCGACCACGGAACTCCCCAGGAAAGGACCCGCCATGACCTCCCTCAAAGGACTCGCGGCCGCGACCTCGATCCTCGCCCTCACGCTCACCCTCGGTGCGTGCAGCGGCGGCGGCTCCGACAAGAGCACCCTGCAGCAGGCCATCGACGACGGCAAGATCACCGTCGGCTTCGCCGGTGAGGCCCCGTACAGCTTCGAAGAGGGCGGCGAACTCCAAGGCGCGAGCGTCGCCCTGGCCAAGCAGGTCTTCAAGAACCTCGGCGTCGACAACGTCGACGGCGTCAACACCGAGTTCGGCTCCCTCATCCCCGGCCTCAACGCCGAGCGCTTCGACGCGATCTCCGCGGGCATGTCGATCCTGCCCGACCGCTGCAAGCAGGCGTCCTTCGGCAACCCCGAGTTCATGTACACCACGGCCCTGATGACGAAGAAGGGCGAGAACGAGGGGCTGAAGAACCTCGACGAGGTCAAGGAGAAGGGCCTCAAGCTCGCCACCATGACCGGCGCCGTCGAATCCGACTACGCGAAGGCCCTCGGCATCGAGTCGCAGCAGGTCGGCACCCCGCAGGACGGCATGGACGCCGTGACCACGGGCCGCGCCGACGCGTTCGCGCTCACCGGCATCTCACTGAACTGGATGGCGAAGAACACCCCGAACGCCGATGTCGCGGTGAGCGAATCGTTCGTCCAGGAGATCGACGGCGTCCCACAGGTCGGTGCGGGCGCCACGGTGTTCCGCACCGACGACACCGAACTGCGCGACGCGTGGAACAAGGAACTCGACAAGATCGTCGGCGACGAGAAGGCCTACCTCGACATCGTCGGCGACTACGGCTTCACGAAGGAGGAGCGCCCTGACGGCTCGATCACGACCGATCAGCTGTGCAAGGGCGAACTGCCGACCGCTGACTCCTGAGCCGCAGCCTGACCTGCACTCATGACCGATCAGCTCAGCGCGCTCCTGGATTTCCTCCCCGCCGTGTGGGAGGGCATCCAGGTCACGCTCATCCTCACTCTCGCCGGTGCCGCCGGTGCCCTGGTCATCGCGATCGTCCTCGGGCTCGCGATGACTTCGGCGCACCGGTGGCTGCGGATCCCTGCCCGGATCGTCGTCGAGTTCTTCCGCGGCACGTCCCTGCTCGTCCAGCTGTTCTGGCTCTTCTACGTCCTCCCCCTCCTCGGCGTCCAGCTCGATCCCATGGCATGCGGAATCGGTGCCCTGGCGCTCAACTACGGTGCCTATGCCGCCGAGGTGGTCCGGTCCTCGATCGCGACCGTGCCCCGGGGTCAGTGGGAGGCGGCCATCGCGCTCAGTCTCTCCCCGACCAGGCGGATGCTGCGGGTGATCTTCCCGCAAGCGTGGGCGCTGATGATTCCGTCACTGGCGACGCTCCTCATCCAGCTGCTCAAGGGCACCGCGGTCGTCTCCTTCATCACGCTCTCCGACCTCACCGACAAGATCGGGCAGCTGCGGATGTCGACGAACGACACGTTCTTCGCCTATTCCGTGGGTCTGCTCATCTACTTCGTCATCGCGTGGCTGCTCCAGGAGTTCATGAACCTCCTCGAACGCCGCGCCGTCCGACGGCTGGGCCGGCGTCGTCCGGGCTCACGCAATGACCGTCGGCGGGCCAGACGGGATGCCCGGGTCGGCTCGACCGAGGTGACCGATCCGCGCACGGCCGCCGGTCAGTCGACGGGCAATGCCGGACACGGGGCGCCGCTGTGATCTGGAACTGGGAATTCGCCGCCGAGGCGCTGCCGATCCTCCTGCGCGGCTTCGTCAACACGCTCATCGCCACGGTCGTCGGCACGATCATCGCCGCGATCCTCGGCCTCCTCCTCGCCGTCGCCATCCGTGCCCTGCCGCGGTGGATCAACTGGGTGGTCCGGCTCTTCGTCGCCTTCGTCCGCAACACCCCGCTCGTCGTCCAGCTCGTCTTCGTCTACACCGCCTTCGCAGAGATCCCCGCCCTGGCGAGCATTCCCGCGCTCGTCGTCGGCTCCGGGGTCATCGGCGTCCACTACGCGACGTACATGTCCGAGAGCTACCGGGCCGGCATCGACGCAGTCCCACCGGGACAGCGGGAGGCGGCGATCGCCCTCTCCCTGCCTCCCGTGCGGACCTTCACCGCGGTCATCCTCCCGCAGGCGCTGCGGGCGACGATCCCGTCGCTCGGCAACTATGCGGTCGCGATGTTCAAGGACACCCCGTTCCTCTTCGCGCTCTCCGTCGTCGAGCTTGTCACCTCGGCGCAGCAGTTCGGGGCGGCGAAGTTCGCCTACACGGAGGCGTTCACGCTGGCCGGGCTGATCTTCCTCGCCGCCAGCTACCCCACCTCCCTCCTCATCCAACGATTGGAGCGGCGCCTTGCCACCTACTGAGAACACCTCTTCCCCGCACATCGGGGCCTCTGCGCAGACGGGGGCTTCCCCGCACATCGACACTGAGGCGAGCGCCCCGGCGATCGAGTTCAAGGACGTCGAGAAGCGGTTCGGGAAGACGACCGTGCTCGAGAACCTCAACTTCACCGTCGCCCCGGGCGAACGGGTCACCCTCATCGGGCCGAGCGGTTCGGGCAAGACCACGATCCTCCGGCTCGTCATGACGCTCGAGGAGCTCACCGGCGGCTACATCTTCATCGACGGCAGGCCGCTGACCTT
Source organism: Brevibacterium ammoniilyticum (assembly GCF_038429965.1). Lineage (NCBI taxonomy): Bacteria > Bacillati > Actinomycetota > Actinomycetes > Micrococcales > Brevibacteriaceae > Brevibacterium > Brevibacterium ammoniilyticum. The sequence continues at coordinate 153,621 of NZ_BAABNP010000004.1, forward strand.
CGAAGACAGGGACGGAAAGCGGGTCGAGCTGCCGAAGAAGACGACTCGGGCGATGACGACCCGCATCGGCATGGTCTTCCAGCAGTTCAACCTCTTCCCCAATATGACGGTGATCGAGAACATCATCGAAGCCCCCATCCATGTGCTGGGCAAATCGAAGGACGAAGCGGTCGCCGACGCGAAGTCGCTGCTCGAACGTGTGGGTCTGAGTGAGAAGGCCGATGAGCACCCGACCCGGCTCTCCGGCGGTCAGCAGCAGCGGGTGGCGATCGCCCGGGCACTGGCGATGAGTCCGGAGATCCTCCTCCTCGACGAGGTGACCTCGGCCCTCGACCCGGAACTCGTCGGCGACGTCCTCGCGGTGCTGCGCGACATCGCCGAGACCACGGACATCACGATGCTGCTCGTCACCCACGAGATGCAGTTCGCCCGCGAGGTCTCCGACCGGGTGATGATGTTCGACGGCGGTCTCGTCCTCGAGGAGGGTCCGCCGGACCTCATCTTCAACGACCCGAGCCACGAGCGCACCCGGTCGTTCCTCTCCAGCGTGCTCTGAGTTGCTTCGACGAGCCGTTTCGACGCGGTGATCCGACACCAGCACGGTGAACCGACGAGCGGAGAACTGCCAGCACGGTCTTCCGACACCAGCAGGGCGCGCGAACCCTGCTGGCGTCGGAACACCGTGCTGGTGTCAGTGCGCTTCAGTCACCGCGGGCCTGCGAGCGCCGAACGTCGTCGTCGTTTCTGCACCGTGAGCACGACGGCGATGACCACACACGCGAGCGCACCTGCGGTGAAGATGTCGGCGAGCCACGCCCACTGGACGACGTACTGGTCGGAAAACTCCCACGGCCCGGCATCGCCGGCGATCTCCCACGAGGTCTGCAGCGATTGACTGCACGTCACTCCCGCGGGGAACTGCTGCATCCACGTCGTGAAGGCGGTGACTTCGAAGCCCTGCGGCGGCTCGGCGCATCCCTCCGCCGCACTCCGATGGTCGACGATCTGGTACTGCATCCACAGGAGGACGCGCGAGACAACGAACATCACCGGCATGAGCAGCAGGTAGAGCCACGGCGAGCGCAGCCAGCCCGCGCGGCGCACCGTCGTCGGCCGCCCGTCGGGGCCAAGTCCGCGAGCGCGACGGGCCCCGTCTCCGCGCACGGTCGGCTGCGTCATGAATCTGCCCCGTCGCCGACAGCGTCCTCGACGGTGAGCTGGACGAAGTGGAGCGCGGTCTCCCCGAAGGCCTTCGAGCGGAAGACCTCGAGGCCGCCCGGCATCGTCGGCTCCGGGGCACGAGACGAGCGTTCGATGACGACGATCGACTCCTCGTCGAGGTGGCTGCGCAGCCGCCCGAGCACCTGGGTGACCGCGTCCTCCCCCAGCGGGTAGGGCGGATCCATGAACACGAGGTCGAAGACCCGCGACTCGAGTTCGCTGGGATCGGGCAGGTTCGACAGGAACTGGAGGACGTCGGCGCTGCTCACCGCCGTCGAATGCCCGATGCCGAGTTTGTCCGCGTTCGCCTCGATCGCCCGCACCGATGCCAGCGAGGAGTCGACGAAGACGACCTGCGCAGCCCCTCGCGACATGGCTTCGAACCCCAGTCCCCCGGACCCGGCGAAGAGGTCGAGGACGTTGGCCGCCTGGAGGACCCCGTAGCCTTCGAGCATCGAGAACAGCGACTCCTTGACCCGGTCCGAGGTCGGACGGGTGGCGTTGCCGCCGGGGGTGACGAGACGTGATCCCTTGTGCGCTCCCGCGATGATCCTCATGTCGCCCTCCTCGATAGTCCTTCGGCCTTGTCATCCAACCCGAGTCATCCAACCTGCGTCGCTCGGCCCGCATCGGTCGGCCCGCGCGGTCCCGCACGACGGTCTGTCTCTCAGTCTGCCTCAATGAAGTGCGCGGCGTCGGCAGGCAGCACCCGCTGGATGAGCTCCCGCAGCTCCGGGGCATCCTCGAGGAACTGGTCGGCTGCGATGATCGGCTCGGCTTCGGCCTTCGCCTGGGCGAGGATCTCGGTGTCCCGGAGCACGGAGAGGTGCCGCAGCGACGACCCGCCCCACTGCGAAGCACCGAGCACATCGCCCTCTCCCCGGCTGTCGAGATCGTACTCGGCGAGCGCGAACCCGTCGAGGGTGCTCGCCACCGCCTGCAGGCGCTCGAAGCCCTCGTCGGTCTCAGGACGTTCGGTCAGCAGGAAGCACATCGCGGCCGAGCCATCACGGCCCACCCGGCCGCGCAGCTGGTGGAGCTGGGCGACGCCGAATCGCTCCGCCTCGGCGACAAGCATGATCGTCGCCCGGGGCACGTCTACGCCGACCTCGATGACGGTCGTCGAGACGAGGATGTCGATCTCGCCGATGGTGAAGGCGTGCATCACCCGGTCCTTCTCTTCCGTCGACATCCGCCCGTGGAGGAGGCCGAAGCGCAGCCCCTGAAGATGCGGGGACCGCTGGAGCTTCTCGATGAAATCCTCGATGCTCTCCCGCTGCCCGATGACGTCGCCGCTCTCGGGATCAACGATGTCGCTGCGTTCGATCCGCGGGAAGACGGCGAATGTCCCTCGTCCCGCATCGGCGGCCTGCCGAACACGGGCGAGAGCCCGCGGCAGCCAGTCCTTGTGGTCCTCGATCGAGACAGCGAAGGTCGAGATGTCCTTGATCCCGGCGGGCATCTCGGCAAGTGTGGAGACGTCGAGGTCGGCGAAGACCGTCATCGCCACCGTCCGCGGGATCGGGGTGGCCGACATGACGAGGGTGTGCGGGACCGTGACCCCGCCCTTGCCCCGCAGCGCCTCTCGCTGTTCGACGCCGAACCGGTGCTGCTCGTCGACGACGATGAGGCCCAGGTTGTCGAACATCGTCGACTCCGACAGCAGGGCGTGCGTGCCGACGACGATGTCGATCTGCCCGGTGGCGAGATCAAGGGCGAGCTGTTTGCGCTCCCTGGCCGGCATCGACCCGGTGAGCAGCGCCACCCGCACCTGGTCGTCGCCGGAGAGAAGCGGGGAGAGCGCCATCTGCTCGCCGAGGAGCTTCTCGATCGACGCGAAATGCTGGGAGGCGAGCACCTCGGTGGGGGCGAGCATCGCGGCCTGGGCACCCGAGTCGACGGCCATGAGCATCGCCCGCAGGGCCACGACGGTCTTGCCGGAGCCGACGTCGCCGTGGAGGAGCCGGTGCATCGCCGTGGTCTTCGCGAGATCAGCCGCGATCTCCTTGCCGACCCTCACCTGGGAGGAGGTCAGCGCGAACGGCAGGTCGTCGTCGAAGCGCCGACTCCGCTCCCCCACCGTGAGCAGGGGGGCGGCCACGAGCTGACCGTAGGCCGACCGCCGGGCGACGAGCTCGGTCTGCAGGGCGAGCGCCTCCTCCCACTTCCACCGCAGGTTCGCCCTCTCGGTGGCCGCCGTCGAGGTGGGCCGGTGCATGTCGTTGAGCGCCGTGCGCAGGTCCGGCAGATCGTACTTCGCCCGCACCGACTGCGGCAGCGGATCGACGAACTCCGCGGGGTCGGCGACGTCGAGGAGGACCTTGATCGCCTTCCACAGCCTGGTCTGCGCGATCCCCTTGACCCGCGGGTAGACGGGGAACGGGGAGTTGAGCTCCTCGGGCGTCCACTTCGTGTCGTGTTCGTCCCGGTTGAGCCACACCGGGGAGTTGAGCGTGAGCTGTCCTCGGTACTCCTCGACCTTGCCGGCGAAGACGACGACGAGACCCGGCAGCAGCTGCGCGTCGAGCCACCCCTGGTTGAAGAACGCGATCTTCATCGACCGCTGACCGTCGTGGACGATGACGTCGGTGATCGTCCCCCGCCGCTGCCGCATCCGCCGGGTCTCGACGGAGATCACCTCGGCCTGGATGATCGCGGTCTCCCCGAGCGGCAGGTCGCCCAGCGGGGTCTTCTCCCCGGGGACGAGGAAGCGTCGGGGGAAGAAGCGGAAGAGCTCGCCCACCGAGGTGATCCCCCGCTTCTTCAGGGCACCGCGGTCGCGTGCGGAGAAGTAGTCCTCGAGTCGCGCGCTCATTCGACTCCCATGATGAGCAGGGTCGCCCGATCGCGGGACTCGATCTCCTGGAGGCGCACGTGCTCGTGGGACTTCGCGAGCCACTCCCGCAGGTGCGCGAGCACCTCGGGGGCGCAGCCGGGTCCGTGGACGACGGTGACGAGTTCTCCGCCGGCCCCGAGGAGACGGTCGGCGAGCTTCTCGACGAGGCTGGTCAGCTCCGTGCTCTGCGACTTCGCCTTCCCGTCGATGACGACCCGGTAGAACTGCGAAGGATGGCCCGCCGAGGCGGCCGTCCGTTCCGCCGGCGCGTCCTGGGCATCCGCCGAGGCGGCTGTCCCCTCCCCGATGACGGGAAGCGCCCCGGTCGGCGGGTTGAGGGCGAGCTGTTCGGCGGAGACGATCGTGCCCACCCGGGTGCCCGCCGCGGCATCGGTCATATCGTTGAAGATCTCACCCGCCGGGGCGTAGGGATCGTAGACGGCAAGCGCCGAGAGCAGGGTCGCGACGTTGCGGGAGCGGACGATGAGCGCACCGGTGACGCCCGTAAGCGTCGTCAGCGTCGTCGAGGAGCTGGGGACGACGATGACGTCGCGCTCCTCACCGGCGATGACCTCGGCCACCGCCTCGGCGAGGGGACCGGAATCCGTGTGCCGGGACAGGGCCGGCACGATGTCGGGGGCGATGACCGCCGGGTCGAGGACGGTGGCGCCGTTGAGCGCGCAGTGCAGCTGGAGTCCGGTGCCGCCGACGAGGGCGAGCAGCTTCGTCGCCCCGGCCTCCTCGTGGAGCCGCAGGTCCTCCATGTCCAGGCGCGCTATGCCGTGGGTGCCGAGCAGGTCGAGGACCGTGGCGGCGCCGGCTTCGTCGGCGACGTGGACATGGACCTTGGAACCGTTGAGGACGATCGAGGTCCCGCCGAGGTGCTCGAGCGCCTCGGGCAGCCCGTCGTCGGGGGCCCGGCGGAGGACGGCGACGATCTCGAGCTCCTCTGCGCGGGCTTCGTGGACGATGCGCGGGGTCTTCGCGACCTCCCCGATCATCGAGCCCTGGTTCGTGCGCCCGGTGACGGTCGCGTAGAGGAGGTCGAAGAGTTCGACGATGCCCGTCGACCCGGCGTCGACGACGTCGGCTTCGCGGAGCACGGTCAGCTGCGCCGTCGTCTCCCGCAGGGCCTCGCGGGAGCGCAGGCGCACCGCGGAGATGAGGTCGACGAGGGCGGCACCGTCATCGGCCTGTTCCCGGGCTTCGGTGGCCATCGCGTCGAGGACGGTGAGCATGGTCCCGTCGACGGGTCGGGCCACGGCCTTCCGTGCCCGCGCCGAAGCGAGTTCGAGGGCTGCGGCCATCGCCTCGGGGGTCGCCACGGTCACCCCGTCGAGGGCGTCGGCCACGCCTTGGAGGGCGACGGAGAGGATGAGCCCGGAGTTCCCGCGCGCCCCGCGTCCGGCACCGGCGGCCATGGCGGCGACGACCTGGGGCAGGGTGACGGGCCCGGAGAGCTCTTCGACGGCGAGGTAGGCGGCGCGCAGCGTGTGGTACATGTTCGTGCCCGTGTCGCCGTCGGGGACGGGGAAGACGTTGAGCTCATCGATCTCACCGCGTTCACGGCGGAGACGATCGACCGCGCGCCGCGCCCACCGCGCGGCCAGGCGCCCGTTGAGTCCGATGGCCGGATTGGGTCCCACGTCCGTCACTTCCCGAAATGGCTGAAACCGCTCGTCGGCACCGGGGCGCCGTCGAGGCCGACTCCGCTGCCTGCCTGCATCTCACCGATTCTCCGCCAGCCTACCGGGTCAGCGGCGCTGACCGGGGACGACGCGACGAAGCCATGGTCCTCTCCCCCGTCGAGCACCCAGTGCAGAGCGAGCGCCTCGACGGCATCGTCGGAGACCGCGCCGCCTGCGCCCGCGTCGTCGCCGCCCGCGCCGTCCGCCGCCCGCGCAGCCAGCACGTACCGGGCGGCCGGGCGCAGCGGGGCGACGAGGTCATCCAGGGCCGTCCGGTCGATCTCGGCATGGACCCCGGAGGCGTCGGCGATCCGACCGAGGTCCGTGCTCAGTCCGTCGGAGACGTCGATCATCGCCGAGGCGGCCGGCCGGTGGGCCATCGCCGCATAGTCCGGCTGCGGGGCGAGTTGGGTCGCGATGAGCGAGGCGAGCCCCTCGGGCAGGTCGTCGCCTGGGCGGGCACCTGCGAAGAGGAGGTCGAGTCCGCCCGCCGCACGCCCGAGGGTGCCCGCCAACCAGATCTCATCACCGGGCCGGGCTCCTGACCGGGTGATCGCTCCCTCCTCGGCGCTCACGGTTCCGAGCGCGGTGATCGCTGTGACGATGAGACCCGAGGAGGAGAGGTCGCCGCCGATGATCGGCACCGTGCACCCGAGCTCCCGCCCGGCGCGCTCGGCCTCGGTGACGATACCTGAGAACAGCGCCTCGAGGTCGCCTGCCTCGGTGGAGTCCGGCACGGCAAGGGAGACGAGGAGTCCGTGGGGTGCGGCACCCATCGCACAGACGTCGGCGAGGTTCTGCGCGGCGGCCTTGACGCCCAACCGCGACCAGTCGAGCCAGTCGCGGGTGAAGTCCTCGCCTTCGACGAGCATGTCGGCCGTCGAGACGAGGTCGCCTGTGATCTTCGTCACCGCCGCATCGTCGCCCGGACCGACGACCTCGTGGGATCCTGCCCTGCGGTGGGCGAGCAGACGGCGGAGCACAGCGGATTCGCCGAGTTCGGACAGTCTGGTCATGCCACCACCCTATCGGGCGATACGCTGGAACCATGCGTTCGAACACCCGCCGCTCGACCGGCGCCTCCTCGCCTGCCCTGCGTGCCGTCGCCGCCCTGACCATCGGCGTGCCCGTCCTCGCAGCGGCCCTGTCCGGGTGCGCGCGCACGGTCATCGTCGAGCCCGCCGCCGATGCGGCGAACCCGAAGTGCGCCGACATCATGCTCCGCCTGCCCGACCAGGTCGGCGGCGAGCAGGAGCGCACCACCTCGTCCCAGGGCACGAAGGCGTGGGGCGACCCGAACGTCGCAGTGCTCCGCTGCGGCGTCACCCCTCCGGGACCGACGACGGACAAGTGCCTGAGCGTCAGCGGCGTCGACTGGATCTCCAAGGGCGGCGAAGCCGATGACACCTGGGTGTTCACGAGCTACGGCCGCACCCCGGCCGTCGAGGTGCTCGTCAACCGCAAGCTCGGTTCGGGTGCCGATGTGCTCGCCGGCATCTCACCGGCCCTGCAGGCCTTCCAGCCCGAACGCCAGTGCATCGGCGCCGAGGATGTCGACGCTCCCCCTGCAGGCTCAGCCCCGGAGGGTTCTGCCCCGGCGACGACTCCCTGAGGTCGCGCCCCGCCGCCGGCCCCAGGCAGCCCTGAGCCTCAGCCCTTCCGCGCGTGGTCGACGAGCGCGATGCCGATGAGTTCGCTGATGAGGTCCGAGTAGTCGATCCCGGAGTTCGCCCACATGAACGGGTACGCCGAGGTGGGGGTGAAGCCGGGAAGCGTGTTGATCTCGTTGATGAGCACCTCCCCGGAGTCCGTGACGAAGGTGTCGACGCGGGAGAGCCCCGTGCAGTCGAAGAGCCGGAACACCGCAGCCGAGAGCTCCCGGATCCGCGCGGTCGTCGCCTCGTCGACGTCGGCGGGGCACGTGAGCTTCGCATCGGCGAGGTCGAGGTACTTCGCTTCGAAGTCGTAGAAGTCATGGTCCCCGGAGACCTCGATCTCCCCGGGGTACGAGGTCCGCAGCTCCACGTCATGAAGGGAGCCGAGCACGGCGCACTCGATCTCGCGGCCGATGACCTGCGGTTCGACGATGACCTTCTCATCGTGCTCATACGCTGCGACCAGCGCCGCCTCGAGACCCGCGGGTTCGGCGACCCGGCTCACACCCATCGACGACCCGGCCCGGGCGGGCTTGACGAAGACGGGGAAGCCGAGCGCCGCCACACGCGCCTCGGCGTCGGGGCGATCGGTCTCCCACATCGTCTGGGTCACCAGCTCCCACGGGCACGTGGGGATGCCGGCGTGGGCGAGCAGCGACTTCGTGAAGTGCTTGTCCATGCTCGCCGCCGAGGCGAAGACCCCGGAGCCGACGAACGGGGTGTCGCTGAGTTCGAACAGCCCCTGCAGGGTCCCGTCCTCCCCGAACTGACCGTGGAGGACGGGGAAGAAGACGTCGACGGTCTCCAGCTCCGAGTAGCTGCCCGCAGCGTCCCGGTGGATGAGCGGGGCGCCGGCAGCGGAGACCCGCGGGATGACCTCGGTGCCGTCGTCGGTGACCTCGGGCATGTTCTCCGGGTCGAAGCGCATGCTCTCCCAGTCCTCGACGATGCGCCACACCCCGGTCTTCGTGATCCCGATCGGCAGGACCCGGTAGGCCTCGTCGTCGATGGCGCTGATCACCCCGGCGGCCGTGACGCAGCTGACGGAGTGCTCGCTCGATCGTCCTCCGAAGAGAACTGCGACGAGGGGCCGGTGATCGGTGTCTGACATACCTGTCCTTGCTCGGGGTCGTGCTGTCGTTCCCGCAAGGGGAACCGGGGATGGCTCAGCGAGCCTCGTAGGTGCATTCGAGCCAGGCGCGGCCGATGCCCTTGAAGTACATGTTGAACCCGGCGAAGGCCGGGGTGGCGGTCTCGTCGATGCCCAGCGGCTCGGAGAGCGCGGTGACGATGAAGTAGTAGCGGTGGGGTCCGTGACCCTGGGGTGGGGCGGCGCCGACGAACCGGGGCTGGCCGGCGTCGTTGTTCAGCGTCACGGCTCCCTCGGGCAGGAGGCCTGCGTCGGGGTTGCCGGCGTCGGCGGGCAGGGAGGTCACCGAGGCGTCGAGGTCGGTCACCGTCCAGTGCCAGAAGCCCGACCCGGTGGGGGCGTCGGGGTCGTAGCAGGTGACGGCGAAGGCCTTCGTCGCCTCGGGGAAGCCCGACCACGACAGCTGCGGGGACCTGTCCTCACCGCCGGGCACGCCCATCGCGCCGGAGGCCTGTGCTGCGGGCAGCTCGGCTCCGTTGACGATGTCGGTGCTGGTCAGGGTGAAGGTCGGCAGCTCGGGAAGGTTGTAGAACGGTGAGTTGACGCTCATGTGCGCTCCTTGGCTCGTGGGCTTCGCGGGGGTCGATTCCTGCCTATGCGGGCGGGCCTTCGTGCTTACGCTTCCGAGACAACAGCAAACCGGCGAGTTCGTCAACCTGCAGCCGACCGGCGAGGACCGCGCTCACCGCCTCGGTGATCGGCAGGTCCACACCGTAGCGCCTGCCCAGGGCGAGGACCGCGGGTGAGGACTTCACCCCTTCCGCGGTCTGCTCGGTGTGCGCGATCGTCTCCTCCAGGCTCATCCCCTCGCCGAGGTGGCGCCCGAAGGTCCGATTCCGTGAGAGCGGGGACGCACATGTGGCGACGAGGTCGCCGAGTCCGGCCAGCCCCGAGAGCGTGTGCGGCTGGGCGCCCATGGCCGCGGCCAGCCGTGAGGTCTCGGCGAGGCCGCGGGTGATGATCGAGGCCTTCGAGTTGTCGCCGAGGCGCTGGCCGTCGGCGATGCCCACGGCCAGGGCGATGACGTTCTTCACGGCCCCGCCCATCTCGACGCCGACGACGTCGGTGTTCGTGTACGGACGGAAGTACGGGTTCGCGCTGATCTCGGCGACCACCTCGGCGGTGGCGATGTCGGAGGCGGCGACGACGGTCGCGGTCGGCTGCCGTTCGGCGATCTCCCGGGCGAGGTTGGGTCCGGAGACGACGGCGATCCGGGCGGGGTCGACCTCGGCCACCTCGGCGATGACCTCGGACATCCGCTTGCCGGTCTCGACCTCGATGCCCTTCATCAGGCTGACGAGGATGACACCGGGTTTGAGGTGGTCCTTCCACCGGCTGAGGTTCTCCCGCAGGGTCTGCGCGGGCACGGCGAGGATGATGACGTCGGCGTCGGTGACGGCGGCGATGTCATCGGTCGTCGCGGTGATCGTGGCCGGCAGCTCACGCTCGCCCAGGTACCGGGAGTTCGTGTGTGCGGTGTTGATCTCCTCGGCGGTCTCGGCCCGCCGGGCCCAGAGGGTGAGCGGGAAGCCGGCGTCGGCGATGACCGCGGCGTACGTCGTTCCCCACGACCCGGCGCCGAGCACGGCGATCCTGTCCACGCTCATGAGCCTGCCTCCTCGGTGCGGAACCTCTCCGGCAGCTCACGGCCCGAGAGATCGGCGACCATCCCTGCGATGGTGTTCGTCAGTCGCTTCGTCAGCGTCGTCATCGAACTCTTCTCTCCCCTGTGCTCCCAGAGGTCTGCGTAGCCAAGCGGCTCCCCGAACCGCACGACACTGATGTGGGTGAGCGGGCGGGGCCGCGGAATGAGGGTGCCCCGCGGTTTGACGTTCTCGAGTCCCCAGTGGGCGACGGGGACGATCGGGGCCCCGGTCTCCAGTGCCAGCCGGGCCGTGCCGGACTTGAAGTGCTGGGGCCAGAAGTGCTCGTCCTTCGTCAGCGTCCCCTCGGGGTAGATGACGACGGTCTCGCCCTTGCGCAGGGCCTCCTTCGCGTATTCGAGGGAGTCGCCTGCCTGCGCCGAGGCGCGCAGCACCGGGATCTGGCCGAGCCCTTTGAGGACGATGCCGAGGGCACCGGAGAACAGCGTCGACTTCGCGAGGAAATGCGGGAGCCGGCCGCTGCGCCACACGGCGAGCCCGACGAGGATCGGGTCGAGGTGGTTGGCATGGTAGGCCGCGACGATCGTGCCCGTGCCCTCGGGCAGGGCCTGGGCGTTCTCGATGCGCATCTTCGAGGTCAGCCGGAAGAGCCCGTACGCGGTCGTGGCGACTCCGAAGGCGACGACCCGCTGGGAGGCGACGTCCTTGGGTTCGAAGGAGACGATGTGCTCACCGGGGCTGCGCTTGCCGCCCCGGTCCTTCTCCGCACGGTCCTTGCCCACGCGGTCCGGGCCGCTCATGCCGAGACCTCCGCGCCGAGGCCGAGGAGCTTGTCGAGGAAGTTCTCGTAGCCGCGGTTGATGAGTTCGATGCCGTGGACCTCGCTCGTGCCCTGGGCGGCCAGGGCCGCGATGAGGTGGCTGAAGCCTCCGCGCAGGTCGGGGACGTCGATGCGGGTGCCTTTGAGCTCGGTGGGGCCGGAGATCACCGCGGAGTGCTCGTAGTTCCGGCGCCCGAAACGGCAGGGGGTGCCGCCGAGGCATTCGCGGTAGAGCTGGATCGTAGCCCCCATCTCGACGAGCGCATGGGTGAAGCCGAAGCGGTTCTCGTACACGGTCTCGTGGATGATGGACAGTCCTTCGGCCTGGGTCATCGCGACGACGAGAGGCTGCTGCCAGTCGGTCATGAAGCCGGGGTGGACGTCGGTCTCGAGGGCGAACGAGGAGAGCCGGCCGCCGGGGTGGCGGAAGCGGATGCCCGACTCCTCGACCTCGAACTCGCCGCCGATCTTGCGGAAGACGTTGAGGAACGTGATCATCTCCGGCTGGGAGGCGCCTTCGACGAAGATGTCGCCGCCGGTGGCCAGGGCCGCGGACGCCCAGGAGGCGGTCTCGTTGCGGTCGGGCAGGGCCCGGTGGATGAAGCCGTGGAGCGAGTCGACGCCTTCGATGCGCACAACCCGGTCGGTGTCGACGGTGATGATCGCGCCCATCTTCTGCAGCAGCGCGATGAGGTCCATGATCTCCGGCTCGATGGCCGCCCCACGCAGCTCCGTGATGCCCTCGGCGCGCACGGCCGTGAGCAGGACCTGCTCGGTCGCTCCGACCGAGGGGTAGGGCAGTTCGACCTTCGTGCCCTGGAGGCGGCGCGTCGTCGAGAGCATGATGCCCCCGGCGGTCTTGTCGACCTCGGCGCCGAACTGGCGGAGCACGTCGAGGTGGAAGTTGATGGGCCGGTCGCCGATGTGGCAGCCGCCGAGGTCGGGGATGAAGGCCTGCCCGAGGCTGTGGAGCAGGGGTCCGCAGAAGAGGATGGGGATCCGGGAAGATCCGGCGTGGGCGTCGATGTCGACGATCGAGCCCTGCGCGACCTCGGAGGGGTCGAGGTGGAGCTCACCGTCGGGGTTCTGCCCGTCGGGGGCCTGGGTGACCCGCACGCCGTGGAGTTCGAGGAGGCCGGTGACGATCTCGACGTCGCGGATCTGCGGTACCCCGCGGAGGACGGACGGAGTCTCTCCCAACAGGGAGGCGACCATCGCCTTCGGCACCAGGTTCTTGGCACCCCTGACCCGCACGGTTCCCCCGAGCGGATTTCCGCCGCGGACTTCGAGCATGTTCCTCCCCCTGGTCGTCGATCACGCACACGTCTCAGCACGGCCGCGGGGGTCTCCCGCACCGTTTCCGGACTCGTCCAAGACTAGCGCAGACCGCCCCGCGAACCGGAGTCGGACGATCAGACCTTCGCGGGCAGGGTGCGGGGTTTGTGAGCGGGCCGCTGCTCCTCGAAAGCGGCGATCCGGTCCTCCTTCGCCAAGGTGAGGCTGATGTCGTCGTGTCCCTCGAGCAGGCGCCAGCGCGTGTAGTCGTCGATCTGGAAGGGCACCGTGAGCGAGTCGCATGTCACGGTCTTCTCGCCCAGGTCGACGGTGATCGAGGTTCCCGGATGGTTCTCGAGGATCTTCCAGATGAGTTCGATGTCGGCCTGCTCGAGCTGGGCTGCGAGCAGTCCCTCCTTGCCGGAGTTGCCCCGGAAGATGTCGCCGAAGCGCGAGGAGAGCACGACCCGGAACCCGTAGTCCTTGAGCGCCCACACGGCGTGTTCGCGGGAGGACCCGGTGCCGAAGTCGGGGCCGGCGACGAGGACGGACCCGGCTGAGAAGTCAGGGTCGTTGAGGACGAAGTCCTCGGCGGTGCGCCAGCGGGAGAACAGGGCGTCCTCGAAGCCGGTGCGGGTGACCCGTTTGAGGAACTTCGCGGGGATGATCTGGTCGGTGTCGACGTTCGAGCGGCGCAGGGGCACGCCGATGCCGGTGTGGGTGGTGAAGGCTTCCATGGCTGCTCCTTAGGCCGTCGCCGAGGTGGGGGTGAGGGTGAGCGTCGGGCGCTCCTCGGTCCAGGGCACCGGTTCGGCGTCGCGGGGCAGATCGGCGACGTCGCCCGGGGAGGACAGGGTGCCGCGCACCGCGGTCGCGGCGGCGACGAGCGGGGAGACGAGGTGCGTGCGCCCGCCCTTGCCCTGCCGGCCTTCGAAGTTGCGGTTCGACGTCGAGGCGCAGCGTTCACCGTCGGAGAGCTGATCGGGGTTCATGCCCAGGCACATCGAGCAGCCGGCGAAGCGCCATTCGGCGCCGAAGTCCTTGAAGATGCGGTCGAGTCCTTCGGCTTCGGCCTCGAGGCGGACCTTCGCGGAGCCGGGGACGACCATGAAGCGGACGTTCTCGGCCTTGCGACGGCCGCGGACCACCTCGGCGGCGGCCCGCAGATCCTCGATCCGGGAGTTCGTGCACGAACCGAGGAAGACGGTGTCGACCTCGATCTCCCGCAGCGGGGTGCCCGGGGTCAGGCCCATGTAGGCGAGCGCATTGGCGGCGGCGACCTTGTCGTTCTCGTCGGCGAAGTCGTCCGGGGACGGGACGGCGGCCGACAGCGGCAGCCCCTGGCCGGGGTTCGTGCCCCACGTGACGAAGGGTTCGATGTCGGCGGCCTCGAGGACCACCTCGGCGTCGAAGGTCGCGTCCTCATCGGTAAAGAGGGTCTTCCAGTACTCCACGGCCGCGTCCCAGTCCGCGCCCTCGGGGGCGTGCGGGCGGCCCTTGACGTACTCGAACGTCGTCTCGTCGGGGGCGACCATGCCGGCCCGGGCGCCGGCTTCGATGGACATGTTGCAGATCGTCATCCGCGCCTCCATCGACAGGGAACGGATCGCCGAACCGCGGTACTCGAGCACATAGCCCTGCCCGCCGCCGGTGCCGATCTTCGCGATGATCGCGAGGATGATGTCCTTGGCCGTCGAGCCGTCGGGCAGGTCCCCGTCGACGGTGATCGACATCGTCTTGAACGGCTTGAGGCTCAGCGTCTGGGTGGCAAGCACATGTTCGACCTCGGAGGTGCCGATGCCGAAGGCGAGCGCCCCGAACGCACCGTGGGTCGAGGTGTGGGAGTCACCGCACACGACCGTGGTGCCGGGCTGGGTGAGTCCGAGCTGGGGGCCGACGACGTGGACGATGCCCTGATCGGCGTCGCCGAGGCTGTGCAGCCGGATGCCGAACTCCTCGGCGTTCTTCCGCAGGGTCTCGATCTGCGTGCGCGAGGTCGGTTCGGCGATCGGCTTGTCGATGTCCCACGTGGGCGTGTTGTGGTCCTCGGTGGCGATCGTGAGGTCGGGACGGCGCACGGGGCGCCCGGCGAGTCGGAGTCCGTCGAAGGCCTGCGGGCTCGTCACCTCGTGGACGAGGTGGAGGTCGATGTAGATGAGGTCGGGGGCGCCGTCCTCGCCTGGGGAGACGACGTGATCGGCCCAGACCTTCTCGGCCAATGTGCGTGGCATGGTTCCTCCCGCCGGTGCGGAGGTCCTCCGCACACGTTGTGGTTCTCTCAGGCGGCCGGAGTGCGACTGCCGCAGGGCATCCGATCGGCTCGCCGGATGCTCACCGATGGGTGTGCTGAGGAATCTACTCGTCCGTATCGCATTTCGAACTTGCATCTCGCTCAATGAGACGCGCACAATGGTGTCTATGACAAGCAATGGTAGCGGCGTCGGCGTCATCGACAAGGCCGCAATGGTTCTCTCCGCCCTCGAGGCCGGACCTGCGTCTCTGGCCGAGCTCGTCTCGCTCACCGGGCTCGCTCGACCGACCGCTCACCGTCTCGCCGTCGCCCTCGAGTTCCACCGCATCGTCGGCCGCGATCTGCAGGGCAGGTTCGTGCTCGGACCGCGTCTGGCCGAGCTCTCGTCCGCCGCCGGCGAGGATCGTCTCCTCGCCGCCGCCGGACCGGTGCTCGGGCAGCTGCGCGATCAGACCGGTGAGTCCGCACAGCTCTTCCGCCGGCAGGGCGATCTGCGGCTGTGCGTCGCCGCAGCCGAACGTCCCGTGGGTCTGCGCGACTCCGTGCCGATCGGGGCGACCCTGAGCATGCGGGCCGGCTCCGCCGCCCAGGTGCTGCTGGCCTGGGAGGAGCCCGACCGCCTCCACACGGGTCTGCGCGGGGCACGGTTCTCCGCGACCATGCTCTCGGGAGTCCGGCGCCGAGGCTGGGCCCAATCGATCGCCGAACGCGAACGCGGCGTCGCCTCCGTCTCCGCTCCCGTGCGGGGGCCGAGCAACCGCGTCGTCGCAGCCGTCTCGATCTCCGGTCCTGTCGACCGGCTCACCCGGCAGCCGGGTCGCCTCCATGCGAAGGCCGTCGTCGATGCCGCCCGTGCGCTCACCGAGGCGCTCGTCCGCGGCTGAGCCCGCCCGTCGTCAGCACCGACCACGACGATTCCCTGGAGCCGCATGATCGACCTCGTCCACGGTTCGAGCTCCGCCCTCGTCTCCCCCATCGGCGCGGGTCTGCACGCGTACACGGTCGCCGGGCGCCCCGTGGTCGTCGCGACGGGCACGGTCGACGGGGCCGTCCTCGCACCGTGGCCCAACCGGATCGCCGACGGTCGCTACGAGTTCGGCGGCACGGTCCACCAGCTTCCGATCACAGAGCCGGAACGCAACACCGCCCTGCACGGGCTGGTGACCGAGGTCGAATGGGACGTCGTCTCGGTCTCGGCGGCATCGGTGACGCTCGAGACGCGCCTCGACCCTTCACCGGGCTATCCGTTCCGGTTCCTCCTCACCGTGGCCTACGACCTCGGTGAGGACGGTCTGCGGGTGCACGCGAGCGCTCTCAACACCGGCACCGAGGCGGCGCCGTTCGGCTTCGGCTTCCACCCGTGGTTCCACCCGGGCGCCGAACTCGTCGATGCCGCGCAGCTGGTCATTCCCGCCGAGACCTGGCTCGTCCCCGATGAGCGCCTCATCCCCATGGAGAGCCGTCCCTTCGACGACGGCTCCGAGGTTCCGCTCGACCACGATGCGGAGATCACCGCATGTCTGAGCTGCAAGGACTTCCGGGCCCTGCGGAGTGTGGACGGGACCGTGCTCGACGATGCGTTCGGTCGGCCGCGCCGCGACGACGACGGCCGGTCGCGGGCACGGCTGAGAGGCGCGGACGGTCGGGAGACGATCGTCGACATCGACTCGGGTTTCCGCAACTGGCAGGTGTACACGGGCGACGGGCTCAGCGAGGGTCTCGCCCGGCGCGCATTGGCGATCGAGCCGATGACCTGCCCGCCCAATGCCTTCGCCACCGGTGTCGACGTCGACATCGTCGAACCCGGAGGGACACTCACGGTCGACTGGGGCGTCCGGCTGGTCTAGTCGGCTGGCCTCGTCGCTGCCGGGTCGTCCCGGCTCCGCCGCGTCGGGTCGGTTCCGACGCCTCCGCCGCGGATCAGGAAACCTGTGTGTTCGCGTGGGACTTCCCCGTCAGTCGGCCGACTCCCCCCATGAGTCGATCCTGCCCTGATACATTGCGAACACGCAGGTGGGCGGCATCACACCGCCCTCCCGCCGACCAGCAGCACCGAGAGAGAGGTCGACATCATGACGTCATCACCGCAGGACCCGAGCCGCGACGAATCATCGTCACCGAACGATCAGACACCGAGCGCCGAGCAGCACGATGAGACCTCGACCGAGGCAAGTCAGCGCTTCAGCGACCAGAACGGCAATGACAGCGACAGCGGCCGACGGTACGAAGAGCAACTCGCCCAGAACGCCGACCACCCGAGCTCAGGCAGCCGACCGGTCGACGATCAGCCGACAGCCCAGCCGGGCGGCCAGCACTACGGCAGTCAGCCGAGCGGCGGCCAGCACTACGGCAGTCAGCCGAGCGGCGGCCAGCAGTACGGCAGTCAGCCGAGCCCCGCGCAGTACGGCAGTCAACCGGCTCAGCCCGGTCAGTACGCCCAGTCCGATCAGCACTCGCACGCCGGCACCTACTCGCAACCCGGCGACTACGCCCAGACCGGCAACTACAGCCAGACCGGCGGCTACGGCCAGCCGGGCCCCTACGGGCAGCCGGGCCCCTACGGGCAGGCGGGAACCCACGGGCAGAACGTCCACTATGCCCAGAACGCCCAGTCTGCTCAGGGCGCCGATTACGGCGCTCAGCCCGGCGGTTACGGGCAGTCGTCCGAGCCCGGATTCTTCAAGTCGCTCTTCGACTTCCGGTTCGAACGCTTCGTCGCCGTGCGCTGGGCAGGCATCATCTACCTGATCTCGGTCATCGTCGCGGCCCTCTGGTGGCTCGGGGCGGTCGTCACGGCCATCGGCATCGGGGCCGCAGCGAGCAGGGCGACGTACTGGAATCCGGAGCCCGAGTTCAATGCCTGGCCGCTCATCATCGCGATCCTCTTCGGCTGGATCGTCCCGGCCCTGTGGGTGATCTTCGTCCGGCTCGTCCTCGAGCTCATCGTCTCCAGCGTGCGGACCGCCGAGCACACGAAGCGCATCGCCGACTCCACCGGGAACTGAGCGGCAGCCCGCAGAACCGGGCGCGCGCAGGGCGGAAATAGAGTGAGCCCCGCACCGATGGATCGGTGCGGGGCTCAACCGTACCCCCGAGCAGATTCGAACTGCCGTTACCGCCTTGAGAGGGCGGCGTCCTAGGCCACTAGACGACGGGGGCCGATGAACAGATCCTCAGATCGCTCTGAAGCTGTCCGCTGGGGTACCAGGACTTGAACCTAGACTAAGTGAACCAGAATCACTCGTGCTGCCAATTACACCATACCCCACTGCTATGCGGGACTTCCCTGGAGGAATTCCCCTCAGCAACGAGATACAACTCTATACGAGCCTCGCCCCCGCCGACAAATCCAGACGGCCACTTTTCGTGTGACCTTCTTAACACCCCGCGGCGGCGCTGATTCCGCACAGCGGTGCGGGCCCGAATCGGGGCCCGCACCAGCATGAACTCGACCGAGAACTCAGCCCCGGGCGAGCGCGATGAGCCGGTCGAGGACTCGGTAGCCGTCGGCGCGCAGTCCGTTGTGCTCGTACTCGTTCGTCACCCACGGCTGCACCCCCTCGAGCAGCTCCGCTGTGGCCAGCGAGTACTCGCACGGAACGTACGCGTCGTGGAAGTACACGGCCGCGGCCCCGCGCACCGGGGAGGACCGCAGCGCGTCGACGTCGTAGAGCGCAGGCCACGGGCGGGCGGCGATGAGCTCGGCCACCTCGGCGAAGGGAGCGAGCTCCGGATCCTCGACGAAGGACTCCGGTCCCGCATGCTCTCCGGCGAGCAGGGTCGGATCCGCCCGCACCTCATCGGGCATGGCCCGCCGCGCCGCCCAGTTCGTCACGGTGCCGTCGGCCCAGCAGGACTCGTGGATGACCGCGTAGAGCGGATTGCGTCCCGAGAACGGCAGGGCACCGGCGAGGTCGTGGCGCAGTCCCGCCGCGGCGGGGTCGAGGTCGAGGAGGTAGTGCAGGGCCTCAGGACCGTCGGAGGCGCCGAGGTAGTGCCCGAGCAGGCGCAGACGCTCGGTTCCCACCCGTGCTCCTCCCGGCAGCGCGATCCCCGCATCGGCGGCGAGCGCTGCCAGTCCGGCCATCTTCTCGCGGTCGCCGGGGAACGCCCGGTAGTGGCGTTGCGATTTGCGCATCATCGTCGCCCACGTCGTCCGGTAGACGTCGACGGGGTCGACTCCGATCGCCGGCAGTCCGCCGGTGAAGTACGCCTCGGTGAGCGAGCCCGAATGCGCGGAGACGTAGCGCAGTGCGGTGAAGCCGCCGAAGGACTGCCCGAGCACCGACCACCGGTCGACGCCGAGGTGCTCCCGGAGGAGTTCGGCGTCCTCGACGATCGAGTCGGCACGGTAGCAGCTGAGCACCTCTGCGATGGCCTGCGGATCGTCCCCGGCGAGGTCGAGTCCCGTGATCCGGCCCTCGACGGAGCCGATCGGGCTCGACTTCCCGGTCCCCCGTTGGTCGAGCATGACGACCTGGAACTCCTCGAGCGCGCGGGCCAGCCAGGATCCCGCCCCGACGGGGGTCGTCGGGCGCGGGGCCTCGAATCCGGGTCCTCCTTGGAGGAAGACGAGGTAGGGCTTGTCGCTGTCGGCCTCGCTCGCGACGATCCGGGCGAAGACCTCGATCCGCGCCGAGGCGGCCGCCGAGTCAGCGTCGAGACGGGAGAAATGATCGAGCGGTGCCTCGAACGTCACATCGCGGAAGTGCACTCCCCCGCGACTCCACGTCTGAGAAGTCAGCGGCTCGGCGCTCACAGCTGTGCCGCCAGGGCGCGCAGGCGGGTGAGCGAGGACTCCTTGCCGAGGATCTCGAGGGATTCGAACAGCGGCGGGGAGACCCGACGGCCGGAGACGGCCACGCGCAGCGGACCGTAGGCCAGGCGCGGTTTGATCTCCATTTCGGTCACCAGCTTCGCCTCGAGCGCTGCCTGCAGGGTCTCGGTCCTCCAGTCCTCGACGTTCTCGAGGACCTCGATCGAGGCGGCGAGCACCTCAGGCGCGGAGTCCTTGAGCGTCTTCAGCCCGTCCTCGGACATCGTCAGCTCCGCATCGGGGGTGAAGAGGAACGCGAGGAGGTCGGGGGCTTCGCCGAGGAGGTTCATCCGGGTCTGGACGAGCGGTGCCGCCTCGGCGAGGATGGCCAGCTGGGCGTCCGTCGGTTCGGCCGGGAGCACCTCGGCGGCCTGGAGGTACGGGACGAGGCGGGAGGCGAAGTCGGCGGGGGCGAGCATCCGGATGTGGTCGGCGTTGATCGCGGTGGCCTTCTTGATGTCGAAGCGGGCCGGGTTGGGCAGGACGTCGTGGACGTCGAAGGCCTCGGTGAATTCCTCGACGGTGAACACGTCGCGGTCGGGGCCGATCGACCAGCCGAGCAGTCCGAGGTAGTTGATCAGGCCTTCGGGGATGAAGCCGTGCTCGCGGTGGAGGAAGAGGTTCGACTCGGGGTCGCGTTTGGACAGCTTCTTGTTGCCCTGGCCCATGACGTAGGGCAGGTGGCCGAATTCGGGGGTCGCGGTCGCGATGCCGATGTCCTTGAGCGCCTCGTAGAGGACGATCTGGCGGGGGGTCGAGGAGAGGAGGTCCTCGCCGCGCAGCACGTGGGTGATGCCCATGAGCGCGTCGTCGACGGGGTTGACCAGGGTGTAGAGCGGCTGACCGTTCGCACGGACGACGACGAAGTCGGGGATCGTGCCGGCCTTGAAGGTGATGTCCCCGCGGACGAGGTCGGTGAAGGTGATGTCCTCATCGGGCATGCGCACACGCCACACGGGTTCGCGGCCTTCGGCGCGGAACGCGGCGATCTGGTCGGCGGTGAGGTCGCGGTCGAAGCCGTCGTAGCCGAGCTTCGGGTCGCGGCCGGCTGCGGTGTGGCGGGCTTCGACCTCCTCGTTCGTCGAGTAGGACTCGTAGATGTGTCCGGCGTCCTTGAGCTTGTCGATGACGCGTGCATAGATGTCACCCCGCTGCGACTGGCGGTAGGGGCCGTCGGGTCCGCCGACCTCGATGCCCTCATCCCAGTCCAGGCCGAGCCATTTCATCGCCTCGACGACCTGGGAGAAGCTCTCCTCGGAGTCGCGGGCGGCGTCGGTGTCCTCGATGCGGAAGACGAAGGTGCCGCCGGTGTGTTTGGCGTAGGCCCAGTTGAACAGGGCGGTGCGGACCATCCCGACGTGCGGGGTTCCGGTGGGAGAGGGGCAGAAGCGGACTTTGACGCTCATGTGGTGATCGGCTCCAAGGAGTGGTGGTGAATATTCGGGGCGGACGTGCCGGGGCTGACGAGAGCTCAGGCGTCCATGACGGGGTTGGCGAGCACGCCGAGGCCGCTGACGGCGATCGCGACGCGGTCGCCGGCGACGATCTTCCCGACACCGGCGGGGGTGCCGGTGAGGATGACGTCGCCGGGCAGCAGGGTGATCGTCTCGGAGATGTGCTCGATGAGGGTGGGAATGTCGAAGATGAAGTCGGCGGTCGATCCGTCCTGCTTGATCTCGCCGTTGACCCACGAGCGGATGCTCACATCGTCGACGTCGAGTTCGGTCTCGATCCACGGCCCCAGCGGGCACGAGGTGTCGAAGCCCTTGGCCCGGGTCCACTGGGTGTCCGACTTCTGCAGGTCGCGCAGCGTGACGTCGTTCGCCGAGGTGTAGCCGAGGACGTAGTCGAACGCGTCCTCCGCCTTCACGCCCTTCGCGACTCGGCCGATGATGACGGCGAGTTCGGCCTCATAGGAGACGTGTTCGCTCACTGCGGGCAGGCGGATGGGGTCGCCGGGGCCGATAACCGCGGTGTTCGGCTTGAAGAACGTCACCGGGGTCACGGGGACCTCGTTGCCGAGCTCGGCGGCGTGGTCGGCGAAGTTGCGGCCGACGCCGACGACCTTCGAGCGCGGCAGGATCGGCGAGAGGAGGCGGACATCGTCGAACTTCAGCCGCTCCCCCGTCGACTGGGCGGGCGCGAAGAAGGGGTCGGAGTCGAGGACGGCGAGGCTGAGCCCGGAGGTGTCCCACTCCCCGTCCTCGATCGGGGGGACATCGCCTTCGACGACTCCGTAGGCGGGTTCGTCCTTGTGCACAAATCTCGCAATACGCATGGTGCCCAGTCTAGTGGTCGCCGTGCTCCCCGAGTGCGAGCGTGCCGAGGCTGCGATCGGCTCGCGCTATCGTGACAGCATGACCACGGTGCGGATCATCGGCGGCGGCATCGCCGGTGCGACTCTGGCGGCGACTCTCAAGCGTCCCGACTGGACGGTGACCGTCCACGAACGCCGCGCGCAGAGAACCGACCTCGACACAGCCTTCGCTCTCTTCCCTCAGGCACTCCGGGCCCTGCAGCCGTCGGGCCTCCGCCCGGCGGTCGAAGCGGCGGGAGTCCGCATCGACGCCGCACAGATCCTCACCGCCGAGGGCCGACCGCTTCTGAAGCCTCCCCGGCTCGGCGCGCTCATGATCGGACGCGCCCGCCTCCACTCGCTTCTGTCCGCCGCCCGTCCGGCTTCGACGGTGTTCAACCTCGGCGAGGTGGACGCTCCAGAGGACCTCGACGCCGATGTCCTCGTCGGAGCCGACGGTGCTCGCAGCATGGTCCGCCGGACGACCTGGGGTGCCAGGTCGGCTCCCCGTCGCCCGCCGCTCACGGTCATCCGCGGGGTCGTCGACGCCGACCTCTCGAACGGTTCGGTCACCGAATACTGGGGCGAACGCATGCTCTTCGGCATCACACCGCTGCCGGGTGGGCGGACGAACTGGTTCACGGCGTTCCCGGAACAGCGCTTCGCCTCCGTCGCCGACGGCCTCGACCATCTCCGCACGGCGGCTCGGGTCCTCCCGGACCGGGTCACCGCCGTCGTCGATGCCGCGACCGTCGAGCAGTCCGTCATCAGCGGCATCCACCTCTCCCGCCCCCTGCCCTCCTTCGTCCGCGGTCGAACGGTGCTCATCGGCGATTCCGCCCACGCGATGCAGCCCAACCTCGGACGGGGCGCGTGCGAGTCGATCATCGATGCCGCCGCGCTCGCCGAACTCCTCAACTCTCATCCACCGGAGCGCGCGCTCTCCCTCTACCGTCGCCGCCGACTCCTCACCCCGCAGCTCATCCGCGAGGCCGCCGGCGTCCTCTCGCACGTGGCCCTCGCCGGCGGACGCGCGGCCCGGTTGCGTAACCGGGTGCTCACGACGATCGCTCGCAGCTGATCCGGGGCGCCGGTGGGCCAGGCCGCCGACGGGCCGGGCCGTCCTGAGAGACTGGGGTCATGGACCATTTCGACCTTGAGGCGATCGGCGCCGGACTCCCTGCCGCGGCGCTCATCGACCGCCTGCCGGCCGACCCGTTCCCGCGCCTCGTCGTCGAAGCCCCGCCGGGCACCGGGAAGACGACGCTCGTGCCCCCGCTCATCGCCGAGCATCTGCGCATGACCGCCGGGCATCTGCGCGCGACCGCCGGCCCTGACGCAGGGTCGGGCCGGATCATCGTCACCCAGCCCCGACGGATGGCCGCCCGCGCCGCGGCGAGGCGCCTGGCCCAACTGACGGGCACCCGCCTCGGCGAGGAGGTCGGCTTCACGGTCCGCGGGGAGTCGACGACCTCGGGCCGCACCCGGATCGAGTTCGTCACGACCGGGGTGCTGCTGCGGCGGATGCTCGCCGATCCCGAACTCGCCGGGGTCTCCGGCGTCATCCTCGATGAGGTGCACGAACGCCACCTCGATACCGACCTCACGTTCGCGATGTGCCGGGAGCTGACCGAGCTGCGCGAGGATCTCAGCCTCGTCGTCATGTCCGCGACCCTCGACGCCGCCGACTGGGCCGCCCGACTGGGCACCCCGGACCGGCCGGCACCCGTGCTCGCCCTGACCGCGGCCACCCATCCGCTGCGCATCGCCTGGGCGCCTCCGCGTGACCGCGCCCTCGATGCCCGTGGGGTGCGCCGGGACTTCCTCGACCACCTCGCGCAGACGACGGTGCGCGCACTCGAGACGGCGCCGGCGGATACGGGAACGGCCGGGGACGTCCTCGTCTTCGCCCCCGGGGCCCGCGAGGTCGAGGAGATCGCGGCACGGATCACGTCACTCCTCACGCGGACCGGGGACGAGGTGAGCGTGCATACGCTCACCGGGCGCACCCCTGCGAAGGAGCAGGACGAGATCCTCCGGCCCCACGGTGCCGGCTCCGGCGAGATCGATCCCGGTCGGCGAGTCATCGTCACCACCTCGGTGGCGGAGTCGGCGCTCACGGTGCCGGGAGTGAGCATCGTCGTCGACTCGGGTCTCGCGCGGGGTCCTCGGCTCGATGCGAAACGGCGCATGTCGGGACTCGTCACCTCCCGCGAATCGAAGGCCGCCGGCATCCAGCGCTCGGGGCGGGCGGCGAGGCTCGGCCCCGGGGTGGCATATCGCTGCATGTCAGAGGCCGATTGGGCGTCCCTGCCCGAGGCGGCACCGGCTGAGATCGCGAGCTCCGACCTCACATCGGCACTCCTCGACGTCCTCGTCTGGGGCGGCGATCCGGCCCTCCTGCCCGATCCGATGCCTCCCGTCGCCCTGCGCCTCGCGGTGTCGAACCTCGTCGGGCTCGGGGCCGTCGAGGTCGCGGCCGTCGATGGCTCGGACGGCCTGATCGGCGACGTCCGGCTCAGCGATCTCACCGTCACCGAACTCGGGCGCGCGATCGCCCGGGTTCCGGCCTCCGTGTGGTCGGCGCGCGGGCTCCTCGACGGTGCGGCAATGCTCGGGCCTCGTGCCGCCGCCGAGGCGGTCGCCGTCATCGAATCCGACCGCCGCTCCCCCGGCGCCGACCTCACCACGGTCCTCCGGGACCTCCGAACCTCCCGCGACCGCCGGTTCGCCCAGGACGTCGACCGGTTCACCCGCATCGCGCTCGATCACAGCGGGCCTGCGGAGGCCGCCAGCGCCGGCCAGCGCGCGGGCGAGCGCCTGCGCGCCGATGACCTCGGGCTCGTCGTCGCCCTCGCTTTCCCTCACCAGATCGCCCGGCGGCGCAGCGACGCCGAGGCAGACTACCTGCTCGCCTCCGGCACGGCCGCCTCCCTGCCGCGGAACTCCTCCCTCGCAGGCAGTCAGTGGCTCGCGATCGCCGAGGTGGGGCTCGCGAACGGGCGCCCGATCATCCGCGCGGCCGTCCCGATCGATGCGGACACGGCCGAACTCGCCGGTGCCGGCCTGCTCACGACGACGGAGACCGCGACATTCGCAGGCAAGGTGCGCGCGGTGCGGGAGACCCGCCTCGGCGGGATCACCCTCACCTCGACCCCCATCACCGCCAGCCCGGAGCTGGCGAGGGAGGCCATCGCCCGGTCGGTCGAGGAGCGTGGAGCCCGCGAGGTGCTGACGCCCAGTCCCGCGTTCGAGCAGCTGCGGGCGAGACTCGGACTGCTCCGGCAGGTCTACGGGGAGCCGTGGCCGGACGTGCGGTGGTCGCATCTGGCGCACACTCTCCCGCAGTGGTGTCCCGAGGCCCTCGACCGGATCGCGCGCGGAGCCGATCCCGGTGCCGTCGACCTCGTCGGGGCCCTGCGGTCCCTGCTGCCGTGGCCGCAGGCGTCCCGGCTCGAGGAGCTCGTGCCCGAAGCGATCGAGGTCCCCACCGGTTCGCGCATCCGCCTCGACTACCCTGATCCCGATGCGGCCGACGGTGCTCCTCCCGTCCTCGCCGTCAAACTCCAGGAGGTCTTCGGGTGGACCGAGGCACCCCGCGTCTGCGAGGGCAGAGTGCCCATCGTCCTCCACCTCCTCTCCCCCGCACGCCGACCGCTCGCGGTGACGAGCGACCTCGCCTCGTTCTGGGTGAACGCCTACCCGCAGGTGCGGGCGGAGAACCGCGGCCGCTATCCCAAGCATCCGTGGCCCGAGGATCCGCTCACCGCGCCCGCGATGCGCGGCACGAAGCGGTCTGGGACAATGGGACGGTGACTTCGACCCTCATGCCCGCCGACCGTGCGGCAGGTCCTGACCCGGCCGCCGACCGCGGGACCGTGCTGCCCGCCGCCGTATGGCGCGGGCTCGTCGCGGACCATGAGACGCAGATCGGGCAGCGCACCGATGCCCATGCGGCCCGGCGGCTGGCCGGGCAGAAGCACCCCGTCGAGGACTTCCTCTTCACGTACTACCCGTTCAAGACCGGGCAGCTGAAGAAATGGAATCCCGGAGCCGGGATCCGACTCGAACTCGAGACCGACGAGGACCGCGCCTACGTCGACCGCCGGTGGTATCGCACGACCGGCAACCTCACCGAGGTGGACCTTGAGTCCTGGTCGACCGACCGCGGAGATGGGGCGAGGTTCATCGCCTCGCTGCTCGCCTCGACCCTCGACCGGGAGGCGAACTTCGGGTGCTTCGGCCTTCACGAATGGGCGATGGTCTACCGGATGAGCGAGGACGAACGCCGGCACCAGCAGGTGCCGCTGCGGCTGAGCCCCGCGGAGACCGATGCCGTCGTCGAACGCCACCGCATCCAGTGCTCCCACCATGATGCCTTCCGCTTCTTCACCGCCGCGGCCCGTCCGCGCAACACCCTCCAGCCGACCCGGGAGGGCATGGTCGGGGCCGAACAGCCCGGGTGCCTGCACGCCGGGATGGACCTCTACAAGTGGGCGATGAAGATCGGCCCGATCGCGCCCTCGGCGCTCGTCGTCGACTGCTTCGACCTCGCCCTCGACATCCGCACCCTCGACATGGAGGCCTCGCCCTACGATCTGCGCGGCTGGGGCTACGGGGTCGTCGCGATCGAGACGGCGGCGGGCAAGGCCGAGTACATGGAACGTCAGCAGAACTTCTCCCACCGCGCGCAGGCACTGCGCCGGCGTCTCCTCGCGGCGCTCGCGGCCGCGAACGTCCACCCTGCCTGAAGGTGGACGCCTGAGCACGCCCAGTGTTCCGGCCGGCGACGGTTCGGGTGGCAACGGCCCCAGCCGACGACAGCCCGGCCGGCGACGGTTCCGTCACACGCCGAAGCCCGGAGTCCACGACTCGGTCAGCTGCGAAACACCTGGTCACCACCGCTAGGATGCCCGGGTGCGCGCAATCATCGTCGATCAGTTCTCCGCCCGTCCGCAGCTGCGGGACCTTCCCTCACCAGGTGCCCCCGACCATGGGGTCGTCATCGCCGTCGAAGCCACCGGGGTCTGTCGCAGCGATCATCATGCCTGGTCAGGCCATGATTCGACGGTGAGCCTGCCGTACGTGCCCGGTCATGAGTTCGTCGGACGGATCACCTCGGCGGGGTCGGAGGTCACAGACTTCACTCTCGGTCAGCGGGTGACGGTGCCCTTCGTGTGCGGGTGCGGGACGTGCCGGTGGTGCACCTCCGGCAATGCGCATGTCTGCCCCGACCAGACGCAGCCGGGCTTCACCCACAACGGCTCGTGGGCCGAGGAGGTCGTCGTCCACCATGCCGACGCCAACCTCGTCGCGGTCCCCGAGGACCTTCCCGCCGCCGCACTCGTCGGACTCGGTTGCCGGTTCGCCACAGCCTTCCACGGACTGCGTGTGCGGGCCCGGCTGATGCCGGGTGAGACGGCGGCCGTGTTCGGCTGCGGCGGGGTGGGGC
Organism: Brevibacterium ammoniilyticum; assembly: GCF_038429965.1. Lineage (NCBI taxonomy): Bacteria > Bacillati > Actinomycetota > Actinomycetes > Micrococcales > Brevibacteriaceae > Brevibacterium > Brevibacterium ammoniilyticum. The sequence continues at coordinate 180,685 of NZ_BAABNP010000004.1, forward strand.
TGTCGGCGATCATGATCGCCCGCGCCCTCGGCGCCCGGGTCGTCGCCGTCGACATCAGCGACGCGGCTCTCGAGCGCGCCCGAGAGCATGGGGCGCACGTGTGCGTGAGCGCATCAGGGACCTCACCTGCGGAGCTCTCCGCCGAGGTGGTCGCCCGGGCCGCAGAGATCTCCCCGGCCGGGGTCGCCGTCACCGTCGATGCGCTCGGTCTCGAGGACACGGTCGCCGCGGCGATCGGTTCGCTCGCCCCGTTGGGTCGGCATGTCCAGATCGGGCTGCTCACCGTGCCGCCGATGCTCGACCTCTCCCGGGTCATCGCGCTCGAGCTGTCCGTGCTCGGCTCCCACGGAATGCCGGCGGCCGACTACGGGGAGCTCGTCGATCTCGTCGCGGACGGCAATCTGGCCCCGCAGGATCTCGTCACCGACACGATCGGCCTCGCTCAGGCGCCCGCCGCGATGCTTGCGATGGATGCTCCCGGGCAGGCGCCGGGGATGACGATCATCGACCTCGGCCGGTGACGTCCGACCACGGCCGGTGACCTCCGACCTCGGGACGTGACCTGAGCGTCTCAGACCATGACGGCGAGGACGACCGAGGTCTCCTGCCCGGGCCAGCGGCCGAGGAGGAGTCCCGCCTCAGCAGCTGCCGGGGTCGAGTCGAGGGTGAGCTCACGGAGCATCTCGACGTCCCCGGCCCCGGGCAGGGGGCCGGTGCCCACGGCATGGGCCACCTCGGCGATCTCGTCGATCCGGTTGCCCTCGTCGTCGACGCGGTACTGCTTGGCGGAGGTGCCGGCGGTGGCGATCGTGTGGTCGAGCCGCTGCCGGAAGACGGGATCGCCCATGCCGGCGTAGACCCAGCGTCGACCGAGGACGGAGTGCTCCATCGTCGACACGAGGGCCGCCTCGGCGCTCTCGAGCGGGGCACCGCGGTAGGACAGCGGGACCTGGAGGACACGATCGCCGGCCCGGACGATGTGGACTTCGAGGCCGACCTCGCCGGCGGGGTCGTCGAAGCGGTAGGCGGAGACCTTCTCGAGCGGGGTCGCGTCGAGGTCGATGTCGGCCGCCCAGTCCTGGCTGCGCAGCCAGTCGGCGATCACCTCGAGCTTGCCTGGGGTGAGCTCTGCGTCGTAGATGTCAGCCATGTCGTCTCGCGCCTTCCTGGGTTCGCTGCGGCTTACGCCTTGCGGGTGCCGGGGATCCATTCCCCGTCGACGATCTCGTAGTCGGCGAAGATCGCGGGCGCTTCGGCCTGCATGATCTCTCCGATCTTGTTGAACACGAGGCGGATCTCCTCCTCGGCGCCCTTCGCGGTGCGCATCTCGATGACGTGGCGCAGGGAGCGGAGGTTCGCGGTGTAGACGATGCCCGTGGCCAGGCCCTCGGGGGCGAAGCGGCGCATGAACGAGGTCATGTGCTTCTTGTGCGCGAACTTCGTGCCCTCCTCGTCGAGGCCGAAGTGATCGGCCATCCACTTCTGGTGCTCTTCGAGGGTGTCGAGGACGGACAGCGAGCGCTCCATGAGCTCGGGATCCTCGCGTGCCCACTCGGGGAACCAGAACGGGATGTCGGCGAGGCGGACGTAGCGCAGCGATTCCTGCGAGAACGCGGATCCGGCGCGGTGGCGGATGAGTTCGTGGGTGAGCACACGGGAGACGTTGTGGAGGACGAACGTGAAGTTCGCATGCTCGAGGACGGAGCCGTGCTGGGAGGAGATGACGTTGCCGAGGTAGGACGCCGAATCCGTGCGCACCCGGGAGACGTTCGGGTTGAGTCCCGGCTCCCACGACCGGTAGCACATGCGGCCGGAGAACTCGAGGAGATCCTCGGCGTCCGGGGACTCCGCTTCCTCGACCCTGTCCGCCCACGAGGTGCCGCCGACCTCGTCGAGGTACGCCCTCATCGCCTCCCAATCGATGCTGGGCTTGGCGAGCAGTTCAACGGACGGTTCGACCTGGCGCATGGCTCTCCTTGGAGGACGGTGAGGGTGTGCGTCCCAATCCTACAGAGTCCCGGGTGCTCCCACCGAGTCCCCCTTGCTCCCTGATATTCCCTGGTCCTCCTACTCGGGCTCCGATTCCTCGGGCGGCATCCGGTTCGGCCGCATCCGGAGTGCCAGCAGCACGCCACCGCCGCCGAAGAACACGACGCCGACGGCGGCAAGGACGGTGAGCACGGACGGCGGCACCAGCGTCGAGCCGATCTGCACCCCCATGATCGCGAAGCCGACGATCGCCGCGCACGCTGCGGCGAAGGCGAGACAGCCGATGATGAGCAGGCGCAGGCGAACTCGCATGCTCATCGACGGCAGCCGCATCAGCCCGGCGAGCAGACACGCGCCGAAGAAGAGGACCACGACGATCGCGAACAGCTCGCCCGTGAGCGCGAGCATCGCGCCGAGGACGACGAAGACGGAGGAGACGATGATGAGGGCGAGCGCGCTGCGCAGCTCACTGCGGGCACGACGCTGTGCGGGACTGCGACGGTTCCGCTTGCCGACCATGGCGCCCAGCATAGTCGGACTCGGGTGAGCGCCCGTCAGGTGAGCGGCCGGGTCAGGTGAGCGACGTCGTCGGCAGGGTCGTCTCCGTCTCCCCCGTGATGAGGGAGGCGTGGGCTCCCGCCGCCTCGGCGATCACCGAGGTGACTGTCCCGTCCTCGATGACGGCGGCGGCGCCGTCGTCGATGGCCAGTCCCGGTGAGGGCAGTGCCCCGGTTCGCATCCAGTCCCGGAAGGACTCGGCGCGGCCCTCCTCACTGTGGAAGTGCGGGCACGCGCTGCCGGGGACGAACCCGAGCCCGTCGTGCAGTGGGGCGAGCGGTCCGAAGGAATCGGTCGAGGACCCCTCGAACCAGCAGTTCGCGCCCGCGCTGATGCCGGCCAGGACCGTGCCCTGTGCCGCGGCCTCGCGCATGGTCCGGTCGACCCCGTGCCGACGCCACAGGGCGAGGAGGTTGACCGTCGAGCCGCCGCCGACGTAGACGAGGTCCATGCTCAGCAGCATCGACGGGTCCGCATACGCCCAGGGACTCTGCCCGAACAGGGAGAGGACATGCGTCTGCGCACGCCCGGCGAAGGCGGACTCGAAGCGTTCGCTGTAGTCACGACTGTCGCCCGAGGCAGTCGGGACGAAGCACACGCGCGGCGGAGCCGGACGGTGAGGATGTGCGGCTGCCGCCCGGCGACCCGCGAGGTCGAGCAGCCAGTCGTCGACCGCCGACTCGCCGGTCTCCGACATCGAGAATCCACCGCCGCCGAGGGCGACGATCGTGCCGCGGATCGCCCCGGTCATGGCACGCGGTGGGTCCATGCCTCGGTGCCGAACTTCTCCGCGACGAGTTCGCGGGCACGGTCGAGTTCAGCGTCCGTGTAGGTGTCCGGGCTCGCACCGTAGCGATCGATGAACGTCGTCGCCATGGTCTCGATGATGTCGGCCCGGGACTCGCCTGTCTGGCTGCGCAGCGGGTCGACTCGCTTCTTCGCACTCGCCACACCCTTGTCGGAGATCTTCGCCTGGCCGATGCGGAGGATCTCGACCATCTTGTCGGCGTCGATGTCGTAGCTCATCGTTGCGTGGTGGAGCAGCGTCCCGTCCCGCAGCCGCTTCTGGGCGGCTCCGCCGATCTTGCCCTGGGTCGAGGAGATGTCGTTGATCGGCTTGTAGAACGCCTCCACTCCGAGGCTCTTCAGGGCTGCGAGCACCCACTGGTCGAGGAAGACGTAGGACTCCTGGTAGTCGAGTCCGGCGACGAGGGAGGGCGGGACGAACATCGAATACGTGATGCAGTTGCCGCCTTCCATGAACATCGCTCCTCCGCCGGAGATGCGGCGGACGACCTCGACGCCGTACTTCTCAACGCCTTCGGGCCGGATCTCGTTGACGTAGGACTGGAAGGCGCCGATGACGGTGGCGGTGTCGTCCCACTCCCAGAACCGCAGGGTCGGCGCCCGGCGTCCCGCCGAGACCTCTTCGAGGAGGACCTGGTCGAGGGCGACGTTGACCTGCGTGGGCAGGACCTCGCCGCGGATGATCTGCCAGTCGAAGTCGGTGAAGTCCGCGGCCGAGCCGAGCGCGCGCCGCACGACGGTGGCGACGTCGGCGGTGGAGAAGCCGTGCATCGCCAGCTCGGAACCGTACTTCGCCAGGGCTGCGTCGAGGCGGTCGCGCAGCTGGGTGTTGTCCGCGGTGACACTGGCGCCGATGAGGGCGGGCGCGAGATCGAAGTAGGCGTCTTCGGGTTCGAGGAAGAAGTCGCCGGAGATCTTCAGATCGGTGATGACCTGGCCGTCTGTCTCGACGTCGGCAACGACGAGTTTGCCGCCGATGACCTTGTATTCGGCGTGGAAGTCCTGGGTCTCATTCGTCATGGCTCCACGCTACGCCGCCGCCAGGAGCCCTGCCAGTGAACCTGCTCACTCCCCTGTCAGGGCCTGCGCACGCCGGCGGATCTGCGGCCTCACTCCCCGGTCAGGGCGTTCCAGAGGAAGCGGTAGCTGAGCGCGCGGACGAACGCGGCCTGCTTGTTGTCCGAGGCCGCGGAGTGCCCGCCCTCGGTGTCTTCGAAGAACCACACGTCGGGCACGCCCATCGACTGCATGCGTGCGGCCATCTTGCGTGCCTGGACAGGTCCCACGCGGTCGTCGGAGGTCGCGGTCCAGAACAGCACCGGCGGATAGTCGACGTCGCGCCTGAGCAGATGGTAGGGCGAGAAGTGCTGGATGAACGCCCAGTCCTCGGGCACGTCCGGGTCACCGTACTCGGCCTTCCACGAGTACCCTGCGCTGAGCTTCGTGTACCGGCGCATGTCGAGCAGCGGCACCCCGCAGGAGACGGCGCCGAAGAGCTCCGGGTACTGCGTGAGCATGTTGCCGACGAGCAGGCCCCCGTTCGATCCGCCCGCACACCCGAGGTCTTCGGTGCGGGTGACCCCGCGGTCGATGAGGTCCCGTGCCACGGCCGCGTAGTCCTCGTACGCGCGCATCCGGTTCTCCCGCATCGCCGAGGTGTGCCATTCGGGTCCGTACTCGCCGCCGCCGCGGATGTTGGCGAGCACATAGACCCCGCGTCTGCCGGCGGGGATGTCGTGACCGCGGCCGACACCGCGGCCTTTCGTCTCGCGGGTGAGCCAGCCGAGGCCGACGACCGGTGAGTAGACCGGGGTGCGGCTGACCTCGAAACCGCCGTAGCCGTCGAGCAGGGTCGGGTTGTTGCCGTCGAGGGTGAGGCCCGCCTCGGCGATCTGGAAATAGGGGATCCGGGTGCCGTCGGCGCTGGTGGCGAAGTGCTGTTCGACGGTGAGCCCGTCGGCGTCGAAGAGCGCGGGAGAGGTCTTGATGACGGTCGTCTCGCCCGGTTCGGAAGCCTCATCGAGGCTGTCGGACGACCCGCCGAGGTTGCCATAGGAGAGGGTCGACGGGGTGAGGAAGCCGGTGCTCACGAGCCAGAAGTCGTTGGCTGTGGCGTCGTCGTCGGGGTCGACCGGGCCGAAGCCGACCATGTGGTTCGCGGGGACCCCGGGAAGCGGGGTGGAGGCGAAGTCCTGCTGGGGGTCGAGGACGAGGAGCTCGGACTGGACGTCCGTGAGGAGTTCGAGGACGAGGTGGTCGCGGGTCCACGACCATGAGCGCAGTGCCGTGTGGGCGTCCGGGGAGAAGATCAGCTGCGGGCGGATGGTGCCGGCCTTCACCTCGGCGGTGGGGGCTGCGGCGAGACCGCCGGCGGGGACGACGATGTCGCCTGCGTCCCATGCCGACTGCGGGCGGAAGAGGACGAAGTCGTCATCGATGCCCACCGAGACGTCGGTGGGGACGTCGATGTCGATCCACGCGGATTCCCACGCCGAGGCGGTGGTCGGCAGGGTGCCGTCGGCAGCGCGCAGGTCGTCGAGTTCGATGAAGCTCGTCCGCGAGTTGAAGAAGTCGATGGCGTCGACGGCAACGACACGGTCTCGGGTGCGGCCGTTCGGCGCTCCGACGTCGCTGCCGACGAAGACGGCGACGTGGTCGCGGGGCACCTCGGCGACGATGGGGGCGGTGTCGATGACTTGGCCGCGCCCAAGGAGGCGGGCCTGACGCGGATAGGACGAGGTGGTCAGCGAGTCCGGTCCGGTATCGGTGGCGACGAGGATGGTGTCGTCGTCGATCCACGCGAGCCGGGTCTTCGCGGTGGGGATGTCGAAGCCGCCGTCGACGAAGGTCTTCGTCTCGAGGTCGAATTCGCGGACGCGGTGGGCGTCACCGCCGTCCGGGGAGAGCGAGATCAGCGCACGGGTGTGGTCGGGGCGGCGCACGGTCGCACCGGCCCACACCCATGGTGTGTCCTCGGAGCGGGCGAGGTCGTCGACGTCGAGGAGGATCTCCCAGTCGGGACTGTCGGTGACGTAGCTGTCCCAGGTCGTGCGGCGCCACAGTCCCTTCGGGTGCGATGTGTCCCGCCAGAAGTTGTAGAGGTGGTCCCCGCGCTTGGTGACCATCGGGATGCGGTCGTCGGAGTCGAGTGCGGTGAGGATGTCCTCGGACATCTGCTCGAAGAGGTCGTCGCGGAAGCGGGCGAGCGTGGCCGCGTTCTCCTCCCGGACCCAGTCGAGTGGGGCGTCGCCGTTGATGTCTTCGAGCCAGAGGAACTCGTCGTCGAGGTCGGGTGCCTGGTCATGGGATTCTGCCGAAGCGCTGTGCATGATCCCATCCTGCCAGGTCGTCAGGTCTGCTGCGGCGGGCGGTACATGACGAGCCCGGGTTCCCCGTTGGGTGCCTGCGGGCCGTGGCCGATCGCCGTGAAGCCGAGGCTTTCGTACAGTCGCCTGGCCGGGCTGTCGATGTCGTCGGTCTGGAGCCAGCAGCCGTAGCCGGAGATGCCGCTCAGCCAGGTCTCCAGCGTGCGGCGACCGAGTCCGGCAGTTCGGAGGTTCGGGTCCCGGGCGAGGAGGTTGAGCGCGAACGTCCATTCGATGACGGGGGCGGTGTCGCCGAGGCGGTCCTTGAGTTCGTAGGCCCAGTCGTAGTCCTGTTCGGCCCATGCCCAGAAGTGTCCGTAGGCGAGGGCGCGCAGCCGTCCGTCGGCCGTCGAGCGGGCGAGGGCGGCGAGCACCTGGCCTTTGCGCACGGAGGCTTCGTAGACGTCGGCGAAGAGAAGTGCGTACTTCCGGTCTTCGTTGAGCGGCGGCTCTGCGGCAGCTGCGCCGTAGAGGTCGCCGACCTCGGACGGCGGCGGCAGGACACCGTACACCCCGGCCGCCGATTCGACCGGTTCCCAACGGTCGCCGAGCCCGCCGGGAAGTCCCCAGACGAGTTCGACCGGTTGGATCATGTCCACGGCCCTGTTGGTGCCGGCCCCGGAATGGTCATTCATATGTCCAGCTTAACGACTTGGGTAGTCGAATCACTGAACAGAAGGCGAACTGGTGCCGTGGAATTCCTCACGATGCACTCCGCCGGTCCCGATGGGGCGCGCACTCTCACTGTCAGTCGGCGGCAGCGAGCTCGCTCCGCAGTCGCAGCTCGACGGGACTGTCGTCGTCGGTATGTGGTCGAGTTGAACGATTTCCGGCGCGTCGTCTGCGGAAACCGCCTCCGGATCGCTGACCTCGGGCGGATCGAGCCGGTCGAGCTGACGCCGAGGGTTCCGCGCGGTGCCGGAGGTGCATTCCGAGCATCGATCCATCGATGAGAATTCGAGCATCGTGCGGTAGGGACGTCGTCTCCGCAAGGACGACCACCGGCCGGGAGTGCTGATCGTCGACGCCAACACCGCTTTGGTCCTCGGCGCCGTCAGTGTGCTGATCGTCGACGTCATCAGAGGACGATGCGGGCGGATCGTGTCGGTCCGGCGGGCGAGAGAGCGCAGAGCTCTCCTCGGGTTCCCGTTCGTCGGGCCGGCGGTCTCCCGGAGCTCGAGCCGGGGCGTCCGACAACGAGGCATCCCGAGAGGTGCCGGTCCATCGCGCATCTCCGGGCCGGGAGTCGATCGGGCGCGTGTTCACGGTGTAGCGGTGACCCGTCGGAGTGGTGACCGACAGCCGGGTCGCGGTGGCCCGGTGCCGCCAGCCGGGCAGCTCCTTGAGGAGGTTGCATGCTGCGCACAGACCGGAACCGTTGTCCCAGCTGGTCGCCCCGCCGGCAGCGCTGGGCGTGGCGTGGTCGACGTGCCTGATCGTCGCCTCGCACCAGGGTGTGCGACAGACGTCGTCGCGCACGGTGATCATGCGTCGGAGCAGTCCGGTGAATTCGCGACTGCGCGAGTCCATCTTCACGAGTTGGCCGTCGGTGGGTCGTGTGTAGAGCCGCCGGAGGAACTCGGCGCTGTCGTTGTCGGAGATGAGCGACTTCGCCGACCCGGCGGGGATCGACCCGAAGCCCGGCAGCCAAGCGGGTTCGTCGCCGTCGTCGAACATGGTCTCGTCATTCATCACGAGGAGGACTTCGAGCGGAATCGCCGACGCGCTGTCCTGACCGGTGATGCGCTCGACGAGGAGATCAGCCATGCTCTGCTGTTGCGTGCAGCCGTTCGACTCGCCGGTTCCCACGCGTGCGGCAGCAGCCTTCGAGAGATTCGCATAGGCGGCGACAGCCTGCGGCATCGGCAGGAAGGCGGTGAGGTAGGCCATGTTGCCGGGTGCCGGTCGCACGCTCACGCACCGTTCCGTCGTGGCGTGGTCGAGGTGCTTGACTGCGGCAACCTGGTCGAGCTTCTGCGCCAGGGCTCGGACTTCGCTGCCGAGGCGGCGGACACCCACCTCGGCGAGGCGGTCGGACATGCGCTCATCGAGCTGTTGCCGCTTCTCGCGGGGCAGCCACGAGGACTCGGTCGCGACCGTCCGGGCCTTCTCCTCGGAGATGGATCCGGCGGACAGTGCCGCGTAGGTGCGCGGCAGGTCCATGAGCAGAGCACGCGAGAATCCGACGAGCTTCGCTCCGCGCGCCCGCGAGACCTTGCGGGCGAGTCCGATCTCCGCTCCGACGCCGCGGCCCTGCTTGTCGCTGGGCACCCCGTCCTCGGCTTCGCGGTTGCGCCGGTGCATGTCGAAGGTGAGGGTTTCGCGCGCCTGGGCGGCTGCGGCTGCGGAGGTGAGCTCCTCGAGCGCCGTGATGCGGTCGATCGCTTCCGACTCGGTGCGTGCGGGAGGCAGATCGGCCAGCGCGTCGCGCCAGCGGACGATGTCCGCGATGACGTCTGAAACCGACTCTGCTTCCATGACACTCACACTAGACCTCGGCACTGACACGAGATTTCGAACGCGGTCCTCCGACGCAGTTCGAAGCGGATCGTCCCTGGTCACTCGGCTGAAACATCTCTGAGCCGAATGCTGAAGCACCGAGGAATGCGTCACGCGAAGAACTCGAGTGGCGGGGTTCCTGAGGAGGTGCCCAGTCGTCATTCGGCACGGTTCTCCGCCAGACGTACGACGCGACGTCAGACGAAGCAGCCGACGCAGCCCGCGGCCGCGTCGCTCGGGGCAGGGGCCGGACGTTCGGGTCCGGCTCCGCCGCACCAATTCCTCAGGTGAGCTTCTCCCCGGTCGTCTCTCGTGCGAGCACGGCCATGAGCACGACCGCGACGACGACGAGCACCCCGGTGAGCGCGAAGGTCGGCACGAGCCCGAGCACCGGCCACATGTAGGCGCCGAAGACCAAGGGGGCGATGCCGGTGGCGATCCGCGACGCCGCCGACGCCCAGCCGAACCCGGATCCGCGCAGCCGCGTCGGGTAGAGCTCGGAGACATAGGTGTAGAGCGTGGGAATCGCGATCTGGATGACGAAGCCGAAGCCGATGACGCTCGCCTTCGCAGCGAAGCTCAGCTCCGAACCCGAGGCTTCGATGAACACGGCCACGCAGACGAGGAGCACCGCCGAGGCGATCGCAGTGACCCCGAGCACCCACTTCCGGCCGAACCGTTCGACGACGAGTGCGGAGACGATGACGCCGAGGATGCCGACCGCTGTCATCGACCCGGTGACGAGGAACGCCGCCTGATCGCCGAGCCCCTGCTTCTTCAGGATCCCCGGCAGCCATGTCAGTGCCGCGTAGTAGACAAGGAGGACGGAGACGAAGAGCGCCCACGACACCAGCGTCGTCTTCGCCGAGTACTGCCAGAGTTGCACGAGCTGACCGCTGGCAGCCCGCAGCTGCCCATTGACGGAGGTGATGACACCACCAGAGGAACCGACAGGAGTGCTGCCTGCGCCGAGGTTGTCCGCCGTCGGCGGTCCCGTTTCGCCGAGGCTGTCGGCCGTCAGCGGTCCCGCTTCGCCGAGGCTGTCCGCCGTCAGCGGTCCCGCCGAGGCGGGAGCGTCGTGCGTCCATTCGCGCACGTCAGCCCCGGTGCGTTCGACGAGCCGGGAGATGATCGCGTCCGCCTCGGCGTATCTGCCGACGGAGGCGAGGTAGAGCGGGGATTCGGGGATCCCGAAGCGCACGGCGACCGTGAGCAGGGCCGGAACGATCATGACGAGCATGATGAGCCGCCAGTCCCCCATGGTCAGCAGCCAGGCGGAGACGAAGGCGCACAGCGAGGCGCCGATCGGCCACCAGCCGTCCATCGCGGTGAGCACGCGGCCGCGGTGGCGCTTGGGAGTGAACTCCCCGACGAGGGCGTAGTCGACGGGGATGCAGCCGCCCAGCCCGAATCCGGCGAGGAAGCGGAAGACGATGAACCACGTGAACTCGGGCGAGAACGCCCCGGCGACGGTGAAGATCGAGAAGACGAGCAGCGTGAGGGTGAAGGCCTTCTTGCGTCCGATGACGTCGGCGATACCACCCCAGATGAACGCGCCGAGGGCCATGCCGATGAGGTTGGCCGTCGCGATCCACGCGGCTTGGCCCAGGCTGAGGTTCCAGTGCTCGCTCAGCAGCGGGATGAGGAACCCGTTGAGCGCGACGTCCCAGGCGTCGAACATGAAGCCGAGGCCGCCGATGATGAAGATCGCACCCTGGGTGTTCCACTTCCATGGCAGGTTGGCGATGACGTCGGACGCGGTGGGCGTCGAGGTCGAGGAGGCTGCAGTCACGAGCACACATTACAACGTTTAACGCACTTCCGCGCAAAAACATTGCTTCTAGCGTAAGTGCATCCGAACAGCAGAATGGTGGGTTCCGCTCGAGTATCGGCGATCATTCGAGCACAACCCACCATCGAGGCGGTCGGGGCAACGTCACAGCGCAGCGTCACCCACCGGCGCCGACGCACAGCGCGCGGCAACGTCAGCTTCCGGCCACCCGCCCCACAGACCTCAGGCCAGGCGGACGAGCCAGTTGTGCGTGTCCTCGACCCGGCCGTACTGGATGTCGAGCAGGGCCTTGCGCAGGGCCATCGTCTTCTCCCCCGGGGTGTCCCCGTGGTCGATCGTGAAGTCGTCGGAGACGAGCTTGCTGATCGGGGTGATGACGGCGGCGGTGCCGCACGCGAAGGCCTCGACGATGTCGCCGCTGGCCGCGCCCTCACGCCATTCGTCGATGGTGAGCTGACGCTCGACCGGCTCGAGGCCGAGTTCCGGAGCGAGGTCGAGCAGCGAGCGGCGGGTCACACCGTCGAGGATCGTGTCGCTGAGCGCCGGGGTGAGCAGCTGCCCGTCCTTGGTCACGAGCATGAGGTTCATGCCGCCGAGCTCGTCGATGTACTTGTGCTCCTCGGCATCGGTGAAGAGCACCTGCTGGCAGCCGTTGTCCGCGGCTTCCTTCTGCGCGAGCAGCGAGGAGGCGTAGTTGCCGCCGCACTTCGCGAAGCCCGTTCCGCCCGAACCGGCACGGTTGAGGCGCTTCGAGAGCCAGATCGACACCGGCTTGATGCCGCCGGCGAAGTACGGTCCGGCCGGCGAGGCGATGACGTAGTAGTCGACCTCATGGCTGGCCCGCACGCCGAGGAACCGCTCCGAGGCGATCATGAACGGACGCAGGTAGAGGCTCGACTCGTCGCCGTCGGTGCCCGGCGTCGGAACCCAGGCCTCGTCGGTCGACACAAGGGCCTTCAGCGAGTTGATGAAGTCCTCTTCGGAGATCTGCGGCAGCGCAAGCCGCTCGGCCGAGCGGTTGATCCGCGTCGCGTTGCGCTCGGGACGGAACGTCCACACCGAGCCGTCAGCGTGACGGTAGGCCTTGAGGCCCTCGAAGATCTCCTGCGCATAGTGGAACACGGCGGCCGCGGGATCGAGCACGAGCGGACCGTACGGCTTGACCTGGTGCGCCTGCCACCCGTCTTCGTTCGTGTACCGGATGTGCGCCATGTGGTCGGTGAAGTACTGCCCGAAACCGGGATCCTTCTTGATGTCCTCGCGCACCAGCTCGGGCTGCGGCTGGATGTTCTTGAGGATGGCGAATTCAGTCATCAGTGCTCTTTCGACGTGTGTGAGGCGTAACACGTCTCAGGGTAGTCGATCCCCTCCGCCCGCGCGCACCGGGGGTCCGCCTTCCCGACGCCTGCGCATTCCCTCGCCGAGGCGGCCGCCGCCTCACCCCAGTCGCGCGGCGATCGCGTCGCCCACCTCGGCGGTGGACCGCTTCGCGTCCCCGCGTTCGGCGAGGTCGGCTTCGACGGCGGCTTCGATCGACTTCGCGACGTCGTCGAGGCCGAGGTGGGCGGCCATGAGGGCACCGGAGAGGATCGAGGCCGTCGGGTCGGCGATCTGCTTGCCCGCAATGTCCGGGGCCGAGCCGTGGATGGGTTCGAAGAGGCTCGGGGCGGTGCCTTCGACGTTGAGGTTGCCCGAGGCGGCCAGCCCGATGCCCCCGGTCACGGCGGCGGCGAGGTCGGTGAGGATGTCGCCGAAGAGGTTGTCGGTGACGATGACGTCGTAGCGCTGCGGATCGGTGACCATGTAGATCGTGCACGCATCCGTGTGCTCGTAGTTGACGGCGACCTCGGGGAACTCCTCGCCGACCTTCTCCACGACCCGGCGCCACAGGTGGCCGGCGTGGACCATGACGTTGTGCTTGTGGACGTAGGTGAGCTTCTTCCGCCGCGACTGCGCGCGTTCGAAGGCGTCGCGGACGGCGCGTTCGACGCCGTACCACGTGTTCACCGAGACCTCGGTCGCGACTTCGTGCGGGGTGTCGGTGCGCACGGATCCGCCCATGCCCGTGTACGAACCCTCGGTGCCTTCGCGGACGACGACGAAGTCGATGTCCGGTCGCGCCGCGAGCGGGGATTCGACACCGGCGAAGAGCTTCGCCGGCCGGAGGTTGACGGCATGGCCGAGGCCGAAGCGCATCTTGAGGATGACGCCGCGCTCGAGCACCCCGGAGGGCACGCTCGGGTCGCCGCACGCGCCGAAGAAGATCGCGTCATGGCTGCGCAGCGATTCGAGCTCCTCGTCGGTGAGCGTCTCGCCGGTGGCATGCCAGCGCTTCGCGCCGACCTCGTAGTCGGTGAGCTCGAGTGCGACAGGCTCCCCGGAGACCTCGATCGCCCGCTGGAGGACCTTGAGCCCTTCGGGGACGACCTCGGTGCCGATTCCATCGCCGGGCATGACCGCAATTGAGAACGTCTTCATGCCGCCAGACTAGAGCTCATCTCATTATGCAACTACGCCGTCCTACTATATGGACAAGCGGCGGGGCGGGGCAGGCAGCGTGCGCAGGACCTGCGGACCGCCTCGGCGGATCGATGATGCCACACACTGCGACGTGGACAATTTCACGTCCCAATCTTGGACTCCGACTACACAATCCTCGGTCGACCGACGAAAATGGAGGTCAGCCGCCGCGGTCGCTCCGGCCGCGGTCGACTCTCAGCCGCCGCGGTCGCTCTGCCGGTCGATCGCGACCGCTGACTCGCCGACTCACCGCTTCCGAGAGAAAGTCGATCCTTGACAGACACGATCCGCAATCGTCGCGCCGCTTCCCTTCCCGCCAAACTCTCCCGCTCGTGGCTGCTCGTCAACGCGGCGAAGGCGGACATCTTCGCGCGGGCCCAGGCCTCGGAGGCCGATTCGGTGATCTTCGACCTCGAGGCCTCGGTCGCCGAGGACAACAAGCTCGAAGCCCGCGACAACGTCGTGCGCGCCCTCGAATCCGGCATGTCGGCCTGGGTGCGGATCAACAAGATGGAATCGGAGTTCTGGGACGACGACCTCGCCGCCGTCGCCACCCTGCCGGGGCTGCGCGGCGTCATGCTGCCCGAGACCGAGCGCCCCGAGCAGGTCTCGTACTCCGCAATGCGCGCGAAGGCCGGCCTGCCCGTCATCGCCCTCCTCGAATCCGCCCGCGGAGTGGAGAACGCGACGAAGATCGCCGAGGCGCCGGGCACCTTCCGCCTCGCCTTCGGCACGAACGACTTCCGCAAGGACACCGGCTTCTCCGGCGATCCGATGGCACTGGCCTACGCCCGCTCGCGGCTGACCATCGCCTCGCGCATGGGCGGTCTGCCCGGCGCCATCGACGGCCCTTCGGCCGCCGATGCCAGCGATGAGCAGGTCCGCAAGGACGCCGACGTCACCCACATGATGGGCATGACCGGCAAGCTCGTGCTCAACGTCGACCAGGTCAATGCGCTCAACGAGGCGATGAGCCCGAGCGAGGACGAGCGCACGTGGGCCCGCCAGATGCTCGCCGCCGCCGAGGGCGGAACCGAGATCACCGACGGCTCGTACCTGCCGCGTCTGGCCAGGGCGAAGAAGATCGCCTCGCTCGCCGACACCTACGGTCTCTGGAACGCCTGATCCGCCCGCCCGCAGACTCCTCTCGCCCCATCGTCCCCCTGCCCAGCTGGACGCTGTGGGCGACCCTGCCGGCCATGACGGTGGTCCTCGGCTTCGGCCTGTGGCTGCGCCTGAGCGGCACCGCGGGCACCGTCGTCGACGAACGCTGGCTCCACCTCGTCGGCCTCGACGTCGGTTCCGTGCCGTACTGGATCGCCGTCACCCTCGCCGAGGTGGGCGGGGCCAACGGTGCCATGATCTGCACAGGTCTGGCTGCCGCCCTGCTCGTCCTCCTGCGCCGCTTCCGCGCCGCGGTCGTCCTCGTGACGACGATGCTCCTCGGCGTGGCCCTGTCCGAGATCATCAAAGCGCTGGTCATGCGGCCCAGACCGCACGACCAGCTCTATGACTCGCTCGGCTTCTCCTACCCGTCGGGGCATGCGATGGGGGCGACGGCGCTCGCGATGAGCCTTGCGCTCATCGCAACCCGCGCGCACATGGACCGCAGCGCCGATCCCACCCGGTGGAGGTTCCGCTGGCCGTTCGCGCTGGCGGCGGTGTGGATCCTGGCGATGATGTGGTCGCGCACAGCTCTCCAGGTCCACTGGCTCACCGACACGATCGCCGGGGTGCTGCTCGGGCTCACCGTCGTCGTCCTCGCCGATGCGTTCTGGACGGTCATCGCCGCGCGGACCCGGCTGCCCGCCCTGCGCCGGTAGTTCGGCGGCGGCGGCTCGGCGCGTCCGGCCTGTTCAGCTCCGGACGTCGAAGCGCGCGCCTTCGGGCTTCGAGGCGAAGAACATGAGGATGAGCACGATGAGCGAACCGACGAACGGGATGAGGATGAGGAAGATCATCGGCCCGGGCATGTTCGCGTCGTGGAGGCGGCGCACCGTGACGGCGAGGAAGGGCACGATGACGGCGAGGAAGACGAGGAACAGCAGGACGAGGCCGATGATGATGAGCGTCGCCGCAGGGGCATGGTTCATGATGCCCGGGGACTGTTCGAAGGTCACCGCTTCGCCGTTCGCATCGACGCCGAGCTCGGTGACCTTCGGGTTGGCCGCCGCCCAGGCGGTGCCGATCGACACGCCGACGATGACGAGGATGTAGGGAACGAGCGTGAGCACGGCGACGAGCAGGTAGGACCACCAGAACTCGCTGCGCGATGCCCGACCGGTGAAGGTCGTGTACTTCTTGAAGAACCGTCCGGCGGCCTGCTTGAGGCTCGCGCCCGGCAGCGGCTGGGAGAGGTCGCCGAGGCCGTTGGCGGAACGGCGGGTCGGTGCGGTCGAGGACTGAGGGGACGGTGCTGAGTCGGTCATGGGTTCCTCCGTGGTGTGCTCGCAGGCGCGGTGACGCGCACGCACATCACCGGACCGGCGATGGTCTGCGCACGACGATCGTCGTGCGCAGACCATCATAGGCGGTGACCCGCGCCTGAGCGGTGACCCGCGCGGTTCAGTCCTCCTGCACTGAGACCGCTCAGTCCTCCTGCAGCGAGACCGCGGAGAACGCCGAGGCGTTGACGGCCCCGGCCACGGTCCGGACGACCTCTTCGGGCACAGCCGAGTCGACGGCCATGACCGAGAGCGCCTCATTGCCTTCGTCCGACGGCGAGACCTGCATGCCGGCGATGTTGATCTCGTTCGCCCCGAGCGCGAGGCCGAGCTGGCCGATGATGCCGGGACGGTCCTCGTAGCGGAAGATGAGCAGGTTGTCGGTGAGCTCGATCTCGAGGTCGAAGCCGTCGACCTCGGTGAGCTTCTGGACGAGCTTCGGCCCCGTCACGGTGCCCGCGACCGTGATCCGCTGACCGTCGCCGGTCGTCGCGGTCAGGCGGGTGATGTTGCGGAAGGACTCGCAGTACGGATCCGTGGTGAGCTCGACGCCGATCCCCCGCTCCTCGGCGAGCAGCGGGGCGTTGACGTAGGAGACCTGGTCGGACACGACGTCCTTGAACAGTCCCTTGAGCGCCGAGAGCTTGAGGACGGAGACGTCCTTGTCCGCGATCTCGCCGTTGACCTCGACCTTGAAGTGCGTGACCGAGGACTCCGCGAGCGCGTTGACCACGCGCCCGAGACGCTCGGCGAGCGGGATGCCCGGACGGACGTCCTCGTGGATCGCACCGCCGGCGACGTTGACCGCATCGGGCACGAGCTCCCCGGCGAGCGCCTTGCGCACGGACTTCGCAACCGCGACGCCGGCCTTCTCCTGGGCCTCGGCAGTCGAGGCGCCGAGGTGGGGGGTGACGTTGACGGCGTCGAGCTCCATGAGCGTCGAGTGCTCGGGCGGTTCGACATTCCACACGTCGATGCCGGCCCCGCCCACGGTGCCGGCGGCGACCGCCTCGGCGAGGGCCTCCTCATCGATGATGCCGCCGCGGGCGACGTTGACGAAGCGGGCACCGGGCTTGGCCTGCGCGAACTGCTCGGTGCTGATCATGCCGAGGGTCTCCGGCGTCTTGGGCATGTGCACGGTGACGAAGTCGGAGACCGCGAGCAGACCCGGCAGGTCGAGCACCTCGACGCCCATCTGCGCGGCGCGGGCCTGCGTGATGTAGGGGTCGTAGCCGACCAGGCGCATCCCGAAGGCCTTCGCCCGCTCGGCGACGAGTCCGCCGATGCGGCCGAGGCCGATGATGCCGAGCGTCTTCTCGTAGAGTTCGACGCCGGTGAACTTCGAGCGCTTCCACTCCCCCGCCTTGAGCGAGGAGTTGCCGGCGCCGAAGTACCGGGCGGAGGCGAGGATGTGGGCCATCGTCAGCTCGGCGGCGGAGATGATGTTCGACGTCGGGGCGTTGACGACCATGACGCCCGCCGAGGTGGCAGCGGGGACGTCGACGTTGTCGAGTCCGACTCCGGCGCGCGCGATGACCTTGAGCGACTTGGCTGCCGCGATCGCCTCGGCGTCGACCTGGGTGGCCGAGCGGACGAGGATGGCATCGGCGTCGGCGATGGCGGAGAGAAGCTGGGAGCGGTCAGCGCCGTCGGTGTGACGGATCTCGAAGTCGCCTCCGAGTGCGTCGATGGTGGCCGGTGACAGGTTTTCGGCGATGAGCACAATGGGCTTGGGCACTGGTTACTCCTTAGGGATCCGGGACGGGTTCATCCTATGAGAGTGAGTGAAAGCTTTCACAAAGTCTCAGGATCTGGGAACGTCGTCCGGGAGCCGAGAGAAGTGGTCCTCCCCGCGCTCTCCGCGCGCGTCCCTCAGAACCCGTTGGGCGAGTACGGCATCCGGCCGAGGCTGAACATCGCGCTCGCCTGCACGGCGGCCCCGGGCGTGTTCTCCTCGATGCGTCCGGCGCGGACGAGGATGACGGGGTCGGCGCCGCCGAAGTAGAGGGAGCCGAGTTCGGCGATGCCGAGGCTGAGGTCGGCCGGCGTCGACTCCGAGGCGGTCTCGACGATCGCGTTCTCCCCGTCCGCGGTGATCCGGAACTTCCCTCCGGCCAGCTCCTGCGGATCGTCGATCTCGAGCACAAGCTCGCCCGCGACGTACCAGGGCCTGGCCTCGAGTGCGGCCTTGACATCGAGGATGCGGATCCAGATGTTGTCCTCCGTCGACGTCGTGCGCACCCGCCGGGAGTCCGTGAGCAGCCACGGCAGCGGCGAGTCCTCGGCGGATTCGCCGAACGTCACCCGGCTCGAGAGGTCGATCGCTGCGAGGAACGACCACAGGGAGGCATAGGCCGCATCCGTGGCGGCGACGAAGTCGATGAGCTCGATCGTCGGCGGTTTGACCGACCAGCCGGCGAACTTGTAGGACACATAGCCGTCGGGTTCCCCGTCCTCACCGAAGTGGAGGGCCGCCCGCACCCCGCGGTCGGCCTCCCCGGTCTCCGGGTTGAGATCGCCGGTGGCGCGTTCGATGTAGGTCTGCTGCCGTTCCATGGCCCCGGGCGAAGTGCGCATGAACTCGCCGTAGATCTTCGGGGCGAGCTCGCGCAGGACGCTCGGCAGGCACATCTCGACCCGCCGGTCGGGTTCGCGGATCATCTGGAAGCCCGGCGAGGTGTCGACCTCGATCGCATGCGACCACGTCGCGACCCCGAAGCCGTACCGGGAGTAGATGCCGCCCTCGGTCGCGGTGAGTGCGGCGAACGGGTAGCCGGCGGCCTTCGCCTCGGCGAGGTCGGTCGTCATCATCGACCGCAGCAGACCGCGCCTGCGGTGCGTGGGCCGCACCGTCACCCACGTGATGAGGTGGGCCGGGACGAGCCGGCCGCCGCCGACGTTGACGAGCTTGTCGAACCACGCGAAGGTCGCCACGGGGATATCGGCGCCCAGCGCGTACTCGTATTCGCTGTCCGCATAGACCGCGGTGAGATGCCGGCCGTCGTCGATCGCGCGCTGGACGCGGTTCTTCAGCGCCGCCTCGGTGGACCGGGAGTCGTGGAAGCCGACGCTCGTCGAGGCGAAGTAGCCCTTCGTCCGCTCGTCCGGTTCGCCGGTCGCGGCGTCGAAGGCGGGGGTGAAGCTCTCGAAGCGGTAGTTCGTCACAATGTCGCCTTCCTCGTCGACCGGCCTGCCGTTCCCTGCCTGCGACTCTAGCACCGGCACGCTGACCTGGACCTTGTCACGGAACTTCATGACTTTGCACAGAGGACGATCAGGCGCATAATTGTTGAGCAGTTCGGCGATCCCGGACGCACGCCCACCGACCGTCCGAGCGACCACGAATCGAAGGACCACGATGACGACAGCCCTACCCGGCCGCAGCCGCCGCGCAGACGGCGTATGGTCGCGGCTCAAGCGCTCCCGGCCGGCGATGATCGGCCTCGGACTCGTCGTCGTCTTCGTCCTCCTCGCACTCCTCGCCCCGGTGTTCGCGGCCATCACCGGCAACAGCCCGTACGCCTACAACCCCGAGCTGCTCGGCCCCGACACGGCTCCCGCGGGACCGTTGGGCGGGATGAGTGCTCAGCACTGGTTCGGGGTCGAACCGCGCACGGGACGCGACCTCTTCGCGATCGTCAGCTACGGCGCGCAGGTCTCCCTGCTCATCGGCCTCGCCGCGACCGTCGTCTCCGTCATCGTCGGCGTGGCGATCGGACTCATCGCCGGCTTCTACGGTCACCTCGCCGACCGGCTGCTGTCCCGGCTGACCGACATCGTCTTCGGCTTCCCGTTCCTCATCTTCGCGATCGCGCTCTCGGCGACGGTGCCCGCGAGCTTCCCGCGTCCGCTCCTGCTCATCCTCGTCATCGGGTTCTTCGGCTGGCCGCCGGTGGCCCGCGTCGTGCGCAGCGAGACCCTGTCCCTGCGCGAACGCGGCTTCGTCCGGGCCGCGGCCGCCCAGGGCACCGGCAGCGCGCGGATCATCGTCCGGGAGATCCTGCCGAACATCGTCGCCACCGTCATCGTCTTCACGACCGTCTCGATCCCCGGCAAGATCGGCGCCGAGGCGGCCCTGTCCTTCCTCGGCGTCGGCGTCTCCCCGCCCACCCCGTCGTGGGGTCGGTCGATCTCCGATGCGATCTCCTGGGTCCAGGTCGACCCGATGTACCTCATCTTCCCCGGCATGGCGCTCTTCCTCGTCACCCTCGGGTTCAACATGTTCGGCGACGGCCTCCGCGACGCCCTCGACCCCGCCGAGAACCGCACGGGCGAGGCCGCCCGGATCGACCCCATGAGCGCGGGAGGTCAGCCGTGAAGCTGCGTTTCATCGTCTCCCGGATCCTCGGGGCGCTCGTCGTCCTCATCCTCATCGCCGCCGCGTGCTTCGCGATCTTCTACCTCATGCCCACCAACCCCGCCCAGCTCTCGTGCGGCAAACCCTGCTCCCCGGAGCGCCTCGCCGAGGTGGAGCGCTACCTCGGCGTCGACCAGGCCTGGTGGAAGCAGCTCGGAGACTTCCTCGCCGGCATCATCGGCGGGCGCACCTTCGGTGAGGGCACCACCGCCATCCACTGCAACGCCCCGTGCTTCGGGTACTCGTTCCGGCTGCGCGACTCGGTCACCGACCTCATCATCCAGCGTCTGCCGGTGACGCTCTCGCTCACCCTCGGCGCCGCGGTGCTGTGGGCGATCGGCGGCATCGCCGCGGGCCTCATCGCGGCGCTGAAGCGGGGCACGTTCACCGACTCCGCGGTCATGGGGGCGGCGATCACGGGGATCTCGGCCCCGACGTACCTGCTCGGCCTCCTCGGCGTGCTCCTCTTCGGCTTCACCCTCAACGTCCTGCCGATCGGCGGGTACGTCCCGCTCACGGAGAACCCGGCGCTGTGGGCCTTCCACCTCATCCTGCCGTGGGTGGTGCTCGCGATCGCCAACGGGGCGATCTACGCCCGGCTCACGCGGGGGCAGATGCTCGAGGTGCTCAGCCAGGACTACATCCGCACGGCCCGGGCGAAGGGACTGAGCGAGACGGTCGTCGTCGGCAAGCACGGGCTGCGCAACCTCGTCGTGCCCCTGACCACGCTGTTCGCGATCGACATCGGCGGTCTGCTGGGCGGGGCGGTGATCACGGAGAAGGTCTTCGCCCTCGGCGGGGTGGGCACGCTGCTGCTCGAATCCGTCTCCGCCCTCGACATCCAGGTCATCGTCGGGGTCACGCTCTTCGCCGCGGCCGTCGTCATCATCGCCAACCTCCTCGCTGATCTGAGCTACTCGCTCCTCGACCCGCGGATCGGGGCCGCACGATGAGACCTCAGGTTCGACGCGCCCCCGACCGGCGCCGATGTCCGCGCCCCCAGCCTCCGACGACCTCAGACCCCACTCCACGCAAAGGACCATCATGAAACGCATCGGCTTCGCCGCCGCCACCCTCGCCCTCGGCCTCGTCCTCACCGGATGCAACGCCAACCCGGGGCTGAACGACGACTCGCAGGGCAACACGCTGGGCGAGACGACGAAGGGCGGCACGCTCAACATCTTCTCCGAGGACCCCGACATCGACTTCGACCCCGGCAAGAGCCAGGGCCTGGCGATCACCTCGCTCTCCCTCGTCCACCGGCGTCTGACGACGTGGGACATCCAGCCGGACAAGCCGGGCAAGGTCGTGCCCGACCTCGCCACGGACACCGGCAGGGTCAGCGACGACGGGAAGACGTGGACGTTCACGCTCAAGGACGGACTCAAGTACGAGACCGGTGATCCGATCACGACGAAGGACATCAAGTACGGCATCGAACGCTCCTTCTCCACCGAGCTCTCCGGCGGCCTGAGCTACCACAAGGGGCTCCTCGAAGGCGGTGCCGAATACCAGGGACCGTTCAAGGGCGAGGACCTCAAGTCGATCGAGACCCCGGACGACAAGACGATCGTCTTCAGGCTCAATTCGTCCTTCGGCGACTTCCCGTGGATCGTCTCGATGCCGGCGTTCTCCCCCGTGCCCGAGGACAAGGACGATCCGAGCAGATACGGTCTCGATCCGATCGCCTCGGGCCCGTACAAGGTCGAATCGAACCGCTCGGGCGCCGAGGCGGTGCTCACCCGCAACGACCAGTGGAACCAGGACACCGATCCTGTGCGCACCGCCGGACCCGACTCCGTCGTGTTCAAGCTCGGCCAGGACGCCTCGGTGACCTCGCAGGCGCTCATCTCCGACTCCGGGGATGCGAAGAACGGCTTCTCCGCCAGCTTCGTCCCCGCCTCCCAGCTCGCGCAGGTCCAGGGCGACCCGAACGCGAAGTCGCGGCTCGTGACCTCGGGTCCCGGTGCGCTCGCCTACCTCGCGATGAACACGCAGCGCGGGGCGCTGAAAGACGTCAAGGTCCGGCAGGCCATCAACTACGCGGTGGACAAGAACACGTTCCGCATCGCCGGGGGCGGGGAGATCTCCGGTGACTTCGCAACCACGCTCATCACCCCGGGCATCCCCGGCCGCGTCGACTACGACCTCTACCCGGCCGAACCAGCAGGCGACGTCGAGAAGGCGAAGTCCCTGCTCGCTGAGTCAGGGGCCGACCTCGGCACGCTCACCCTGCTCACGCAGAACTCCGCGACCTTCGTCGCCCAGGCCGAGGCCATCCAGCAGGGACTGAAACGCGCCGGCATCGACGTGAAGATCAAGTCCGTGGACTCGAACACGTACTCCGCCGACGCCACGGACGACCAGGGCGACTACGATCTTGCGCTCGGATCCTGGCAGCCGGACTTCCCCTCGGCCAACGGCAACATCCAGCCGCTCTTCGACTCCTCGCAGATCGGCGGCGGGAACTACAACATCTCCCGCTACTCGAACAAGGACGTCGACGCCCTCATCAGGAAGGCGACCGAGACCGTCGACCCGGCCGAGGCGCAGAAGGTGTGGGCCGAAGCGGACAGGCGGATCATGGAGGACGCTCCCGTCGTGCCGCTGACGTACAACAGGAACTCGTTCCTCCACGGCTCGAACGTCGAGAACTTCATCATCGGCGAGTTCCCGGCCTACCCGGTGTACTTCAAGGCCTCCCTGAAGGGCTGAGTCGATGAGCGAACCGATCCCCGCGCTCAGCTACCGGGACTACTCGGTGGCCTTCGGCGCGCGCCAGGTCACCCGGGAGGTCTCCTTCGACCTCGTCCCCGGTTCGATCCTCGCGCTCGTCGGCGAGTCGGGGTCGGGGAAGTCCGTCACCGCGCTCGCCCCGCTCGGTCTCGTCCCCGGGGCGAGCCAGGCGGGGTCGGTGCTCCTGCGCGATCCGGTCGGTCCCACCCCGGCAGGGGGCGCGATCGAGCTCGTCGGCCTCGACGCCGAGGCGCTGCGTCCGATCCGCGGGGAGCGGATCGGCGTGGTGTTCCAGGAGCCGATGAGTGCGTTCAACCCGATGTTCCGCATCGGTCATCAGATCGCCGAGGCGGTCCGGGCGCATGCCGCGAGCGCTGGGTCCTCTGGCGGTCGGGCCGCGGAGTCGGCGGGCCGGTCGGGGTCGTCCGCGGACGTCCGGGAGCGGGTGCTCGCGCAGCTGCGCACCGTGGGGCTGAGCGATCCCGAGCAGATCGCCCGCGCCTACCCGCACGAGCTCTCCGGCGGTCAGCTCCAGCGGGCGATGATCGCGCTGGCGACGATCAACGACCCGCAGGTCCTCATCGCCGACGAACCGACCACCGCCCTCGATGTCACGGTCCAGACCGGCATCCTCGACCTCCTGCTGGCTCAGGCGCAGGCCGGGCAGGCGGTCCTCCTCATCACCCATGACATGGGCGTCGTCGCCGACATCGCCGACCGCGTCGCCGTGATGAAGGACGGCCGCATCGTCGAGACCGGCTCGGTCACGGAGGTCTTCGACCACCCGAGCACCGAGTACACGCGTCAGCTCCTCGCCGCCGTCCCCCGGCTCTCGGCCGTCGTCGACCGCGGTGAGTCCTCCCCCGCCGAGGCGGACGCTGGGTCCTCGGGTGACGCCGGGTCCCGCGCCGGCGCGGAGTCGACCACCGGCTCGGAACCGGTCCCTGCGGCCGAGCTTCGCAACGCCACGGTCGTCCACCGCACCTCAGGCCGGCAGGTCGTCGCCCTCGACGATGTCAGCCTGAGCATCCCGGCGGGCACGATCATGGGTCTCGTCGGCGAATCCGGGTCCGGGAAGTCGACGATCGCGAACGTCCTCACCGGCGGTCAGGCGCTGACCTCGGGTGAGGCGTTCGTCGCCGGAACTCGGGTGTCGACGCGACCGAACCGGCGGCAGCGGAGACTGCGCGCCGAGGTCGGGGTCGTCTTCCAGGATCCGCGCGGTTCGCTCAATCCGCGGCGGTCGGTCGGCAGCCAGATCGCCGAACCCCTGCGCGTCCACACCGATCTCCCCAACCGGGAGATCGAGGCCCGGGTGCGCACCCTGCTCGACGACGTCCAGCTGCCCGCCGACTTCGCCGAGCGCTACCCGCATGAGCTCTCCGGCGGGCAGCGGCAGCGGGTGGCGATCGCCCGAGCGCTCGTCCTCGACCCCAAGCTGCTCATCGCCGACGAGCCGACCTCGGCCCTCGACGTGTCTGTCCAGCGCGGGGTCCTCCGCCTGCTCGCCGACCTCCATGAGGCGCACGACTTCGCGTGCCTGTTCATCAGCCACGACCTCGCCGTCGTCGAACAGCTCGCGAGCAGCGTCGTCGTCCTCCGGGACGGGCGCATCGTCGAAGAGGGCCCGAGCCTCACGGTGCTCACCGACCCCAGACAGGCCTACACCCGGGAGCTCATCGAGTCCGCGCCCGTGCCCGACCCGCGGATCCAAGCGGCCAGGCGGGCGGCGCGGCTCGCGGCGTAGGGGCCCGCGGCCGGCGCTCGCCGGTGGCGCCCCGCGCGCGGCTGCCGTCGGTGGCCGAACGATGCCAGGACATGACGAAGGCGCCGATGGAATCCATCGGCGCCTTCGGCCTCGGTTCGGACAGTGCCGATCAGCGGCTGCCGATCAGCGGCTGCCGATCACCGGCGACTCATCAGCGAGCGGCGGTGCCCTCGGTGTAGTCGTCGTCGGTGTCCTTGAGCCACGCGAACATCTTCCGCAGCTCACGGCCCGTGGCCTCGATCGGGTGCTTCTCCTCCTTGGCGCGCAGCTCCTTGAACTCCGTGCCGCCGTTCTTCTGGTCGGTCATGAAGCGCTCGGCGAAGGTGCCGTTCTGGATGTCGACGAGCACGCTCTCCATGTTCTCCTTGACCTCGGGCGTGATGACCCGGGGACCGGACACGTAGTCGCCGTACTCGGCGGTGTCGGAGATCGACCAGCGCTGCTTGGCGATGCCGCCCTCGACCATGAGGTCGACGATGAGCTTGAGCTCGTGGAGGACCTCGAAGTACGCGATCTCCGGCTGGTAGCCGGCCTCGGTGAGGACCTCGAAGCCGTACTGGACGAGGTGCGAGACACCGCCACAGAGCACGGTCTGCTCGCCGAAGAGGTCCGTCTCGGTCTCCTCGGTGAAGGTCGTCTTGATGCCGCCGGCGCGCAGACCGCCGATGGCCTTCGCGTACGAGAGCGCGAGCTGCCACGCCTGACCGCTCGCGTCGACCTCGACAGCGACGAGCACGGGCACACCGCGGCCGTCGACGTACTCACGACGGACGACATGACCGGGGCCCTTCGGGGCGATCATGACGACGTCGACGCCCTCGGGGGCCTTGATGTAGCCGTAGCGGATGTTGAAGCCGTGGATGAACACGAGCGCCTTGCCCGGGGTGAGCTGATCCTTGACCTCGTTCTCGAAGATCTCGGCCTGCACCTGGTCGGGGGCGGCGATGGTGATGACATCGGCCCAGGCGGCCACCTCGGCGGGGGTGCCGACCTCGAGCCCTTCGGCGGCGGCCTTGTCACGGCTCGACGACCCCTCCTTGAGTCCGATGCGGACCTCTGCGCCGGAGTCGCGCAGGCTCAGTGCGTGGGCGTGGCCCTGCGAGCCGTAGCCGATGACGGCGACCTTCTTGCCCTGGATGAGGGACAGGTCGGCATCGTCGTCGTAAAAGCGTTCTGCCATGGTTCGTGCTCCTTCGAGGTTTCGGGGTGATGACCCCATTGTTTCACAGTTCGGTACAGATGTTCATTTAATGAGACGACTGTCGTTCCACGGAATGGAACGCGGACTCGGTGCCGCGGCGGTGCCGGCCGCGCTCAGCCGCGCAGGGCATTCTCAGCTGCGGAGGGCACGGTCGGTGATCGACTTCGGTCCGCGGCCGATCGCCACGGTGCCCGACTGGACGATCTCCTTGATCCCGAAGGGCTCGAGCACCTCGCGCAGGGCCTCGACCTTGCCGAGCTCACCGGTGGCCTCGACGCACACGGAGTCCGTCGAGACGTCGACGATCGAGCCCCGGAACATCTCCACGGCGGCCGCGACCTGCGGCCGGGTCGCGGCGTTGGCCTTGACCTTGTAGATGACGTGGGCCCGGCGCACCGAGGAGGCGGGTTCGAGTTCGACGATCTTGATGACGTTGACGAGCTTGTTCAGCTGCTTCGTCACCTGCTCGAGCGGGACGTCGCCGACGTCGACGACGACGGTGATCCGGGAGAGCTCGTCGTGCTCGGTCACGCCCACGGCGAGGCTGTGGATGTTGAAGCCGCGGCGGGCGATGAGCCCGGTGAAGCGCGTGAGCACGCCCGGCTTGTTCTCGACGAGCACGGAGAGGGTGTGCCGGCTGTTCATTCCAGGCCTCCTTCGATCTGAGCCACGGAGCGCAGCGTGTCATTGTCCTCGGGATCGCCCTCTTCGATGACCGATTCCACGGGCTCGTCCCCGTCGCCGTCGAACTCGGGGCGGATGCCGCGGGCGTATTCGATCTCGTCGTTCGAGACCCCGGCGGCGACCATCGGCCACACCATCGCATCGGGCGGGACCGTGAAGTCGAGGACGACGGGCCGGTCGTTGACCTCGAGGGCCTGCTGGATCGCGGCATCGACGTCGTCGTTGCTGTCCACGCGCAGCGCAAAGCAGCCGTACGCCTCGGCGAGCTTGACGAAGTCCGGGATCCGGATCGTCTCATGTCCCGTGTTGAGGTCGGTGTTCGAGTAGCGGCCGTCGTAGAACAGGGTCTGCCACTGGCGCACCATGCCCAGGGAGGAGTTGTTGATGATCGCGACCTTGATGGGGATGCCGTCGAGGGCGCAGGTCGCGAGCTCCTGGTTGGTCATCTGGAAGCAGCCGTCGCCGTCGATCGCCCACACCACCCGGTCGGGTTCGGCGACCTTCGCGCCCATGGCCGCGGGCACCGAGTACCCCATCGTGCCCAGTCCCCCGGAGTTCAGCCACGAGCGGGGCCGTTCGAATTCGACGAACTGCGCCGCCCACATCTGGTGCTGGCCGACGCCGGCGGCGTAGACCGCCTCGGGGCCGGTGAGTGCCGAGATGCGGGAGATGACGTACTGCGGATCGCAGAGTTCGCCGTGCTTCTCGTAGCCGAGCGGGTACGTGCGCTTGAGGCGGGAGAGGAAGCGCCACCACGGTTCGCGCTGGCGATCGAGGGCCTGCGGGTACTTGCCGCGCAGCTCGGTGAGGATCTCCGAGAGCACCTCACGGGCGTCGCCGACGATCGCGACCTCGGCGGCCCGGTTCTTCCCGATCTCCGCGGGGTCGATGTCGGCATGGATGACCTGCGCGTGCGGGGCGAACGAGTCGAGGTTGCCGGTCACCCGGTCATCGAAGCGGGCCCCGATGGCGATGAGCAGGTCGGCCTTCTGGAACGCGGTCACCGCGGGCACGCTGCCGTGCATGCCCGGCATGCCCAAGTGGAGCGGATGGGAGTCGGGGAAGGCGCCGCGAGCCATGAGCGTGGTGACCACGGGGATGTTCGTCGCCTCGGCCAGGCGCAGCAGCTCCTTCTCCGCCTCCGAGCGGATGACGCCGCCGCCGATGTAGAAGACGGGGCGATGGGCCTCGGAGATGAGGCGCGCGGCCTCGCGGATCTGCTTCGCATGCGGCTTGAGGATGGGCCGGTAGCCCGGCAGCTGGGCCTCTTCGGGCCAGACGAACGGGGCCGTGCCGGTCTGGGCGTCCTTCGTGATGTCGACGAGCACGGGGCCGGGCCGGCCGGTCGTGGCGATGTGGGCGGCGTTGAGGATCGCCGCGGGAATGTCCTCAGGCTTGGTGATGAGGAAGCTGTGCTTGGTCACCGGCATCGTCATACCGACGATGTCGGCCTCCTGGAAGGCGTCGGTGCCCAGCAGCTTCGACGACTGCTGACCGGTGATCGCGAGCACGGGCACCGAGTCCATGTGGGCGTCGGCAAGCGCCGTGATGAGGTTCGTCGCCCCGGGACCGGAGGTCGCGATGCACACGCCGAGCTTCCCCGAGGCGGCCGCGTACCCTTCGGCGGCATGGCCGGCACCCTGTTCGTGGCGGACGAGGATGTGGCGGATCTTGTCGGTCTCGAACAGCGGATCGTAGGTCGGAAGGATGGTTCCGCCGGGCAGGCCGAAGACGGTGTCGACGCCGAGGCGCTCGAGGCTGCGGACGATCGCCTGCGCTCCGGTGAGGACCTCGGGGGCCGAGTTCCTTCGCACGCTGGACGGGGTCGGCTTCGCAGGCGCTGCGCTCTGCGCAGTCCCGGCGGCCGCTTTCTGGGCCGGGGGCGTGGCTGCCATCTCGTTTCCTTCCTGGTTTGACCCGCTCGCACCGTTCCCCGCATGAAAAAAGCCCCTCCGGTTTCGGTAGGGGCGCGCGGAACGTGTCGTGATGACAGGCTACGGATGATCCGCGCGCTGGCTAATGACGACGACGAGAAGGTGAGTCATGCCTCAATGGTTCACCGCCCCTCTCAGTGAGTCAAACTGCAGAAACGAATGTCTCACATCTTGGGACATCGAGCGCCTGTCTGGTGAGATCGGGACCCGGCGACCACCTCGGCGAGGCCGTCCGCCGTCTCCTGCGGATAAATAAAACCGCACTTCAGGAGGCCCGAATTCCGCATCGCGAGACCATAGACGCAGGGGTTCCGCGGGACTAGGCTTGATGTCCGTGCGCCCCCTCTTCCGCTTCTGGCCCGATCTGCGATCGCGGATCGGCATCTACGCTGTCGTCCTCGTGCTCACCCTGCTCGCGAACGGCATCCAGCTCGTCGTCCCGGTCATCACCGGCTACATCATCGACGGTCCGATCACCGAGGGCGACCTCTCGGGACTGTGGCTGCCCGTGCTCGGGGTCCTGGCGATCGGCATCGCCGAGGCGGTGGCGATGTGGGCGCGGCGGATGATCGTCGCCCCCGTCGTCTCCGCCTGGGAGATCCGGTGGCGGGCCCGGCTCTTCGATCGCCTCCAATACACCTCGGTGGCGATCCACGATTCGTGGGAGTCCGGTCAGCTGCTCTCGCGGGCGACGAACGACCTCTCGCAGCTGCGGCGGTTCTTCGCCTTCGGCCTGCCGTTCCTGCTGGCCACCCCGGTCGTCCTCCTCGTCGGCACGATCATGCTCTTCGCCCTCCAGCCGGTCTTCGGCATCATCGTCATCGCCATGGCGGTGCCGACGATCGTCTCGGCGGCGATGTTCGAACGCCGGTACCGGGAGGCCTCGCGCCTCTCGCAGGACACGGTCGGGGAGATCACGACGGACGTCGAGGAGTCGATCCAGGGCATCAGGATCCTCAAGTCCTTCGGCCGCTCGCCCTGGGCGGCCGAGCGCTTCGCCCTCCTCTCCCGGAGGTTCCAGGGCCTCGAGGTGCGCAAGGCGAAGCTCGACTCGTGGTTCTGGGCCGTCCTCATCCTCCTGCCCACGCTCGGGCAGGCAGGGATCGTCGGCGTCGGGACGTGGGGTGTGGTCCAGGGGTGGACGACGATCGGCACGGTCGTCGCGGGCGTGACGATCTCGATGGTCCTGCGGATGCCCATCGAGATGCTCGGCTTCCTCCTCGCCGATGCGCTCATGTCGATCACCGCCGCCGGCCGGTACTGGGAGGTCATCGACATCCGCCATGACATCACCGACTCCGGCGGCGGCATCGACGACGACCCGGACGTCGGCCGCTTCCGCGGGGAGCTGACCTTCGACGACGTCTCCTTCCACTTCTCCGACACCGACCGGCTCACGCTTGAGGACCTCGATCTGCGCATCGCTCCCGGTCAGACCCTGGCGCTCGTCGGGTCCACGGGGTCGGGCAAGACGACGCTCGCCTCTCTCGTCCCCCGCCTCCAGGACGTCACGTCCGGGGCCGTGCGCATCGACGGCACCGACATCCGCGACCTGCCCGTCAACGAGCTGCGTCACCTCGTGTCCGTGTCCTTCGAGGATCCGATCCTCTTCTCCGCGAGCGTGCGCGACAACGTCGTCATGGGCTCCCCCGGTGCCGATGACGACGCGGTCCGGGAGGCGCTCGAGATCACCGCGGCCGCCGACTTCGTCTCCCGTCTGCCCGAGGGACTCGACACGCAGGTCGGCGAGCAGGGGCTCTCCCTCTCCGGCGGTCAGCGACAGCGGCTCGCGCTCGCGAGAGCGGTGATCGGCAAGCCGCGCATCCTCGTCCTCGACGATCCGCTCTCGGCCGTCGACGTCGACACCGAGGACCGGGTGCAGCAGGCGCTGCGGGAGATCCTTCCGGATTCGACGACACTCATCATCGCCCACCGCCCCTCGACGGCGGCACTCGCCGATGTCGTCGCCGTCCTCGACTCCGGGCGCATCGTCGCCCAGGGCACGCACGAGGAGCTGCTCGAGACCTCCGACCTCTACCGCGAACTCATGGGGGCGGGAATGCAGGCGACCGCCTCGGCGCGGGGCACCGGAGCGACCGCCTCGGCGGGACGCTGCCCGGCGGGTGCCGACCTGCCCGGGGACAGTCTTGGCGGGGGCAGCGACAGCAGGGAAGGGGGCCGGGCATGAGCGCTCCGCGACTCGCCGCCGACGACGAGGTCGAGGCGCTGCCGCCGGACATCGCGGCGAAGGCCAGGGCGCTGCTGTTCTCGCTCGTGCGCCCGCACCTGCCGATGGCGATCTTCCTCCTCGTCATCGTCGTGCTCACCTCGGCCGCGCTCGTGGCCGGGCCCATCTTCATCGCCGATGCCCTCGACACGGGCATCCCGGCCGCCGTCGACGGGGACACGGGACCGCTCGTGCGGGCGGTCGTGCTCTTCGTCGCCTCGGCGGTGGCTGCGGCCCTGTGCTCGTTCACGGCGACCCGGCTGGTCGGGATCACCGCGCAGAAGATCCTCTTCGCGCTGCGCTCGCGGGTCTTCACGCATGTCCAGCGGCTCGACCTGGGCTATCACGAGAAGTCGACCTCGGGCAGGCTGGTGTCCCGGCAGACCTCGGACATGGAGTCGGTGCAGCAGTTCCTCTCGTACTCGCTCTTCGAGACCGCGCTCGCGGTGCTGCAGATGCTCTTCATCGCCGTCACGCTCATCGTCCTCGATGTGCCCTTGGCGATCGTCGTCTTCGCCGGGTTCGTGCCGCTGTTCTTCATCACGAAGGCCGCGCATTCGACGCAGCGGGCCGCCTACCGGCGCACCCGAACGTCGATCGCGAAGGTCATCGTCCACTTCGTCGAGACGATGGGCGGCATCCGCGCCGTCCAGGCCTATCGGCGCCAGCCCGACCGGCGGGGCACGCTGCGGGAGCAGGATTCGGCGTACCGGGATGCCAACACCGACGCTCTGCGGGGAGTCGCGTGGTTCGCCGGGTGGACGCGCCTGGTCGGCAACCTCACGCAGACGGTGATCATCGTCGTCGGCGCGTGGCTCGTCATCGAAGGGTGGACGCAGGTCGGCGTGCTCGCGGCCTTCATCCTCTACCTGCGCCGCTTCTACGGTCCGCTCGACGAACTCGTCCAGTCCTTCAACCTCTACCAGTCGGCCTCGGCGGCGCTCGAGAAGATCGCCGCCGTCCTCGACACCGACCCGGGCGTGCCGCCCCCGACCTCGCCGAAGCACCTACCCGCGCATCCGGCGGCCGGGGGTGCCGCCTCGGCGACGGGACGATCCATCGAACTCACCGACGTCCGCTTCGCGTACGCGGACGGACCCGATGCGCTCCCCCGCTTCGATCTCACGATCCCGGCCGGCCAGATCGTCGCGCTCGTCGGGGCGACCGGGGCGGGCAAATCGACGCTGGTCAAGCTCGTCACCCGGTTCTACGATCCCTCCGCGGGCACAGTCAGTCTCGACGGGGTCGACCTGCGGGACCTCGACGATGCGGAGCTGCGCTCGAGCGTCGTCATGGTCACCCAGGAGTCGTTCCTCTTCGCGGGCACGATCGCGGACAACATCCGCATCGGCAACCCCGAGGCCACCGATGAGGAGGTCGTCGCAGCGGCCACAGCCGTCGGCCTCGACGCCTACATCCGTCGGCTGCCGAACGGCTACGACACGGATGTGAAGAAGCGCGGCGGGCGGCTGAGCTCGGGACAGCGGCAGCTGGTGTCGTTCGCCCGTGTCTTCCTCGCCGATCCTGACATCGTCGTCCTCGACGAGGCGACCGCGCACCTCGACATCCCGTCCGAGCGGCTCGTGCAGAAGGCGCTGGCCACGGTGCTCGAGGGCAGGACGGCGATCATCATCGCCCACCGCCTCTCGACCGTCGAGATCGCCGACAGGGTGCTCGTCATGGATGCCGGGCGCATCGTCGAGGACGGCACTCCCGACGAACTCATCTCCGGCACGGGCCGGTTCGCGCAGCTCCACCGCGCGTGGCGCGACTCGCTCGTCTAGCGGCGGGCCGGCGGGGCCACGAGTGGCCTGCCGCTCGAAGTGCGGTCACTCCACGATGAGGGGGACGAAGCGGTAGCGGCCATGTCGGGTGATCGACACGGCATCATCGGCCTCGCCGGTGCGTTCGACGCGCAGCATCTCGCCTGCGACCGGGATGACCATCACTCCCCCGACACCCAGCTGGGCGACGAGGCTGTCAGGCAGGCTGGCGGCACCGGCGGAGACGAGGATCCGATCGAACGGGGCTCGCTCGGGCAGGCCGAGGGTCCCGGGAACCGCCTCGGCGAACTCGATCGACTCGATCCCGAGACCGGCACAGGCAGCGATCGCACCGTCGAGGAGCTCCCGGAGCCGTTCGACCCCGACGACGCTTCCTGTCTCACCGACGAGGACACCGAGGAGCGCCGTCGTCCAGCCCGAACCCGAGCCGAGGTCGAGGACCCTCTGCCCCGGAGAGACGTCGAGGAGCGTGAGCATATCGGCGACGGTGCTCGGCTGCGAGTTCGTCTGATTGCATCCGATCTCGAGCGGGATGTTGCTCTCAGCCCACCCCTGCTGATCATCGGGAAGGAAGCGTCTCCGGGGCACCCGCGCGAACGCCTCGGCGAGGGAGATCGGATCGTGCTCAGCATTCATACGACCTCCTCCGGACCCGGTGATGACGACGATACTCCTGCATGCCGCCCTGCGTAATGCCTCTGTTCGTGGACTCGGGACGGCCGCCTGTTTGTGGACGCGCAAGAACTGTGAAACGGTGACAATGTCAAAGATCTTTGACTTGTTCAACGCAACTGACGATCTCGGCAATGCGGAAGAAAAGGTGCCGAATATGCTCACTTGCCTGCGCGCGCGGCGCCGTGAGCTCGGCCTGACTCAGGCCCACCTCGCCGAGGCGGTCGGTGTCTCCCGACAGACGATCATCGCGATCGAAGGCGGGGACTACTCACCGAGCGTCTACCTCGCACTGCGCATTGCCGCGACCCTGAAGTCGAGCGTCGAGGAGCTGTTCTCGACCCAGGACCCGCCGACTCCGACAAGGAAGGACCGATCCCCATGAGTTCGCATGGTCGCAACCCAGACGAGACTGCCTCCGGCGGGCGCCGCTCATCGTGGTCGCGGATCGACGACACTCTCGAACGCAGCGCCGGCATCGATCACATGCCTTTGAGCGACGAACGCGAGCAACAGGTCATCGTTCGAGCTCTGGCCGTCGGCTATTCGGCATTCCGTTGGATCGCCCTTGCAGTTGCGCTCGTCCTCCTCGCGTCCGGGCTTCTCTTCGCCGCCGTGCTCATCATGGTCACCGCCGATATTCCGCGCCTCATCGCGACCGGCTATGCGCGACGTCGAGGCGTCGAGCTCCAGTCGCAGTCAGGCCTCGCGCGCAACGCCGCCCGGCCGATCGAGCTCATCGCCTCACTTCTCTACATCGGTGTGGTCGCCGGTCTCATCGCTTTCAATGCCGCGTTCGGCCACCCCCTGATTCCGTGGTCGTGGCGATTCGAGTTCGAGTCGTTCGACGTCTATCTCATCATCCCCTTCGTCGGTGCCGCGATCGGGGCATTCTTCGGCTGGCGGCTCCGGCGGAGACGGTATTTGGCTTCGCTCGAGTGATCAGTGTGAGGACCGCTCGCATCATCGGGAAGATTCCGTCCGAGTAGGGTTGACCCGTGACGAACGCAGATCTCGGCCGCGCGCAGGCCCTCATCACCTCGATCCCCGACTA
Organism: Brevibacterium ammoniilyticum; assembly: GCF_038429965.1. NCBI lineage: Bacteria > Bacillati > Actinomycetota > Actinomycetes > Micrococcales > Brevibacteriaceae > Brevibacterium > Brevibacterium ammoniilyticum. The sequence continues at coordinate 215,076 of NZ_BAABNP010000004.1, forward strand.
CCCGGAGCCGGGGGTGAACTTCCGCGACATCTCTCCGCTGCTCGCCGACGGGCCCGCCTTCACCGCCGTCACCGAGGCGCTCGTCGCCCCGTTCGTCGGGCGCTTCGACTTCGTCGGCGGACTCGAAGCGCGCGGCTTCCTCTTCGCCGGGGCGATCGCCGCGATGACCGGCGCCGGCATCCTCCCCATCCGCAAGGCCGGCAAGCTGCCGAAACCCGCGGCCGCCGTGTCCTACTCGCTCGAATACGGCACCGCGACGATCGAAGCCCCGGATGTGCTTCACCCCGGCGACCGTGTCCTCCTCGTCGACGACATCCTCGCCACCGGCGGCACGCTCACCGCCGCCCAGGCACTCGTCACGGAACTCGGCGCCGAGGTGGTTGGCTCAGCCGTCGTCCTCGAACTCACCGACTTGGTCGGCCGCGCCCACACCGGAGACGTCCACACGGTGTTCACCGCCTGACCAGGTCCACCGACTGACCCGGGTGACCGCCGAACCGAACCGTCGCCGACGACCGCAGGAACCACCTCGCCGAGGTTCGGCACGGGACGCACCGACCACCTCGGCGAGGACAGGACCACCTCTTCCCATTCAACGGAAAACCTGGAGAAATCGGCTGGATCGGGGAATGCCCCAGGAGCCTTGTGTCGTTGTACGCTCGGACGGGTGCCGGAGAACGGCAGCCGTCCTGTCGAAGCGCCCCAGCGGGCGCCGACCAGACTCCCATCCGTGACGAAAGGCGACACCATGTCGGTACCCACTCTCACTCTCAACGACGGCAAGACCATCCCCCAGCTCGGCTTCGGCGTTTTCAAGGTCGACCCCGCCGAGACCGAGCGCATCGTCACCGACGCTCTCGAGGTCGGCTACCGTCACATCGACACCGCCGCCGTCTACGGCAACGAGGAGGGCGTGGGCCGCGCCCTGAAGAACTCCGGCATCGCCCGCGAGGACCTCTTCGTCACGACGAAGCTGTGGAACGACCGCCACGGTGCCGCCGAGTCGCGCCGCGCGCTTGAGGAGAGCCTGACCAAGCTCGGCCTCGACTACGTCGACCTCTACCTCATCCACTGGCCGACCCCGGCGCAGAACAACGCCGTCGAGACCTGGGAGGCCTTCCCCGGCTACCGCGACGCGGGCCTGACCCGGTCGATCGGCGTGTCGAACTTCGACTACCGCTACCTGCCGGCGATCCTCGACACCGGCATCATCCCGGCCGTCGACCAGATCGAGCTCCACCCGCAGTTCCAGCAGATCGACACCCGCCCCCTGCTCGCCGACAACGACATCAAGATCGAGGCCTGGGGACCGCTCGGCCAGGGCAACGTCGACTACGCGTCGACCGCCATCGGTGAGATCGCGGCCGCACACGGCAAGTCGTGGGCCCAGGTCATCATCCGCTGGCACCTGCAGCGCGGCCACATCCTCTTCCCCAAGTCGAACAACCGCGAGCGCATGGCCCAGAACATCGACGTCTTCGACTTCGAGCTCACCGAGAACGAGATGGCCTCGATCGACGCCCTCGAGAACGGCGGTCGCGTCTCCGCTGATCCCGCCGAGGTGAACTGACCGGTCCGTTTCGGGTCTGTCCGCGCCGAGGCTGTGAATCCTCGCCGAGGTCGGCTGAGGTGACAGGCTTCGCCGAGGTGAAATGACGAAAACCGCAGAACGCGGGCGATGCTGCGGCATCGTCCGCGTTCGGCGTTCTCGGGCGCAGAAGCTCAGGGGGTCTCAGGCGCGGGCTCGGTCGCCGGGGGCTCGGGCGGCGCGGGTTCACCCCGTGCCGGCTCGTCCAGCCCGGGATCGTCTCCCGTGCGTCCGCCGTAGGTCGCGATCTTGTACTCCGTCGCCGCAAGCGAGAGCGTGAGTTCGCGGATCCGCCGCCGGACCGTGTCACGGTGTTCGAGCAGGAGGTCGAGCCGCTCCGGTACCGTCTCCTCTCCCTGCTCGACGAGCTCGACGTAGTGCGCGAGATCGCGCATCGGCATCCCGGACAGCCGCATCCGGGTGAGGAAGACGAGACGCCGTTGCGCCGCGGAATCGTAGACCCGGTGCCCGGCCGAGTCACGGTCGACCCTGACGAGACCCTGGCTTTCGTAGTACCGCAGGGTGTGGGCCGAGAGGCCGAGCATCTGGGCCACCTCGGCGATCGACATGGGCGCACCGCTCTCCCCCGAATCGACGAGGCGGTGGATGACCTCGACCGGCAGCGTCCCGTCGACCTCGGCGAAGTCGCCCAGATCGGCGAGGATCCGGCTCATGAGATCGTCCGTCGCCATGCTCACACCGCCCTTCTCGATGGCGGCATCCCCGGGAAGTCGCCGCTGGCGGCCACCTCGGCCCAGCGGTCGACCTCGGCCGCGTTCCCACTGTACGCCGCACGCAGACGCCGCACCGCCTCGGCGCCGAGGGGAAGGCGCAGGGGCAGCTCACTGCGATTCGCGAGTTCCTCCTCGACGAGGTCGACGATGATCCGGGCGGCACGGACGGGATCGCCCTCCTGCCTGCCGTCGACCGCGGTGAGGTCCGCGCGGGCAGGTCCGACCGTGGCGGCATAGGCACCTGATTCGGCGACCGTGCGAAGCGAATGCGCCGTGTTGAACCCGGTCCGGAACCGCGAGGGTTCGACGAGCATCACGCCGACGCCCAGCGGCCGGACTTCGGCGGCAAGCGCCTCCGACCAGCCCTCGAGCGCGAACTTGCTCGCCGAGTACGCTCCGGCCGCGGGAAACGAGACCCGGCCGCCCTGACTGCTCATCTGCACGATCGCTCCGCGGGCCCGCGACCGCATCGTTGGAAGGACTGCCCGTGTGAGGGCGGCCGCCGCGAAGAAGTTCAGCTCGAGCTGCTCTCGCAGTTCGCCGATGCTGATCTCCTCGACCGCCCCGACGATCGCCCGCCCGGCATTGTTGACGAGAACATCGAGATCACGAGCCGCGATCGCCTCACCCACCTCGGTGACCGCTTCCGGGTCGCGCAGATCCGCGATGAGGACCGTGAGTCGGTCGCCGACCTCGGCGGCGACGTCGTCAAGGGACTCGCGGGAGCGGACGACTGCGATGGCGTCGTGTCCTCGGCGCAGCACCTCGTCGGTCAGCGCCCGGCCGAAGCCCTGCGAGGCGCCGGTGATCGCCCAGCGCGCGGGTCGGCTGGGTGCGGCGTCCCGAGTGGCGGTCGCCGAGGTGATAGTGCCCGAGGTTGTGGTCGCTGCGGTCGAGGTGTGGGTGGGGTCTGGGGTCATGTCATTCGTGGTCATGACGATGACGCTACGAGTTCGAGCGCGCTCGAACGCAAGCCCTACGTGAGCACCCGGATCGGCTCCCCCGCCATCCACGCCGCGATGTCCTCGAGCGCCTGCGGGTAGAAGATCCGGTAGGTTCCCTCGGTGACGTAGCCGAGGTGCGGGGTGAGCACGGTGCGCGGCGTGCGGCGCAGCGGGTGGTCGACAGGCAGAGGCTCCGTGTCGTAGACGTCGAGGCCGGCCCCGCGGATCCGCCCGGCCTCGAGCGCTCTGACCAGCGCATCCGTGTCCACGAGGCCCGCACGCGAGGTGTTGATGAGGATCGCATTCGGCTTCATCAGCGCCAGCTCCGGCGCCCCGATGAGCCCTCGACTGCGTTCGCCCAGCTTGTAGTGGATCGTCACGACATCGGAGGTGGCGAGCAGCTCGGCTTTCGACACCGCCTGCACACCGACCTCGGCGGCGCGCTCCGGAGTGAGATTCTCACTCCACGCGACGACGTCCATCCCGAAGGCCTGCCCGATCCGGGCGACCTGCGACCCCAGCCGACCGAGACCGATGACGCCGAGGCGGGACCCGGCGAGGTCTCCCCCGACCGTCTCCTGCCACCCGCCGGCCCGCAGCCTGGCATCCTCCGCAGGAATGTGGCGGAGCACGGCGAGGATGAGCCCCCAGGTCAACTCCGGTGTGGCGGTGCGCGGGGCCTCGGTGCCGCACACCGTGACGCCATGCTGCCGGGCGGCCTCGAGGTCGATCGACGCGTTCGCCGCCCCTGTGGTCACGAGCAGCCGCAGGTCGGGCAGCCGACCAAAACGGTCCGCGTCGAAGACGGTGCGTTCGCGCATCGCGACGACCGCCTCGGCGCCGGTGAGCACGGACACGAGGTCAGCGGTGTCGACGATGGGACGGGTGACGACCTCGACCTCGGCGTCAAGGGTCGACCAGTCCGCGAACGTGCGAGACACGTTCTGATAGTCGTCGAGGATGACGACGCGCATCGAGCGATCCTGACGGACGGTCAGCGGCACACGGCGCCGGTCGAGGCCGACTGGACGAGCTTCGCGTACTTGCCGAGGACGCCGGTGAGGCGGTGGTTCTCCGGGATCGTCCACGACTTTCGGCGTTCGGCCAGGACCTCCTCGTCGACGTGGAGGTCGATCGAGCGGGCGGCGATGTCGACGGTGATCCTGTCCCCGTCCTCGACGAGGGCGATCGGACCGCCGTCGACGGCCTCAGGCGCGACGTGGCCGATGCACAGGCCCGTCGACCCGCCGGAGAAGCGGCCGTCGGTGATGAGGAGGACGTCCTTGCCGATGCCGGCGCCCTTGATCGCTCCCGTGATCGCGAGCATCTCGCGCATGCCGGGACCGCCCTTGGGGCCTTCGTAGCGGATGACGACGACGTCGCCCTTCTTCAGCTCGCCGTTCAGCACGGCGTCCATCGCCGGCTGCTCCTGATCGAAGACGCGGGCGGTGCCCTCGAAGACGTCGGCGTCGAAGCCCGCGGACTTGACGACGGCGCCCTCGGGGGCGAGCGTTCCGCGCAGCACGGTGAGGCCGCCGGTCGCGTGGATCGGGTTGTTCAGGGCCCGGAGGATCTTGCCGTCGGGGTCAGGCGGGTTGATCGCGGCGAGGTTCTCCGCCACGGTCTTGCCCGTCACCGTCATGCAGTCGCCGTTGAGCAGACCCGCGTCGAGGAGGGCCTTCATGACGACGGGGACGCCGCCGATCTTGAACACGTCGTTCATGACGTACTCGCCGAAGGGCTTGACGTTGCCGAGGTGCGGGACCTTGTCTCCGATCCGGTTGAAGTCGTCGAGTTCGAGGTCGACCCCGGCCTCCGCGGCGATCGCGAGAAGGTGGAGGACTGCGTTCGTCGACCCGCCGAAGGCCATGACCACGGCGATCGCATTGTGCAGCGACTCCTTCGTGATGATGTCCTTCGTCGTGATCCCCTTGCGCAGGAGGTTGACGGCGGCCTCGCCGGACTGGCGGGCGTAGATCGTGCGGTTGCGGTGGATGGCCGGCGGGGCCGCGGAACCGGGCAGGGACATGCCCATCGCCTCGGCGGCCGAGGCCATCGTGTTCGCGGTGTACATTCCGCCGCAGGCCCCCTCACCTGGGCAGACGGCGCGTTCGATGGCGTCGACGTCCTCCCTGGTCATCGTGCCCGCACGGCACGCGCCGACGGCTTCGAAGGCGTCGATGAGGGTGACTTCCTTCTCCGTGCCGTCGGAGAGCTTCGCGGTGCCGGGCATGATCGAGCCGTTGTAGAGGAACACACTCGAGAGTCCGAGGCGGGCGGCTGCCATGAGCATGCCGGGGATCGACTTGTCGCAGCCGGCCATGAGCACGGAGCCGTCGAGGCGTTCTGCGCTCATCACGGTCTCGACCGAGTCGGTGATGACCTCACGGGAGACGAGCGAGTAGTGCATGCCCTCGTGTCCCATGGAGATGCCGTCGGAGACGGAGATCGTGCCGAATTCGAGCGGGTAGCCGCCTGCGGCGTGCACGCCCTCCTTCGCGGCTCCGGCGAGGCGCTGGAGCGAGAGGTTGCATGGGGTGATCTCGTTCCACGAGGAGGCCACGGCGATCTGCGGCTTCGCCCAGTCGTCGTCGCCCATGCCGACGGCCCGGAGCATGCCGCGCGAAGCGGTGCTCTCGAGTCCGTCGGTGACATCGCGGGAACGGGGTTTGATGTCCGGTCGAGAAGTGTCGGTATCGATGCTCATGGGGGCACTCTACGCCCCTGTCCGCTATCCGTCGGCGTCATTCTCGCATCGTGGAACCAGGGTTTCGGACCGCTCTGTACCGCCCGAGCACGGGCGGGAACTCGCCGGTTCTCACCGGCGCTGACGTGGGGCTTCGGTCCTTGCCGGGCGGTTTCAGGCCCCGGCGCTCAGTCCTCGACGACGACGTTGAGCAGGCGCTCTCCGTCGTTGATCCGCCGCACCTGCTCGGCGAGGATCTTGACGACCCGAGGCTCGAACGCCGAGGTGTCGCCGCCGACGTGCGGGGTGATGAGCGTGTTCGGGGTCCCCCACAGCGGGTGGTTCTCCGGCAGCGGCTCCGGATCCATGACGTCGAGGGCGGCATGGAGTCGGCCGGTCGACAGTTCGGCGACGAGCGCCTCGGTGTCGACGACCTTGCCGCGGGCGACGTTGACGATGAGCGCGTTGTCGGGCAGCTGCCGGAGGAACTCCGCATCGACGAGGTGCTGCGTCGACTCGGTGAGCGGGGTGATGAGGACGACGACGTCGGTGTGGGGCAGGAGGTCGGGGAGTTCGTCGACGCCGTGGACGACGCCGCGCTCGTCCTCCCTGGCCGTCGTGCCCACCCGGGTGAGCTCGACCTCGAAGGGCGCGAACCGATCGGCGATGGCCTTCCCGATCTCCCCGACCCCGATGATCATGACCCGTCGGTCCTGCAGCGAACGGTGACGCCGGTGGTCCCAGGTCCGGGAGACCTGGCTGCGCACTGCGTCGTCGATCCCGCGCAGGCTCGCCAGGGTGAGCGCGAGCGCGAGCTCCGCCGTCCCGCCCGTGTGCACACCGGAGGCCGTGGCGACCTGGATGCCCTGTTCGGGCAGGTGCGCGACCGGGTCGTAGCCCGTCGTCTGGGTGATGACGAGCCGGAGGTTCGGCAGCTGCGGCAGGAGTTCGATCGTCCCCGCCGAATCCATGTACGGCAGGACCACGACGTCCACGTCATCGCGGCTGAGCTTCGCCGACTTCTCCTTGTCGGAGTAGACGACCAGGTCGACGTTGGCCCGCTGGTGCGCGGGGATCCTGGCGATGACGCGATTGCGCAGCTCGGAGTCGGGGAAGGCGATGGTCGTGATCGTCGAGGTGTCCGTCATAGGGCCATTGTGACACGAGTCTCAGAGGCTCACGGGAGGTCTTTCGCGATCCGGGAGAACACGGTCTCGATGACCTCGAGCTCCGCGTCGTCGACGTGGGAGAGGAACACCTCGGCGATGGCCCTGCTGTGGAGTCGGGCGGCGTCGAGGAACCGACGTCCCCCCGCCTCGGTGAGGCGGATGTTGTGGGACCGCCGGTCCTCGGCGCACGCGAGCTTCTCCACCAGGCCGGCGTCCTCGAGCACCTTGATGCGGTAGTTCAGCCGCGAGGGCGAGAACACGAGCCGTTTGGCCAGTGCCCCCATCGTCAGCGTCCTCTCGGGCGCCTCCCACAGGAGCAGGAGGGCGTTGTAGTCGCTCACGCTCAGCCCCGCCTGCTCCTTGAGTCGGTCGTCGAGCACCTGCCGCAGACGCTGCGAGGTCTCGAAGTACGTCCGCCACGCCTGCTGGGCACGTTCTTCTCGGCCGCGCCCGAACCGGATGATGGGGGCGGCCGCCGTCTCGGACACGCTCAGCCCTCGAGCAGCTGCGCGAACGGGGTGATCCGGTCGGGATCGAACTCGTCGCTGCCGCCGCGCTTCCCACCGCGGCCGATCGTGATCCGGTGCGGGGCCAGACTGTCGGGTCCCTCATTGCCCTCGGAGGTGTCCGTGGAGGCCGCCTCGGTGCCGGTGTACCCGCGGACGGCCGCCGTGAGGTCGATGAGCTCCTCCGCGGACTGCCGCACTCGGGAGGTGAGTGCGCGCGCCCCTTCGGCGCTGCCCCAGTCGTCGGTCGCGGCGAACACCGTGGTCGGCACGACGATGCCCTTGAGGTACGTGAGCATCGGCCGCATCCCGGTGTCCCCGGCCAGCGAATGGCGGGCGGTGCCGCCGGTCGAGGCGATGAGCACCGGGGTCCCGGCGAGCACCTGTTCGTCGATGAGCTGCCAGAACAGGGTGTGCAGTCCGACAGGTGCGACCTTGTAGACCGGGGTGACGGTGATGATCGCGTCCGCCTCGGCGACCTTCCGGTACGCCTCCTCGAGCTCCTCGGACCGGAACCCGGTCAGGGCCATGTCCGTGAGTGCCGTGCTCAGGGCGCGGACGTTGATGCTGTCCGTGGTCGTCTCGATGCCTGCGGCCTCCCCCGCCGAGGCGGCCGCCTCGATGATCCTGTCCGCGAGCTTCTGCGTCGTCGAGTCCTCGCTCAGCGAGGTCGTGACTGCGAGGATCTTCATTCGCTCTGCGCTCCTGTCTCAGCTGCTTGGGCCTCTTCGGCCTTCTTCGCCTCGGCGGCACGGGCTTCACGGTCGGCGTAGGCACGCGAACCGGGGCCGCCTCCGGGGATGGGGTCCTTGCCCTCACGGTGCCGGATGACCAGCGACTCGTGGGTCGGGGCGTCGGGGACGTCGGCCGGACGGTTCTTCGCGAACTCCTTGCGCAGGACGGGCACGACCTCCTCGCCGAGGATGTCGAGCTGTTCGAGCACCGTCTTCTGCGGCAGGCCGGCGTGGTCGATGAGGAACATCTGGCGCTGGTAGTCACCGGCCCAGTCGCGGAAGCTCAGGGTCCGTTCGATGACCTCCTGCGGCGAGCCCACGGTCAGCGGGGTCTGGGACGCGAAGTCCTCGAGGCTGGGGCCGTGGCCGTAGACCGGGGCGTTGTCGAAGTAGGGGCGGAACTCCTTGATCGCGTCCTGCGAGTTCTTGCGCATGAACACCTGACCGCCGAGTCCGACGATCGCCTGCTCCGCGGTGCCGTGGCCGTAGTACTCGTACCGCTGGCGGTAGAGCTGGACCATGCGCGCGGTGTGCGAGGTCGGCCAGAAGATGTTGTTGTGGAAGAAGCCGTCGCCGTAGTAGGCGGCCTGCTCCGCGATCTCCGGGCTGCGGATCGACCCGTGCCACACGAACGGCGGGACGTCGTCGAGCGGCCACGGGGTGACCGTGAAGCCGTTGAGCGGGGTGCGGAACTTGCCCTCCCAGTCGAGGTTCTTCTCCCGCCACAGGCGGTAGAGGAGGTTGTAGTTCTCCACCGCGAGCGGGATGCCGGCGCGGATGTCCTTGCCGAACCACGGGTAGACGGGCCCGGTGTTGCCACGGCCCATGATGAGGTCGAGGCGGCCGTCGGCGAGGTGCTGGGCGTACGAGTAGTCCTCGGCGATGCGCACTGGGTCGGTCGTCGTGATGAGCGTGGTCGCCGTCGAGAGGTTGATCTTCTCGGTCTGGGCGGCGATGTTGGCCAGCAGCACGGGCGGGTTGGCCGGTGCCGCGAACGGCGGGTTGTGGTGCTGACCGGTGGCGAAGACGTCGAGGCCGACCTCTTCGGCCTTCTTCGCGAGCTCGACGGTGTTCTTGATGCGCTGATGCTCCGAGACGGTCTCGCCGTTCGTCGGGTCGGTGGTGACATCCCCGATGGTGAAGATTCCGAATTCCATGACTGCTCCTCGTCTCTGTGGTCAGCCTCGTGTGGGGCCAGCCTACAGTGGTTAAAACTTCAGTTTTGAAGTAACTTGTTGAAATCTTAACAGTCAAGGTTCCGGATGTATTCCCGCAGTCGGAATTCCTTCGCCGAGGCGGCCCCGAGCACCGCTCCCGGCCGCGCCTCCAGATGCTTATGTGGAGGATCCACGTCGATCAGCGGCCGGATTTCGCGGTGGATCCTCCACTCAAGTCGTGCGCAGCCCGAACGATTCGGGACGCCGATCCCGAGCCTCCGGCCCCCGTTCCCGCGCCGCCAGATGCTTAGGTGGAGGATCCGCGTCGAGCCACGGCCGGAATTCGCGGTGGATCCTCCACTCAACTCGTGACCGGGCACGGCTAAACACTGCAGCATGAGCCGAGGCTCGTGCGCCCGCGCACGACCGGTTCGGGACGCGGTCACCGCATGCCGCCTCGGCGAGCCATGTGGGTGGACAGCGACCGTGAGAACGCGCCCATGTCGGTTCGCTTGGCCACCCGCAGAACGACCCACCCTTCGGCTTCGAGGAGTTCGCGACGGCGGATGTCGGCGGCGAAGGCATCGGGAGAGGTGCGGTGGTGGTCGCCCTCGTACTCGATGGCGATCCGCAGATCCGGGTAGCCCAGGTCCGGGTGGAGGACGCACCTCCCGACCTCACTCGGCACGGCCGGGTGCAAGGCGGGTTCGGGGAAGCCGTTGGCGATCAGCCAGAGGCGCAGCCACGTTTCCCGCGGTGAATCGACGGTCGGACGCATGAGCGAGAGCGCTGCCTCGAGCTTGTCACGCGATCGGAGTCTCGGATGGTCAAGGACACTGCGCTTCAGCTCGTCGAGCGAAATGTAGGGAGCACCTGCCTGCCGCCCGATCGCCGCGTCGCCGAGCTGGACGAGTTCGTCGCGCGTGAGGTCCGGCGCCAGCTCGACAAGCAGCAGCGGAACGGTCACCAGCGAGACGTCGAGGAGTGCGATGTGTTCGGATGCGAAGCGACGTCGCCGATGGAGGCGAACACCGGGGCGCTCGATACGCATCGCCATATCGCCGGTGCTCACGTGCAGGTCCTCTGAGTTCATCCGATTCGGCAGCGGCAGCCCGTAGAGCCGCGCCGCGGTCGCGTGGCCCCCGGCGAGCCCAGGATGCAGCAGGCGGATGCTGCGGAGCTCGATCCATGCGCGGTTCCATCGGCTGTCCGCCCACGCCGGCACTGGAACTGCGTCGGCATCCGAGGTGTCGATCCACACGCCCCGGAAGACCTGCTCGTACCGGGGCTCGGATGACAGGGCGTAATGCGTGACGCCCCTGCGAGGGAGATCCTTCGCGGTGAACGGTGTCGGCACGGGGCGCAAGGCCACCGGTCCGTTGCGTGAGTTCCACATGAGCGAAGCGTCCACCGGATCGCCGCCTGTGACCACTGCCGATCAGGGGCCTGTGGACAGCCTCGCCCGGTCCACAGCACGGAGAGCACGAGTGGGTGCGATGCCTTGGCAGTCCGCTCACCGGCGGCTGGTTCGGTATCAGCTCGTGACGACCGGTGCCGGCGCCCCTCCTCGTCCACAGGCTCTCAGCACATGAGTCGGCGAACGCGCAGGCGATGAGTGGAGGATCCGAATTGAAATCGGCCCGTTCAGCGAGGCGGATTCTCCACCAAGCGACGTGCGCGCACGAGGGCGCGTCGTCGCGCGAGAACGCGCCTGTTCAGATCCAGATGGCGGGGTCGAAGAGCTCGAAGTCCGCCTCGTCGGAGGTGCGCTGGTCGGCGTCTGTGCGTCCCGCCTCGGTGTCGGCCTTCGCCGGTGTGGGCACGGAGGTCGGCGCGGCACCGGTGCGCTTGGGACGGACGGTGGCGGGGATGCCGACCGCGCTTGAGTCGGAAGGGACGTCCTTGACGACGACGGCGTTGGCTCCCACCGAGGAGTTGTCGCCGACGACGACGGGACCGAGGATCTTCGCCCCCGAACCGACGAGGACGTGGTTGCCGAGCGTCGGATGCCGCTTCGTCTTCTCCATCGACGTCCCGCCGAGGGTGACCTGGTGGTAGAGCATGACGTCGTCGCCGATCTCCGAGGTCTCCCCGATGACGACGCCGTTCGCGTGATCGATGAAGAAGCGTCTGCCGATCGTCGCGCCCGGGTGGATCTCGACACCCGTGAGAGTGCGCACGACCTGGGAGAGGAGGCGCGCGGGAACCTTGAGCTCATCGTGCTGCCACATCCGGTGGAGCCCCCGATGCGCCCAGATCGCATGGAGTCCGGGATAGGAGAGGATCGAGACGAAGTCGTTCGATGCCGCCGGGTCACGGCGCTGCACCGTATCGAGGTCCTCGCGCAGAGCCTCCCGGACGCCCTTCCGACTCAACCCGTAGGCCGCCGCTCCTGCCGCTGCCGCCGCCACCGTCCACAGTGCCTTCATCTCAGCTCTCTCCTTCGCCTCTCTTCTCGACCCTACCCAGCGACCGCCTCGGCGAGCGATCCCGTCCGCCCGACGGTCGAGCCCCACTTCCGTGGGTGAGCACCGATCCGAACGACCGAGGGGGCGTCGGAGTCCGACGCCCCCTCGGTGCGGTCCGCGCGTTCACGCACCCGGTACGCCCGAGCACTCGGTCACGCGAGCACCCGGGTCCTCGTTCACTCAGTCGTCGAGGTACTCGGAGAACAGCGGCGTCGAGAGGTAGCGCTCGCCGAAGTCCGGGAGGATGACGACGACGCGCTTGCCGGCGTTCTCCGGACGCGAGGCGACCTCCTCGGCGGCGACGAGGGCGGCACCCGAGGAGATGCCGACGAGCAGGCCCTCCTCGAGGGCGACGTTGCGGGCTCGATCGAAGGCGGCGTCGTTGTCGACGTCGACGACCTCGTCGTAGATCTTCGTGTCGAGGATCGCGGGCACGAAGTTCGCCCCGATGCCCTGGATCGTGTGCGGTCCGGCCTTGCCTTCGGTCAGCAGCGGTGAAGCGGAGGGCTCGACGGCGACGATCGTGACGTCGGGCTTCGCCTCGCGCAGGGCCGCACCGGCTCCGGAGATCGTACCGCCGGTGCCGATGCCGGCGACGAAGATGTCGATGTCGCCGTCGGTGTCGGCGAGGATCTCAGGTCCGGTCGTCGCCTTGTGGATCGCGGCATTGGCCTGGTTCTCGAACTGGCGGACGAGGACGGCGCCGTCGGCGGCGATCTCCTCGGCCTTCTCGACAGCACCTTTCATACCCAGGGCCTTGTCGGTGAGGACGAGTTCGGCGCCGAAGGCACGCAGCAGCGCCCGGCGCTCCTTCGACATCGATTCGGGCATCGTGAGCACGACCTTGTAGCCGCGCGAGGCTCCGACCATGGCCAGGGCGATGCCGGTGTTGCCGGAGGTCGCCTCGACGATGGTGCCGCCGGGCTGGAGCTGACCGGACGCCTCGGCGGCGTCGATCATGGCCACACCGATGCGGTCCTTGACGGAGTTCGCGGGGTTGTACGACTCGAGCTTCGCGATGATCTCGGCGCCCGTGCGCTCGCTCGCCTTGTTGAGGCGGATCAGCGGCGTGCGGCCGACCAGTTCGGAGACGTTGCTGTAGATGGTCAAGTCAAGTCCTTCCAGGTGTGCTTGCCTGCGGTGCTGTGCACCAGCGCGCCGGTCCGCGGCACGTGGCCCTGTCATCTCGTGGAACGAGACGTCGTACGGCCCATCTTAACCACGCGACCCGAACGTTCGCCTCCTCACAGGTTGCTCAACAATCTGTGTTCGCTGGGGGCGAAATAGTTCGACACATGGCGACACATTCACGTCATCGCCAGGTCACCTGGGCGACATCGGCTCGGGCGGCGCGTGCACCTCCCCGCGATCACGCCGGAACCGCTGAGCAATCACCCCTCGCCGAGGCGGGTCACCGACCGTGCCCGCGTTCCGACCGCGCGGCGCCGGGGCGGGCTCCCGGCGCCGGAATCTGAGATGCGCGGGAGGCCAGCGTCTCGAGGCGCGGGGCAGCGTCTCGGGGCGGGGAGGCGAGCCGCGGATGGGGCACAGCGCGCAGCCCTGCATCGTGTCGGTGGCCACGCTCACGTGCAGGCGGCAGGGACTGCCGCCGTCTCTCTGGATACGATGGAGTCCATGACCGTTCATCCCATCGTCATCTACGGCGAACCCGTGCTCCACCGTCCCGCCGAGACCGTCACCGACTTCGACGACGAACTGCGCACACTCGTCGCCGATATGCACGAGACCCTCGATGCGAGCAACGGCGTCGGGCTTGCGGCACCGCAGATCGGCGTGGGCAAGCGGATCTTCGTCTACCACGCCGACGACGACGCAGGCGTGCGCCGCCGCGGAACCTTCATCAACCCGGTGCTCGTGTCCTCACGGATCCCCGACACCCGCCCCGACCCCGCCGAGGAGACCGAGGGCTGCCTCTCGGTCCCCGGCCTCGACTTCCCGCTCAAGCGGGCCGAGCGGGTGACGATCAACGGCGTCGACGAATTCGCAGAGCCGGTCTCGCTGAGCGCCGAGGGATGGTTCGCCCGCATCATGCAGCACGAGTACGACCATCTGCTCGGCACGCTCTACGTCGACCGTCTCGACAAGCGCTGGTCGAAGAAGTGGAAGAAGGAGCAGGCCGCCGCGGGCTTCGACGAGCCCGGACTTTCGTGGATGCCCGGGGTCGACCCGGACCCGTTCGGCCACTGATCTCAGGCCACTGAGTTCAGGACGCGCCCCCGGTCACTGCGCCGGCTGCTGCGGCCCCGGTCCCGCCTCGGTCTCGAGCGACTTCTGCGCCGCGGCGAGGCGGGTGTCGAAGTCGTCGAAGGTGTCGGCCGTCTGCTCGAGTTCGGCGAGCAGGCCGGAGATGACCTCGGACTGGGAGTCGGCATCGATGCGCAGCTCCCGGAACTGCCAGTCGGCGGAATCGTCGGCGGCGGTGCGGGAGAGCACGTCGAGGACCCGGTCGCCGAGTTCGCGGGAGCGCTCCGAGTTGTGGAGCAGGACGAGTTGCTGATCGAGTTCGAGCAGCCGCAGATAGTACTCGTGCATCGACACGACCCGGTTCGCCATCGAGGTGAACGCGACCGCGAGCTTCGTCAGGTACGCCTCGACCGTCGCCGCCGTGCCTGCGTCCTTGATGCTCTCGATCTCCTCGCGCAGCCGCACCAGTTCGGCCAGGCGCACCCCGATCGACGCGACCGCATGGTCGAGGTCGACACGCGAGACATGGTCGGTGAGGATCGGATGCGTCCACGCACGGGTGCGCACGATCTTCCGCGCGGTGGTCACCGCAAGGTGGAAGAGCCGCTGTTCGTCGGTGTCCCGGCCCTCCTTGCGTCCCGGCAGGTAGCCGAGGTTCGCGGGTGTCAGCCATTCGGCGCCGGCGGCGCGCTGCCGATTGCGGCGGTTGAGTCGTTTGGGGTCCCGGAGGTACTTCGGGGCCGTGACCGCGGCGTAGACGCCCGTGCCCACGGCTGTCGCCCCGCCGAGGATGCCGAACGTCAGCGCGGCATCGAAGAATCCCGTGATCAGGGCCAGTCCGCCGGGGGCGGCGAAGCCCACGGTGACCGCGCTGCCGGCGGCGGTGCCGCCCTTGAACATCGCACTCGAGCGGAAGAAGTTCCGCCGCATCGCGCCGGTGAGCATGATCGCGCTCGGAGACCCGGCCGTGTACCGGTAGCCGCGGGCCTTCCACGCCTCGAGGATCTCATCGTTGACGCTCTCGGGAACGAGCACGCGGTAGATCGGCACGGTCCTGCCGCATTCGCTCTTCCACAGCGCCTTCCACGCATGGGCCATCGCGTCCACCTCCACGCTCTGCACGATGACGACGACCGCTGATGCGACGCCGCCACCACGGAGAATGCGAGAAGCCACACCCTCCGACTCATCCATGGGAGCCGGATCCGAGGCGGATCCCGACTCCCTTTCGGGAGAGTCTAGAGGGCGTGGCTGGACCAACGCTGAGTCCGCCGGAGGCTCAGCCGTTGATCTTGGCGAGGATGAGCTCCTTGGCCTTGCCGGCGTCGGCCTGACCGCGGGTGGCCTTCATGATCGGTCCCATGAGGGCGCCGATGGCCTGCATCTTCCCGCCCTTGATCTTCTCGACGACGTCGGGGTTTCCGGCGATCGCCTCGTCGACGGCGGCCTCGAGCGCACCGGTGTCCTCGACGATCTCGAGTCCGCGGGCGCTCATCACCTCGGCGGGTTCGCCCTCACCGTCGGCGACGCCTGCGAGGACGTCCTTCGCCAGACGGTCGTTGAGCTTGCCGTCGGCGAGCAGCGCGGTGAGCGCGGCGACCTGGACGGGGGTGACGAGTTCGGTCGGGTGGATCTCCCGCTGGTTGGCCAGGCGGGCGATCTCACCGGTCCACCACTTGCGGGCCGCCGGGGCGGGGCTGCCCGCGACGACGGTGTCCTCGATGGCCTCGAGGAGACCGGCGTTGACGATGTCGCGCATCTCGAGGTCGGAGAAACCCCATTCGGCGGTCAGCCGGCGGCGCTTCTGCGCCGGCAGCTCCGGCAGGGACGCCTTGATCTCATCGACCCACTCGCGAGACGGCACGAGGGGAACGAGGTCGGGTTCCGGGAAGTACCGGTAGTCGTCGGCGTCGGACTTCACGCGCCCCGAGGTGGTCTCCCCCGTGTCCTCGTGGAAGTGCCGGGTCTCCTGGACCACGGTCTCCCCGGCCTCGAGCACGGTGGCCTGCCGGGCGATCTCGAAGCGCACGGCGCGTTCGATCGACCGGAACGAGTTGACGTTCTTCGTCTCGGTGCGCGTGCCCAGCGGTGCCTCGGGGCTCTCGCGCAGGGAGACGTTGACGTCGGCACGGACGTTGCCCTGCTCCATCTTCGCCTCGGAGACGCCGAGGGCGCGGAAGATGTCGCGCAGGGTCCGCACATAGGCGGCGGCCACCTCGGCGGCCCGCTCCCCCGTCCCCGTGATCGGGTGGGTGACGATCTCGACGAGCGGAACCCCGGCCCGGTTGTAGTCGACGAGCGAATGGTCGGCTCCGTGGATGCGCCCGGCGGCACCGCCGATGTGGGTGTTCTTCCCGGCGTCCTCCTCCATGTGGGCGCGCTCGACGGGGATCGTGAACGCGGTGCCGTCCTCGAGCTCGATCTCGACGGAGCCCTCGGAGGCGATCGGCTCATCGGACTGGCTGGTCTGGAAGTCCTTGGGCACGTCGGGGTAGAAGTAGTTCTTCCGCGCGAACCGGCAGGATTCGGCGATCTCGCAGCCGAGCGCCAGCCCGATCCTGATCGCGTACTCGACGCCCTTGGCGTTGACCACCGGCAGCGAGCCGGGCAGGCCGAGCGAGGTGGGGGTGATGTTCGAGTTCGGGCCCCCGCCGAAGGTGTTCGGGGCCGCGTCGAACATCTTCGTCGCGGTGCCGAGCTCGACGTGGACCTCGATGCCGATGACGGGATCGTACTTCTTGATCGCCTCGTCGTATTTCACTTCGTCAGTCCTTCCGCAAGGGTGTTGAGCACGCGGGATCCGGCAGCTTCGAGCGCCGCTTCGAGCGGACCGGCCACCGCGTACATGCGGGCGTCCTCACGCGCCGGGGCGAGGATCTGGAAGCCCACAGGCAGGCCGTCGGAGAGCCCGGCCGGCAGGGAGAGTCCGGGGATGCCGGCGAGGTTGGCCGGCAGGGTCGCGACGTCGCCGAGGTAGAGGGCCATCGGGTCGGACGCGGACTCCGCGCCGAACTTCAGGGCCGTCGTCGGGGCCGTCGGGGAGACGAGGACGTCGGCGGAGGCGAAGGCCTTCGCGAAGTCCCGCTGGACGAGGGTGCGGATCTTCTGCGCCGAACCGTAGTAGGCGTCGTAGTAGCCGGCCGAGAGCGCATACGTGCCGAGGATGATGCGGCGCTTGACCTCGGCGCCGAAGCCGGCGGCACGGGTCGCTGACATCACGGTCTCCGCGGTCACCGGGCCGGTCTCGGGTTCGACGCGCAGGCCGTAGCGCATGCCGTCGTAGCGGGCGAGGTTCGAGGACACCTCGGAGGGCATGATGAGGTAGTACGCGTCGAGGGCGTAGGAGATCGCCGGGCAGTCGACCTCGACGATCTCGGCGCCGGCGGCCGCGGCGACGTCGAGGGCGGCGGTGAACGCAGCGGTCACCCCTGCCTCGTAGCCGTCGCCGATGAGCTGCTTGATGACGCCGAGCTTCTTGCCCTTGAGGCTGCCGTTCTGCGCGATGCTCACGAAGTCGGCGACCGGGTCGGGCAGTGAGGTCGAGTCGAGCGGGTCGTGTCCGGCGAGGAGGCCGTGGAGGGCTGCCGCGTCGGCGACGCTGCGGCCCATGGGGCCGACCTGGTCGAGGCTCGAGGCCATCGCGATGATGCCGTAGCGCGAGATCGACCCGTAGGTGGGCTTGACGCCGACGGTGCCGGTGAAGGCGGCGGGCTGGCGGACGGAGCCGCCGGTGTCGGTGCCCACGGACAGGGGCGCCTGGAACCCGGCAAGCGCCGCGGCGGCACCACCGGAGGAGCCGCCGGGGACGTGGTCGAGGTTCCACGGGTTGCGGGTGGTGCCGAACGCCGAGTGCTCGGTCGTCGAGCCCATCGCGAACTCGTCGAGGTTGGTCTTGCCGAGCACGGGCAGTCCGGCGGCCTTGACCTTGAGGTGGACGGTCGATTCGTACGGCGGCACCCAGTTCTCGAGGATCTTCGAGGCCGCGGTCGTGCGCACGCCTTCGGTGACGACGAGGTCCTTGAGCGCGATCGGCACACCGGCGAGCGCGTGGAGCTCCTCACCGCGGGCGCGACGGTCGTCGACGTCCTTGGCCGTCGTCAGGGCGAAGTCGTCGGTGACGGTGATGAACGAACCGAAGTCGTCCTCCGTCTCCCGGATCCGGTCGAGGTGGGCCTGCGTGACCTCGACGGAGGAGAACTCGCCGGAGGCCAGTCCTGCGGCGAGTTCGAGGGCATCGGCGGTGATGAGTTCGCTCATGTCACTCCTCCCCGAGGATCTGCGGGACGAGGAACTTCTCATCCGCCGAGGCGGGGGCGGCCGCGAGCGCCTGCTCGCTGGTCAGCGTCGGACCCACCTCATCGGGGCGGAGCACATTGGACAGGGCGATCGGGTGGCTCGTGGCCGGAACGTCGTCCCCGGCCACCTCGTTGACCCGCGCCACGTTCCCCACGATCGTGGTGAGGTCGCCGGCGAGTGCGGCCAGTTCGTCTTCGCTCATGGCGATCCGCGACAGCGACGCCAAGTGCGCCACCTGTGCGGGGGTGATTGCGGAGGACTCCGTCATTCCCTGCCTTTCATCGTCGTTCAACACTGCGACAAGTCTAGTCTCTCCCCTGCCTGCGCCCGTGCAGTCCGCACGTGATCTCCTCCTCGCCGAGGTGCTCCCCCGGGTCCGTGCGAACCCGGGCTGAGGTGCCGGCTGGGGTGGGGCCGGCGAGAGTGGGCAGGCTCGGTGCCGGCGTCGATTCAGCCGACGAAGGTCGGAGGCCTGCTCGTCACGGTCACCGCGGGTGCCGCGTCCCGGTGGGCTTCGACACGCACGAGCGTCGAGAGCGCCGCAGGTCCCTGTCCGAGTCGGGAGGTCCCGCGGTCTTTTGTGAGGACGTTCGGGTTGCCGTGGATCTCGAGGGACCCGTCGACCGTGGGGTCGGCGGCCTGATACCAGGCTCCGGCGGAGAGCTGGATGACGCCGGGCCGGACGTCGTCGCTCAGGCGGGCTCCGGCCAGGCACGCGCCGCGGTCGTTGAAGACCCGGACGGTGTCGCCGTCGGCGATCCCGCGTCGGGCGGCATCGGCGGGGTTGAGGCGGCACGGTTCGCGTCCTGAGACCTTCGCGGCCCGGCTGCCGCCGGACATGTCGAGTTGGCTGTGGAGTCGGTGTCCCGGCTGGTTGGACACGAGGTGGAGGGATCCCGGCGGGGCGTCGGCGGCGCCGAGCCATTCGCCGGGTTCGATCCAGGCCGGGTGACCTGGGCAGTCGTCGTAAACGAAGCCGGCGATGGTCTCGGAGAAGAGTTCGATGCGTCCGCTCGGGGTCGTGAGCGGGTGCGCCTCCGGGTCGGTGCGGAAGTCCTCGAGGATCACGGTCGAGCCCTGCGGGATGTCGACGCCTCCGGCCTCCCAGAACGTCGCGAATTCAGGCAGTTCGATGCCGTGGGCGGAGGCCGCGGTGCGGGTCGAGGTGTAGAGGTGCTCGATCCATTCCATCTCGTCCCGGCCGGCCGTGAAACGCTCGGCTTCGCCGAGGCGGGCGGCCAGTGCCCGGAAGATCTCCCAGTCCGAACGCGCCTCGTGGCGGGGGGTCAGTGCCCGGTGCATCGCAACGATCCGCCTGTCGCCCGAGGCGGCACCGAGGTCGTTGCGCTCGAGGCTCGTCGTCGCCGGGAGCACGATGTCGGCGTGCCGGGCGGTGGCCGTCCAGAACGGTTCGTGGACGATGACGGTCTCCGGTCGGGTCCACCCGCGGCGCAGCCGGTTGAGGTCCTGATGGTGGTGGAACGGGTTGCCGCCGGCCCAGTAGACGAGCCGGGTTTCCGGGTAGCGGCGGATCGCCCCGTCGAACTCGTACTCCTCACCGGGGCCCAGGAGCATGTCGGCGATCCGGGCGGCGGGGATGGGTGCGGTCACGGGGTTGTCACCGACGGGCAGCCTCGGCGAGGGGAACGGGTGCTGCCAGCTGCCCATCGTCCCCGTCGCCCCGTAACCAAACCCGAAGCCGCCGCCGGGCAGACCGATCTGCCCGAGCATCGCAGCCAGCGCGAGCGCTGCCCAGAACGGCTGCTCCCCGTGGTCGGCGCGCTGCAGCGACCAGGCGACGGAGATCATCGTCCGGTGGGCGGCCATGTCCCGGGCGAGGGTCCGGATGGTCGCGGCCGGGATCTGCGTGATCGCCGCCGCCCAGTCGGCGTCCCTGACGATGGTGTCGTCGCCGGCCTCGCCGAGGAGGTAGGCACGGAACCGCTCCCACCCCACGCAGTGCGTGGTGAGGAAGTCCGCGTCATGGAGGTCCTCGACGAGGAGGGTGTGGGCGAGGCCGAGCATGAGCGCGGTGTCCGTGTTCGGTCGGATCGGCATCCACTCGGGGTCGACGACATCGGGGGCGTCGTCCCTGATCGGTGAGACCGAGACGAACCGGCAGCCGTGGGCCCGGGTCTCGCGCAGCCGTTCGGGGATCGGGTGCGCGGAGAGGCCCCCGGATTCGAGCTGAGTGTTCTTCAGAGCCAGGCCGCCGAACATCACCCACAGCTGCGTGTGCTCGGCGACGACGTCCCAGCTGCTCAGCCGGCCGTTGGCGAACTGGGCGGGTCCGAGCACATGGGGCAGGATCGCCGCGGCCGCCCCGAAGCTGTAGTTGCCGACCTGGGAGGTGTGGCCGCCGATCGCGTTGAGGAAGCGGTGCAGTTGGGTCCTGGCATGGTGGAAGCGGCCGGCGCTCGCCCACCCGTAGGACCCGCCGAAGATCGCGGCGTTGCCGTGGACGGCCCGCACCCGTTCGAGTTCGCCCGCGACGAGGTCGAGGGCCTGCTCCCAGTCGATCTCGACGAAGGGATCGGATCCGCGCAGGTGCGCTCGCCGCTCCTCGCCGAGGTGGCTGGGGCAGTCGTGCTCGCCGAGGTGCTGCCCGCCGAGGCGGTCCTCGCCGGTTCGTACGGGGGTTTCGCGGCGGGCGCGCACTGCCTCGAGCCAGGAGGAGCGGACGGCGGGGCGGCGCACTCGCAGCGGTGAGTCGACGGATTCGGCGAAGTCGCGCAGCATCGGACTCGGGTGGGCGTCGTCGGCGGGTGGACGGATGTCGGTGAGGACGTCGTCGGTCACGACGGCGGTGAAGGCTCCCCAGTGCGAACTGTGCGGAACCGTGCTCACACGCTCACCCGTTCCGGCCAGGTCCTCTCTCCGCGGATGTAGGAGGCCATGTCGCCGAGCACTCTGTCGGCGTCGGCTTGGGTGATCTCACCGGCATCGACCCCGGATTGGAGGTCGGCGGCGAGTTCGAGAACCCGGGCTTCGGCCGATTCCGCTCCCGACCCTGCCGCGATCGAGGAGGTCGGGGTCGATCGCTCCGGCACGGTCGAGTCGAGGGTGCGCGGGGTGATCGGGGCGACCTCGGCGGTGTCGAGGCCCCCGGGCGATTCCTCCGCCGGACCGCCGAACCACGGCTCCGCCTCCACGAGGTCCCCGGCCGACCGGCTCGGGGCGGGACCCGCGGTGAGTTCGGCGGCTAGTCGTTTGCCGTGCTGGGCCGGGTTGAGCACGAGGTCGGCGAGCCCGGCGGACAGCGGTGCGGCGGTGAGGACGGCAGCGAGGACGACCGCCGTGCCGGCGATCACGCGGGGAATGGCCTTCATGTCCTCCACTCTTCCAGACGAAACTGTCCGAGGTCTTGGCTCTGTCTGTGTTCTTGCTTGATCGGTCCGGTCGACGCCGCCTGCGATCAGTCGAGGCTGCCGGTGGCGAGCAGGTTCCGGAATCCCTCCTCGTCGAGCACGGGCACCCCGAGGGATTCGGCCTTCTCGAGCTTCGAACCGGCGTTCTCCCCGGCGACGACGTAGTCGGTCTTCTTCGACACCGAGCTCGCGGCCTTGCCGCCGGCGGCGAGGATGGCCTCCTTGATGCCGTCACGGGTGAACGTGCTCAGCGACCCGGTCGCGACGATCGTCAGACCGGCCAAGGTCTGCGGGGCGGATTCGCCGGCTTCGTCCTCCATGCGCACACCCGCCTCCTGCCACCGGTCGACGATCTCCTCGTGCCAGTCGACTGAGAACCAGTCGCGGATGGACTGCGCGATCGTCTCCCCGATGCCGTCGACGGCGGAGAGCTCCTCGAGGCTCGCCGCCCGGATCGCTGCGAGGGAGTGGAAGTGAGCGGCCAGCGTCCGCGCGGCCGTCGGACCGACGTGCCGGATCGAGAGCGCCACGAGCACCCGCCACAGATCCTGGTCCTTGGCCTTGTCGAGTTCGGCGAAGAGCTTGACCGTGTTCGCACTCGGTGCGCTCGGCTTCTTCGCGGTCCCGCGCGTGTAGAAGTAGGGAACGAGTTCCCGCTCCCCGGTCTCGACGCCCTTGACCCGCTTGTTCCGCCAGATCTTCACCTCGGCGAGGCCCTCGGGGCGCAGGTCGAAGAGGAACGCCTCGGAGGTCAGCGGCGGGGTCTCGGGTTCGGCGGGGGCGGTGAGCGCGACGGCGGCCTCCTCACCGAGGGCTTCGATATCGAAGGCCGCGCGGGAGGCGAGGTAGTACACGCGGTTGGCCAGCTGCGCCGGGCACGAGCGCGCGTTGGGGCAGCGGACGTCCTTGTCTCCCTCCTTCTGCTCCCCGAGCAGGGTCCCGCACGAGGGGCAGTGGGTGGGCATGACGAATGCGCGTTCCGAACCGTCGCGGGCGGCGACGACGGGGCCGAGCACCTCGGGGATGACATCGCCGGCCTTGCGCAGGGTGACGGTGTCGCCGATGAGCACGCCCTTGCGCTTGACCTCGTAGCCGTTGTGGAGGGTGGCGCGTTCGACGGTGGAGCCGGCGACGGTGACGGGCTCCATGACCGCGAACGGGGTGACCCGGCCGGTGCGCCCGACCTGGACCTGGATGTCGAGCAGCTTCGTCGTCACCTCCTCCGGCGGGTACTTGTACGCCGTCGCCCACCGGGGAGCCCGGGAGGTGTAGCCGAGGGCCTCCTGGACGGCGAAGTCGTCGATCTTGACGACGATGCCGTCGATCTCATGGGTGACGTCGTGCCGGTGGTCGCCGTAGTAGGAGATGAACTCCTCGATCTCGTCGAGCGTGCCGAGCACCTTGTAGTACTCGCTGATCGGCAGCCCCCACTGCCGGAACTGCTCGTAGACCTCCGACTGGTGGGCGGGTTCGGGATGGGAGTCGTCGGCGGGCGTCCAGGCGGCGATGCCGTGGACGAGCATGTGCAGGGGCCTGGATGCGGTGACCGCAGGGTCCTTCTGCCGCAGGGACCCGGCGGCGGAGTTGCGGGGGTTGGCGAACGGGGGTTTGCCCTCGGCGACGAGCTGGGCGTTGAGTTCGGCGAACTTCTCGACGGGGAAGAAGACCTCCCCGCGGATCTCCACCTCGGCGGGTGGGAACTCGGTGTCGAGGCGCTGCGGGATGTCGGCGATCGTGCGGACGTTGGCCGTGATGTCCTCGCCGATGCGGCCGTCGCCGCGGGTGGCGGCGCGGACGAGTTCGCCGTTCCGGTAGAGGAGGTTGACGGCGAGCCCGTCGATCTTGAGTTCGCAGAGGAACTTCGACTTCGCACTCACGGCGTCGCGGACGCGGTCGTGCCAGGCGCGCAGCTCCTCGAAGTCGAAGACGTTGTCGAGGCTGTACATCCGGCCGATGTGCTCGACGGGCGCGAACGTCGAGGTGTCGACGCTGCCGCCGACGGTCTGGGTCGGCGAGGAGTCCGTGACGAGTTCGGGGAACTGCTCCTCGAGTGCTTCGAGGCGACGGGAGAGTTCGTCGTATTCGGCGTCGGAGACCAGGGGCTGGTCGTCACGGTAGTAGGCGCCGCGGTGGGTCTCGATCTGCTCGGCGAGTTCGGCGTGCAGCTTCGCCCGGGCCGCCGCGTCGCTGAGGTCGACCTCGCCGGCAGCGGTGCCGTCGTGGCCGGTGCTGCCCGAGTCGCCGCTGCCGGCAACTCCGTGGCCAGCGTCTCTCTGGCCCGTGCTGCCGTCCTTGACCGTGTCGTCCATTCGTCCCTCTCCTGTCTCGCCCGATGTCCGTGCTGCCTGACCCGATGTCCATGCTGCCTCTCCAACCCGAGGCGGTGTGTCCGTTCCGCTCATCTACGCCTCCTCGAGGGCGCGGCGCAGCCCGGCGGCGAGCCGCATCGCCGGCTGGTCCGCCCGTGCCGGTGACGCGGCAGGGTCGAGCAGCGGCGGGTGGCTCAGCGACAGCTCCTCACCGGTGAGCACACCGAAGCGGCTCAGGCTGGCGGCACCCATGCCGACCCGGTGCCACGGTTCGGCGATGCCCTCGAGCCATCGCCTCACCTCCTCCGGTCGTGACCCGGCTTCCGCCGGCAGTCGCAGCCATGTGCCCACACCCGCCTCCGACAGCGTCGCCAGCTGCTCCCATCCTGCTGCCCTCAGACTAGCCAACGGCACTGACACGGCGGCGGCACCGGTGCTGCGGACCACCTCGGCGGCGGGGATCGTCTTGCCCCGCACGTTGAGCGGTGCGAGGTCGGGGAGGCTGAGGATGACCGGCGGCAGGTGGCGCAGGGTCGAGGTCAGGGCCGCGTAGACCTGGGCCTCGCCGATCGCGGGCAGGCTCGCGAACCCGGACACGGTCGGCCAGGTGCCGGTGAGGACGGGGTCGAGGCGCATCTCGGCGAAGCGGACGACGGAGGACAGGCCGAGTCGGCGCAGGCGTTCGGCGAGATCGGCGATCCCGAAGGCGTAGGACTGGATGACGTCGCGGCGGGCCCCCGGGTCGCCGAGCACACGCACCCCCGAGGAGAGGCTGAGCGCGGTGACGAGCGTCCACGGGCCCGGCAGGGAGATCTGGACCGGGCCGGCGAATCCCTCACCGTATTCGGCGACGGCGTCGAGGGCCTCCCCGAGACCCGAGGCTTCGAGGCGTTCGTCCCGACCGGCCGTGCTCGTCAGCCGCCACCCGTAGGAGACGCGGTCGACGTGGAGGTCGCGCAGGAGTCCGACCGCCCGACCGATCGCGTCGGCACCCCACCGGTCGCCGGAGGGGCGGGCGATGAGCGGGACGGGCGGGAGACCGTCCGAGAGCAGGCCGAATCCCGCCGAGGCGGCCTGCCGGGAAGCCTGCCCGGGACCGAGGTCGAGGGCCTCGGGGATCCACACACCCGTCGTCGTCGCCGAGGGTGCCGGTGCGCTCGGACCGGCGTCCGACCGGCCCGAGGTCACCGCCTCGCTCCCCCGCTCAGGGGTGCCTGCGGCTGCGGGGGATTCCGAAGACGTCGACATAGAAACGGAACTCGCTTTCGAGGGAATCGATGATGGTCTCGGTGCGGACGAAGCCGTGGGATTCGCCTTTGTACAGACGGTAAATGTACTCCACTCCCGCAAGCCTGAGCATGTCGACGAACTGGGCAGCCTGATTCGGCGGGACGATCGGGTCCCGGTCGCCCTGCATGATCGCGACGGGCACGCTGATCTGCGTGGTGCGGTGGATCGGCGACCGGGAGAACAGCTCGTCCTGGGCCTCCGGCCAGGCGCCCACGAGCCCGTCGACGTAGTGCTTCTCGAAGTCGTGGGTGTCGACGATGAAGCGCATGAGGTCGGTGACGCCGAAGTACGAGGTGCCGCAGGCGAAGACGTCGGAGGAGGCGAGCGCCGAGAGTGCCGTCCAGCCTCCCGCCGAGCCGCCGGAGATCGCGATGCGCTTGGGGTCGGCGAGGCCGTCGGCGACGAGCGCCTTCACAGCGGTGACGATGTCGTCGACGTCGACGATGCCCCACTGACCGCGCAGGCGCTCCCGCCAGGCCCGGCCGAAGCCCGTCGATCCCCCGTAGTTGACCTCCATGACGCCGATCCCGCGGGAGGCGAAGTAGCTCATCCGCGCCGACATGTCCGCTGTCGCCTGCCCGGTCGGACCGCCGTGGGCGACGACGAGGTAGGGCGGGCGTTCGCGTTCGAGGGCGGCGAAGCGCGGATTGTGCGGCGGGTGGATGACGACGGGGACCCCGCCGAGGCGGCGCGTGAAGGGACGCGAGTAGTAGTCGTCGTGCGCGTCGAGGCGTTCGACGGCGATCTCGCGGATCTCCCCCGTCACCCGGTCGACGGCGCACAGCGCCCCCGATGACTCGGGCGATTTGAGGGTGAGGAGGACGTGGGTGCGCCCGAGGTCGTGGAGTTCGATGCTCCCGCCCGTCGCGATCGTCTCGACTGTCGACGCTGCGGCGCCAGGGTCAGTCGCCGAGGCGTCAAGGTCAGTCGCCGAGGCTGTCGTCGGGACCGTCGTCCGGGCCCGGACGAGCGCGGCGAGGTCGGACTGCGAGTGCGCCCAGATCTCGTCCCCCTCGCCGAGGTGCCACGTGGCCCCCAGCTGCCACAGGGGTCCCCCGATCTCGGCTCCCGTGTCGAGGACGGGACGCAGGTCCTCGGTCGTCCACGCCACCGGGCGCGGCGCCGGGGAGGCGGCGATCGCCTCGGCGAGGTCGAGGGAGTGCAGGGCCCACTGCCCGGTGTGGTCGGAGATGATCCGCAGCGTCGTCGGGGAGGAGAACTCGGGCTGGAGAAGCGAGACGCCCTCGCCTGAGGTGGCCGCGCCTGAGACACCGTGGAGGACCCCGCACACCCTCCCCGAGGTCGAGGCCTGGAGGTCGGTGACCCACAGGCTCGTCGCATCCCACGGCATGTTCGGGTGCTCCCAGCCGATGAAAGTGAGCAGCCGGCCGTCGGGTGAGAGCCTGGGCCACGCCATGAAGTGGGACTGCCGGGAGAGCACCCGGGTCGTCCCGTGCCGGGTGATGAGGACGATCGCGCGTTCGCGCACCGTCGACCGGCAGTCCTCGCGCACGCAGAGCAGACCCCACGGCGTCATGTGGAGGTCGCCGTAGCGGACGAGCCCGGACGTGTCGCGGGTGAGCGCGTGCGGGGACCGGCCGGGGATGATCTGCCACACCCGCTGGTCGGCGGCGTTGACGAAGCAGATGACCTCGCTCAGCGGGTCGAGCGCCCACGCCCCGCCCCCGTACTCGTGGACGGCGGAGCGGATGTTGAACGTCTCCGGCAGAATCCGCTCACCGGCACCCGGATGGGACAGGGAGGTGCGCACGAGACCCGTGCGGGAGTTCTCCTCGGGGAACTTCGTCGAATAGTAGACGTGCTCGCCGCGGAACTTCGCCTCGAAGATCGGGGCGGCCCCCGCGGCGACCTCGGCCGCGCTCAGCGGCGACGACCACGTGCCGTACGGCGCGGTGACGACGTCCTGCGGGGATTCCTTCATGACCTCAAGGCTACCGCCGACCACCGACGTCACCGGGGGCGGCGCGCACCCGGAGTCGGGCGCGCGCCCTCAGACCGTGGCGGTGGCGATCGCACCCTCGCCGAGGCGGTCCTTGGCGGTGACGTCGATCGTCGCCTGACCGAGGACCCGGGTTCCCCGGTAGATCACCATCGTCTGTCCCGGAGCCACCCCAGACAGCGCCTCGGCGACGTCGACGTGGAGGAGCTGACCGGCGGGCCGGGCGGCCGGCACATCGGCTTCGTGGGCGGGCACCTCGGCGATGACCTCGCCGAGCCAGGCGCGGGCCGGCACGGGGTCGGCGTGGGCGCGGATCTGGACCTCGCAGTCGATGCCCGTCTCCGCGGTGTCTCCGATGTCGCTCGGGGCGGGCCCGCTCCACGAGGTGCGGATGCCGGTGAGGTGATGGACGGTGAGGTCCTCGCGGGAGCCGACGGTCACGGTGTTCGACTCCGGGTCGAGCCCGGTGACGAAGCGGGGCCGGCCGTCGGCGGCGGGCTTCTCGATGCCCAGACCCTTGCGCTGGCCGATCGTGTACGTCATCGCCCCATCGTGCTCGCCGAGGACAGCGCCCTCTTCGTCCTTGATCAGGCCCGGACGCATGGAGATCTTGTCCGACAGCCACGCCTTCGTGTCCCCGTCGGGGATGAAGCAGATGTCGTAGGAGTCGGGCTTGTTCGCCACGGGGAAGCCGCGCTCGGCCGCCTCGGCGCGGACCTCGGCCTTCGAGGCGGTCGCCCCGATCGGGAAGTAGCAGTGCTCGAGCTGATCCCCGGTGAGCACACCGAGGACGTAGGACTGGTCCTTGAGCAGGTCCTCCCCGCGGTGGAGTTCGGGACGGCCTTCGGCGTCGCGGATCACCTCGGCGTAGTGGCCGGTCGCGATCCGGTCGAAGCCGAGTGCGAGCGCCCGGTCGAGGAGGGCGGCGAACTTGATCCGCTCGTTGCAGCGCATGCACGGGTTGGGGGTGCGGCCGGCGGCGTACTCGGCGATGAAGTCATCGACGATGTCCTCCTTGAACCGCTCCGAGAAGTCCCACACGTAGAAGGGGATGCCGAGCATGCCCGCGACCCGGTGGGCGTCGCGGGAGTCCTCGATCGTGCAGCAGCCCCGCGAACCGGTGCGCAGGGTCCCGGGCATGCGGGACAGGGCGAGGTGGACGCCTACGACCTCATGGCCGGCGTCGACGGCGCGGGCGGCGGCGACGGCGGAGTCGACTCCGCCGGACATGGCGACGAGGACTCTCATGCGCTCTCCTGCTTCCATCGTGGGGTGGCCGAGACCATTCCGGCCCGGCGGGCCTGCTCGACGACCTCGGGGAGGACGGCGAGCACGGCGTCGACGTCGGCTTCGGTCGAATCGTGGCCGAGGCTGAAGCGCTGGGCCGATCGGGCGACGTCCTCATCCATCCCGCAGGCCAGCAGCACATGCGAGGGACGGGACACCCCGGCCGAGCAGGCCGAGCCCGTCGAGGTGGCGATGCCGCGGGCGTCGAGGCCGAAGAGCAGTGAGTCGCCTTCGCAGCCGGCGAACGTGAAGTGGGCGTTGCCGGGCAGACGGCCCTCACCGCGGGGACCGGAGAGGCGGGCGCCGTCGATCGTGTCCTCGATGCCCGTGATGAGCCGGTCGCGCAGGGCCGCGAAACCGGCGGCGCGGGTGGTCAGGTCGGCCGTGGCGAGGTCGGCGGCGGCGGCGAAGGCGATGGCCCCGGCGACGTCGAGGGTGCCCGAACGCACTCCCCGCTCCTGTCCGCCGCCGTGGAGCACGGGTGTCGGGGCCGCACCCCGGTCGAGGAGGAGGGCGCCGATGCCGACGGGTCCGCCGATCTTGTGCGCGGTCACCGTCATCGCGGTCGCCCCGAGGGCGGAGAAGTCCAGCGGGATCTGCCCGAGCGCCTGCACGGCGTCGATGTGGAAGGGGACGCCGAGTTCTGCGGCGAGGGCACCGAGTTCGGCGATCGGCTGGATCGTGCCGATCTCGTTGTTCGCGGCCATGACGGTGACCAGCGCGGTGCGGTCGGGGTCGCGGCGCAGCTCGGATTCGGCGGCGGCGAGGTCGAGGCGACCGCTGCCGTCGACGGGAAGGTCGACGACCTCGGCGCCGAGGCGCTCGAGCCATTCGACCGAGTCGAGGATCGCATGGTGCTCGATCGTCGAGGTGAGCACGCGCGGTCGTGCCGGTGAGGCGAACGACCCGTCGTTGAGGGAGAGGTAGAGGCCCTTGACGGCGAGGTTGTCGGCCTCCGTGCCGCCGGAGGTGAAGACGACCTCGGAGGAGGACTGGGCGCCGAGGGCGCGGGCGAGGTCGTCGCGGGCGGTCTCGAGGCGCATGCGGGCAGCCTGACCGACCGCGTGGAGGGCGGACGGGTTGGCCCGTCGGCTCAGCTCCGCGGTGTAGACGTCGAGCACCGCCGCGGGCATCGGCGAGGTCGCTGCATGGTCGAGGTAGATCGGCACGCCCACCATTTTAGGCGCTCGGCCCCGGGCCCGGCCAGGAGTCGTGCCCGATCTCACCCGCCGCCCGGGCCGTGAACGATTCTCCGGCGCCGTAAGCGGTGACTAGACTTGAGCGGGTGTTCACCGTTCTCACCTTCGTGCTCTACGGCGTCGCGGCCGTGCTCGCGGTCTGGTCGATCGTCGAGACGATCCGCAACCGACCTGCCGGCAAGCTGCTGCTCGGAGTCGCGGCACTGCTCCTGCTGCTCCTCATCGTCCAGCTCGTCGTCTCGATCGTCGCGTTCGGCGGCGCCGGCGATGTCGACCCGCTCCTCTTCTTCGGCTACGTCATCACGGCGATCCTCGTCATGGCCCTGGCCGGGTTCTGGGCGTTCGCGGAGCTGTCCCGGTGGGGTCCCGGCGTGCTGATCGCGGCCGGACTGACGGTGATCGTCATGATCGAGAGGATGGACCAGATTTGGCAGTGAACCCGAGGCGCAGCCGCACCCGCACTCCCCGCTCCCCGTATTCGGCGATGCATTCGGGTCTCGGGCGGGCCCTGACCGCCGTGTACGGCATCTTCGCGCTCTCGGCGACCGCGCGGGCCGGCTATCAGGTGATCCGGGAGTTCGACGTCGCCCCGATCGCCTACTCGCTCTCCGTCTTCGCCGCCCTGATCTACATCCTCGCCACGGTCTGCTTCGTCATCGGCAGTCGCCTCACACACCGCATCGCGATCGCCGCGTGCCTCATCGAGTTCGTCGGCGTCATCGTCGTCGGCATCCTCAGCCTCACCGTGCCCGAGGACTTCGCGAAGCCCTCGGTGTGGTCGACCTTCGGCATCGGCTACGGCTTCATCCCCCTCGTCCTGCCCCTCATCGGCCTGTGGTGGCTGGCCCGGGTGGGCAGGCAGGTCAAGGCCGCCGAGGCGGTCGCCGCCTGAGGTCTCGAACCTCCCGTCTGCCGTCCCGCCCGGGGCCTCACTCGATGCGGGAGGAGAGGATGTCCCAGTCGGAGGCGACGGCGGTGAGCTCTTCGCCCTTGGCCATGATGACGTAGGGCTGGGCGGTGTCGACCTTGACGGTGTTGCCGTTCTTGTCGTTCGTCTTCACCGCTTCGATCGTGTCGCCGAGGTCGAGCGAGTAGTCCTCGGGCACCTTGATCGTCAGCGTGCAGCGGACCTCGCCCATGCCGAGGGCGCCGTCTTCGGTTGTCAGCGTCATCGACCCGAAGTCGAGGTCGGCGTACGGCTTGCACTCCGCCTTGACCTCGTCGAACCCGGAGTCCTTGTTCCGCAGCCCGCCGAGGTAGTCCCGGAAGGATTTGAATCCGCCTTGGTCGAGGCCCTTGACCTTCTCGGCCTTGCCGTCGGAAAGATAGGCCGAGACCTCGTCGGCCGCGGTGGCCATCGACTCGGTGAACGCCTTCGGGGCGGTCTCGACCGCGCCGGAGCCGTCGGCGAGCAGGGTGGGAGCCTGGTCGGCGGGGATGAAGACCGCGGTGCGCACGATCGGCTGGGTCGACGCGGATTCGCGGGTCGCGAGCTGCACCTGGGTGAGCTTGTCCTCCCCGTCGGTCGTGCCGAGGGCGTAGAACCACATCGGGTACTTCTCGAAGCTCGGACCGCCCGCGACGACCTCGGCGAAGTTCGGGGCGCGCAGCTTCTGCTTCGTCTTGTCCGCGATCTGGATCTGCGCCCGGGTGCGGTCGATGAGCGGGGCGCCCTGGATGGTCTCGAGGCCTTCGCCCTTGTTCTCGAGGATCTTGTCCAGCGACTCGGTGTAGGCGGTCATGAACTTCCCGGCCTCGCCCGGTCGCACCGCGGTGCGTTCGTACGGGGTGACCTGGGGGGTGTGCGGCTGGGCGATGGGCAGGGCCGCACAGCCGCTGAGCGCGAGTCCCGTCGTCAGGGTGAGCGCGGTGGCCACGCGGGCGCGGGCTCCGCGCCGGGACCGCCGCGGGGCGTCGGTCTGTCCGCCCTTCGGTGCCTCGGGGGCGGTGGCGGAGTCGCCGGATCCTCGGCGTGCGGTCCTGCGGCTGTCCACGGAGTCCTCTCCTGTTCCGGTGCCCGGCGTCCTCGGGGTGCCCGTCTTCTTCCGGGGGCGGATGCGTCCGTTCCACCAGCGGAGGAAGAAGTACGCGGCGGCGCCTGCGAAGATGATCGCGACGGCGAGTCCGATGAGGCTGAGCGCGAACACGCCTTCGACGCGCATCTTCAGCTGCACGCTCGTGCCGTCGAGGTTCTCCCCCGCCGTGGCCGGGGCGATGACGAGCATCTGCGGGTCGGCGTCGAGGTCGAAGGTCTTCGTCACCGACTGACCGGTCTCCTGGGAGATCCACCAGTCGCGTCCGGCGATGTCGGCGGCCGGGGCCGGGTCGCCGGGCAGGGAGCGCTTCGTCACCGAGTTCGGGAAGTCGACGTCGCTGATCTGGATCTGCGAGACCCCGTCGAGGAAGCTGTCGGTGTCGACGCCGTTCGCGGTGCCGAGGAAGAGCTCCTTGCCCTGGCTGTTGCGGGCCTCGATCGTGACGTCGGTGCCCGAGTAGGGTATGACCGCCTCGTCGAGGACGATGGCATAGGAGCCGTCGGAGACCTCGAAGGCCTCGGTCTCGGTGACTTCGTCGGTGCCGACGACGGACAGGGCTGAGCCGACCAGCACTGCGAGGATCGCCGCGGCGATCGCGAACAGGACGGCTGTGGTGAGGCGGACTATCTGGATCAGAACAATGCCCTCATCAGTGATGTGCGTGCTTTGGCCACTGCCGGGTCGTCGGGTCCGACGATCTCGAAGAGGTCGAGGACCCGCAGTCGCAGTGCTTCCTTCTGCTCCCCCGCCGAGGTGCGGATGAGGGAGATGAGTCGGGTGAAGGCGCCGGCGGGATCGCCGGTGACCACCTGCGCGTCGGCGGCGGCCATGGCGGCCTCGACGTCCTTCGGGTCGGCATCGGCGGCCGCGATCAGCTCGGCGGGGTCGGCGTCGATGAGGCGGCGGCCGAGACCGGCGCGGGCGAGACCGAACTTCGCCTCCTCATCGGCCGGCGATTCGGCAAGTGCTGCCTTGAACAGGGATTCGGCGGTGTCGAAGTCGCCGTCGGCGAGTGCCGCCTCGGCTTCGGGATGCTTCGGGCCCGTCGGCTCCGGTTCGGCACCGTCGACGACGGCGTGACCGCTCACCCCGTTCTCCGCGGCGAGCTTGAGGAGTTCGTCGAGGTACGCGGCGATCTGCGGCTCCGGCAGGGTCCCCTGGAACAGCGGCACCGGCTGGCCCTTGATGACGGCGACGACGGTCGGTGCCGCCAGCACGCCGAAGGCCTGCTGGAGGCGGGGGTTGGCGTCGACGTCGACGCGGGCGAGCACGAGGCGCCCGCCGTAGCCAGCGATGAGGCTCTCGAGCGCCCGGCTGAGCTGGGTGCTCTCCTCACTCGCCGGGGAACCCAGGTCGATGACGACGGGGACGCGTTCGGAGAGCGCGACGACGTCGTTGAACACAGCTTCGTCGACGTCGAGGACGAGGGAGGGCAGGGGCACCGCGTTCGGGTCCTGGGCCGGGCTCGCCTGCTCACCGGCGGGCATGTTCTTCGACCGGACCGCGGAGAGGTCGAGCCCCTGCTGCGGGCCTGGGTCCTGTGAGGGATTGACTGTCACGGGATCTCCTTTGCTTGCTGGTCAGTGGCTGGTTCGTCTGCGGCGGTCGGCTCAGCCGAGCTTGGCTCCGCTCAGGGTTTCGAGTCCGCCGATGAGGCGGACCTTGCCGTCCTTGGGCACGAGGAATGTGAGCACCTGGTACGTCGAGGTCGTCACCGGCTTCTGCGTGCTGCTCTCACCGGTGAGCTCCTTCTGCGGGGTGCTCAGCGTCAGCGTGCCGGTGCGTCCGCCTTCGGACTGGGGCGTGATCGTCGAGGTGGCTTCGATGACGCCGGTGACGACGGCGGCGTCTCCCGCGGTGCCCTGGGCGACGATCTGCTTGCCGGGCTCGTAGGCGAACTTCACGCTCGCCTTGCCTGCTTCGGCGCTCTTCTTCTGCTCCTTCTGGTTCGCCCAGATCGACTTCGAGAAGTCGTCGGCTTCGAAGGTCTTCGCCTCCTTCGAGTCGGCACCCGAGCTCAGGGCCTTCGCGTAGTCGGCGAGCGTCTGCTGCGGGGTCTTGGCAAAGCCCTCGGCGGTCGCGTCGAGCAGCGGGGAGCCCTGGCGGGCGTCGGCGATCTCCGGCAGCTTCGTGCCGGGCACGAGCTGGGTCTGCGACCACAGCTTGTAGTCCGAGCGCGGGTCCTCCTGGGTGAGGGCGAGGAGCTGGGTGGAGTCCCCGGCGGAGGTGACGAGGCTGGTCACGCGCGGCCACGCGTCTGTGGCGGCGGTGTAGTTGACCACGATGTCGTCGGCGGCGACGGCCGGCGGCAGCTTCTCGTCCTTGACCTTCTTCTTCACCTCGTAGGCAGCGGTGCGCTGGTCGAGGGCGGGTCCGGCGGCGCGGGCTTCGAGTGCTCCCTTGTCGAGCTTCTCGTCGGCGGCGGCGACGTCGGTGGCCACGGCCCCGAGGATGCGCTCGGCCTGGGTGGCGCTCACCCCGGCCATCGGGGCGGTGGGTGCTGCCGAGGGTTCGGGCTTCGGCAGCTCTTCGGTCCCGCACGCGCTGAGCGCGAGGACGGGCACGATCGCGAACGCCGTGCCGTACTCGGCGAGCTTGCGGCGACGGTCCTGGCGGGCCTTGCGGCGGTCGGCTTCCCGCTTCGCGGTGCGTCGGCCGAGGATGAGGAGGACGACGCCGATGACGAAGATGACTCCGCCGGCGATCATCAGCGGGATCGCCCACGGGGTGGCGGCGTTGCTCGGCCACGACAGGGTCACCGAGGTGACCTCGCCGGGCTGTCCGGTGCCGGCGATGAGGAACCCGGTGCGGTTCGCCTCGGCGTTCCAGTCCAGGCTCACGGTTCCGCTGCCGGTGACCTCGGCCTCCCAGAGGTCGGCACCTGCCGGGTTGGGCACCTCGGCCGCACCGTCCTTGGCCTCGACGGTCAGGCCGCCGCCGGTGGCGAG
This sequence comes from Brevibacterium ammoniilyticum, assembly GCF_038429965.1. NCBI lineage: Bacteria > Bacillati > Actinomycetota > Actinomycetes > Micrococcales > Brevibacteriaceae > Brevibacterium > Brevibacterium ammoniilyticum. Next base: position 249,960 of record NZ_BAABNP010000004.1, read on the forward strand.
CCCGGTGACGCGGGCGGCGGCGGAATCGCCGATCCACGCGTCGATGCTCTCGATCGGGGCCTGGGCGATCGTCAGGTCGCCCGTGCCCTCGGCGGTGAGCTTCGCCGGGGTGTCATAGAGGTTGAGCATGCCCGGGTCGACGATGACGGCCGGCGCTGACCCCTCGATCTGCGTCGTGGCGGTGATCGTGTCGTCCGGGGCCCACAGGGTCTTCTGCAGCAGCCCGAGGCCTGAGACAACGACACCCACCACCATGAGAATCACAGCCAGTGTGTAACGCACGCGCGAACCTTCTCCTCAACTCGGCACTTCCTCGCCGGCCCCATGTGGGCAGACGACAGTCCAAGTTTAGGCCACTGAGCTGGGACGGGTTCTGCGGATGCACTCAGCGTGTGTCGTCGCCCACACCGCCTCGGCGTCACAGGCACCGTCTGCCCCGACGCCTCGGGCACGCGTGCGCCGGGCAGCATATAGGCTTGCAGAGTGAGCAACGACAGAATTGTGTGGATCGACTGCGAAATGACCGGCCTGGACGAAGCGCGCGACGAACTCGTCGAGATCGCCGCGATCGTCACGGACTTCGACCTCAAGCCGCTCGACGAGGGCATCGACATCGTCATCCGGCCTTCCGCGGCGGCGCGGGAGAACATGAATGAGTTCGTCACGAAGATGCACACCGCCTCGGGCCTGATCACCGAACTCGACTCCGGCACCACCGTCGCCGACGCGCAGGCCCGAGTCCTCGAGTACGTCAAGGGCCACGTGCCCGAGGCCGGCAAGGCTCCGTTGGGCGGGAACTCGGTGGGCACGGACAAGGTGTTCCTGAACAAGCAGATGCCCGAACTCGTCGACTACCTCCACTACCGGATCATCGACGTCTCCTCGATCAAGGAGCTCGCCAAGCAGTGGTTCCCGCGCGCCTACTTCCAGGCTCCGGAGAAGCACGGCGGTCACCGCGCGCTCGGCGACATCCGCGATTCCATCGTCGAACTCGAGTACTACCGTCGTGCCGTCTTCTCCGCCGAGGGTCCGAGCTCCGATGATGCGAAGCGGATCTCCGCCGAGGTCGTCGCCGAGTTCGCCTCCGAGGACTGACGACTCCCCGGATTCCGCTCCCGACGCCGTCCTAGTTCGTCTTCTTCGCCGGCTGGGCGAAGACGGAGGACGGGAACGCTCCGGCCTGCGCGAAGACCTTGACCAGGGTGCGGCTCGGGGACACGAGGGCTGAGATCTGCTCGTCGTCGAGGACCGACCAGGCGGCGGCGACCGTGCCGTCGGTGAGGACCTCGATCTCCTCCTTCAGCGTCCGTCCCGCCTCGGTGATCTCCGGCAGCGGGTAGCCGCGGTCGTCGGTGCCGATCGTCAGCAGACCCGCCTCGGCGAGGCGTGACTGGGCGGCCTGCCACTCCTCATCACTCCACCCGCGCGTCTTCTGCGCGGCACGCGGCTTGAACGAGGCACCGGTGCCGACGTCGAGGAGGAGCGCGTCGATGCCGGGCACTCCGGCGGTGACGAGGGAGGCGACGTGACCGTCGCCGCGGAACTCGCGCAGCACCGTGGCGGTGTCCCAGAGGGCCTCGAACGCGGTGGCCGGGGTGTGGGCGTCGACGGCCTCGGCGGTCGCCGCGGCCAGGGCCCGCCCGGAGAAGTCGAGGGCTGCCCGCACGGGTGCGAGGGCGCTCGTGAGCTCGGTGGCCGCCTCGGTGAGCAGGGCGATGTCGTCACGGGAGCCGAAGAGCTCCTCGAAGTAGAGGGAGACGGCGTCGAAGCGTGCGGAGACCATGACCTCGGGCGAGACCGTGTCCCAGAGGCGGGGAATGAGGGTGGCGATGAAGGCAGGCGAATAGTTGCAGAAGGTTCCGGCGACGACGCCTGCGGTGACCCGGCCCATGGGGGCCGAACGGGCGGCCATGTTCGCGGGGATGCCGGGTTCGAGGCCGAGTTCGGCATACGAGCGGCCGACGGTCTCGGAGAAGTAGATGGACGAGTGGAACGAGTTGAGTCGGGCTGAGAGAGTCCTGATGTTCTGCGTGCGCGTTGAGTCCATGAGCCCATCCTAGGTCGCGGCGATGGAAGAATGGCGGCCATGCCGACTCGTGAGTATCCTCGCCCCCGCAGCCGCCGCCGATCCCTCATCGTCTCCGGGATCCTCGTCGTCCTCACGCTCGTCGTCGGGGCCATCGCCGCCGACCGGATCGTCGCGGGCCTCACCGAGCAGCGGATCGCCGAGGGACTGAAGTCCTACGGCGATGCCGACGTCACCGTCGAGGGCTTCCCCGTCCTCACCCAGCTCGCCGCGGGCCGTCTCGACTCGGTGCGGGTGAAGGCGGCGAGCGCGAAGTACGAGAACATCGAGTTCTCCAGCGTCGATGCGAAGCTCTTCGACGTCCCCACCGACACCTCCCGCCCGATCGGCACGGTCGACGCCGAGGCGACGCTGCCGCTGTCGACGATCGACACCCTGGCGAAGGAGAAGGCGTCCCTGCCTGCGGGCATGTCGTTCACGACGGAGGGCAGTCGGCTCATCCTCACCGGTTCGTTGCTCGGTCAGGATGTGCGCATCGGCATCGACGCGCGCGCGAGCGGTCGGCAGATCCTCGTCTCCGCCTCGACGATCACCCTCGGTTCGGCCGAGGTCGACCTTTCGAGCCTGCCTGGATTCCTCACTTCGTCGATCTCCGACATCGTCATCGACCTCGAGGCCCTGCCTGCGGGTCTCGAGCTCACCGACATCAAACCCGTCGACGACGGTCTGCGGGTGAGCGTCCACGGCACCGGCGTCATGCTCAAGTGAGCGTCGTGCTCTGGTGAGCGCCCTGGTGCGGTGCGCTCACTCCTCGGTGCGGTCGCTTTTGTCCTTGGGCACGATCATCCGGTAGCCGGACCAGAGAATGTCGACGAGGACGACGATCGTCCAGATGCGCGAGACCGACCCGATCCACCGCTGCACCTGGGTGCCCTCGGAGTTCCAGGTGAGGATGGTGGCGGGCGTGGTGTTGCCGGTGATGACCTCCCACGGCCAGCTCGCGCCGAGGAACGCGAAGACGACCTGGGCGAGGAGGTAGATGCCCACGTGGACGGCGAGTGTGGTGGCGGTTCTCTTCATGGCTGAGGTCAGCCCCTTTCCGTGTTCATGGTGCTCTGACGGTGTGCGGTCGGGTGGGGGCCCGCCGGCTGAGTGCGGTGTTGCGAGTGTGAGCTCGGAGGTTTCTGCGACGGCGGCGAAGGACCGGAGGCTGCGCCGGCCGAGGATGCCGGAGACGACGAGGAGGAGCCCCGCCCCGATCGTCGCGACCTCCCACAATCCCGCCCCGAAGAGGAGACCCGCGGCCAGGGCGCCCGCGGCCGAACCGAGGAGGTCAGCGCTCTGATACCACCCGAACCCGCGGCCCGCGTGCTCACCGGAGACCTCTGCGACGAGACGTTCGAGCAACGGGACGAGTAGGGAGAAGCACAGGGCGGAGAGGATCCAGAGCACGGCTAGGGACACCGGGCCGGGTCGGGTGACCAGGGCAGCGGCGAACACGGCGGAGCAGCCGAGTCCGAGGAGCAGGATCCGGTGCGGAGGCACTCGGCGGACCAGTCGGTGCAGCGGCCTCGGGGCGATGCTGAGCACGATCGCCCCGGGCAGGTAGACGAGCGCGATCGCCCCGAGATCGAAGCCGAGTCGCTCGATGAGGTGGAGGATGAGGAGGAGGGAGACGATGCCTTCGGCGAAGGCGACGACGCCGGTGAGCGCGAGGATGCCGCGCAGGGACCGCAGCAGGCTCCGGGCCTCGACCTGTGTGAAGGGTCTCGCGACCAGACGGTCGGTGCCGGTGAGCCGGGCGGTGCCGGTGAGGCGATCGGTGCCGGTGAGGGCGGTGAACGCGAGGAGGACACCGGCGACGAGGCACGATGCCGCGCAGGTGAGGAACATCGCCGACGCTCCGGCGATCTGGAACAGCGGGATGCCTGTGAGGAAGGCGATCCACGCACCGGAGGACTCGCTCTCCATGAGTGCGGCGAAGCGGTCGTCTCCGGAACCTATGCGTGAGGCGATGTGGGCGCGGATCGCGACCCAGAAGTACGCGCCGCCCAGTCCCCCGAGACCAGCGGCGGCGAAGGCCGGCGGCAGGGTGGTCGCGGCGGTGTAGAGGACGAAGGAGAGCGCACCGCATCCCGCCCCGGCAGCCGCAAGCAGAAGCGTCCCCCGCTCACTCCCTGCGCGGTCGACGTGGACGCCGGCCACCGGCCTCGTGAGGAGGGAGACGAGGAACTGGACGGCGAGCAGCGCCCCGGTCTGGGCGGGGGTGGCACCGAGGACCTGGGCGGCGGCGAGCGGGAGGACGAATTCGAGGAGCTCGACCGGTCCGCTGAAGAACCCGGCGGCGCCCTGCACTCGTGGTGAGTCCATGTCCCCAGGCTAGGAACCGGGACCCGGCATGCGCGTCGGTCCGAAGTCGCACCGGGCATGCGACTTTAGGATGATCCGCCTCGGCACCCGGCATCATTAGACTCGGACCATGTCCGCTGCGAGGCCCACTCCCCGATCGATCCGCCTGCCCGGGCTGCCGACCTTCGACGTCGAAGACCTCGTCACCGCGATCGTCCTCAGCTGCATCGGGATCCTCTTCATCGTCCTCGGACCGCAGGAGCAGTGGTTTCCCCTCGACGTCGTCCCCGATGCGGTGGCCCAGCCGATCCTCGTGATCTGCGGTTTCGTCGGCACCCTCTACGCTCCCCGCGTCCTCGTCTCGACGACGAGCATCCTCGCAGGCATCGGCATCGACATGCTCGCCGGCGGACACAACTTCGCGCTGTGGCTGGTCTTCCAACTCGTCTTCGCCCTCGTCGGGCACGCCCCGAAACCCGTGGCGAGAATCGTGTCCCTCCTCGCTGGGGCGGCGACGGTCCTCACCGGGCTCCTCGCCTTCGCCGCCGGAGCCGCCCTTTCGGCGGCCTTCCAGTTCTCCCTGCTCGCCGCCCTCATCGTCTTCCTCCCCGCCGCGTGGGCGTCGAGTGTGCGCGAGCACCGGAACACGGCCGAGGCGGAACGGGCCCGGGCCGAAGCCGAACGCTCCCGCGCCGACGCCCAGACCCAGGTCGCCGTCCTCGCCCACCGCACCGCCGAGGTGAGCGCCCGCCTGACCGAGCAGAAGGTCCGCACCGCTGCCGCCGAGGACCTCCACGACCTCGTCGCCGGTCACATCTCCGCGATCGCCCTGCAGTCGCAGGCGGCCCTGGCCGCGAACGACGAGCGGGTCCGCGCCGAGGTGCTCACCACCATCCACGCCTCCGCCGACCGAGCGCTGAGCGAACTGCGGCGGATGATCGACGTGCTCAGCGCCGAACCAACCGCAGCCGACCCGGCGACGTCGTCTGTCGCCGAGACGCTCGCACTCGCCCGCGGCGTCGGGGTCGAGGTGCACGGCGACGAACTCATCGACACGCTCACCGGAGACGATGAGGAGGCTCTGCGTCCGGTGTTCGCCGAACTCGTCGCCAATGTCGTCAAACACGCGCACCCGCGCGAACTGACGATCACCGCGCCGGAACCGGGAATGCTCACCGTGTCCAACCCCGTCACCGGCCCCGATCGCGACGCCGGCGATCTCATCGGCACCGGGAGGGGACTGGAGAACATCCGCAGACGCCTCAGCCGCCTCGGCGGGAGTGCCGATTTCACCCTCGAATCGGGTCGGTTCACCGCCGTCATCGGACTGCCCTCGCACCCGGACGACGGCGCGGGGGCCGAATCATGATCTCCGTCCTCATCGCCGACGACCACGGCGCGGTGCGCGCCGGCATCCGCATGGTGCTCGAGACCTCCCCGGAGATCACCGTCGTCGGGGAGGCCGCCGACGGGCGGGTCGCGGTGAGCATGGCGGCGGCACTGTCACCGGACATCGTCCTCATGGACGTCCGCATGCCGCACCTCGACGGGATCGCCGCAGCCCGGCAGCTGCGCGACTCCCCTTCGACGGTGCTCATGCTCACTTCGTTCGGACTCGACGAGGTCATCCTCGGGGCGCTCAAAGCAGGGGCTGCGGGGTTCCTGCTCAAGAACGCCTCGGCCGAGGAGCTCATCGACGCAGTCGTCCGCGCTGCGGCCGGGGACACCGTGCTCTCGGGCGAGGTCACCGCGAGCGTCGTCGCGATGCTCTCGACCCTGCCCGGGGATGCGGGGTCGGCCCCGCCCGTCGAGGCCCTGCCGGACGACCTCACCGAGCGTGAGCTCGAAGTGCTCGAAGGGGTCGCTGCGGGCAAGAACAATCGGACCCTGGCCAGGGAGCTCGGGATCGCCGAGGCGACGGTGAAGACCCATGTCTCCCGGGTGCTGACGAAGCTCGGCGTGCAGTCACGGGTGCAGGCGGCGCTGCGGTACACCTCGGCGACGGGCGGGTCAGGGGCGTCGTAGGAGACCGGGGATTCGACAGAGCCTGGGCGACGTGACCGTCGTGAGGGTGCCGGGACAGGTCGTAAGGATCGGTGGAGGCGATTGACAGGACCGACTCAGTCACGCTGGCTACGATCGGTGGTGACCGTCACATCTGTGAACCGCACCTGTGAAGAAGGGCCTCATCATGGCTTTCGACAAGTTCCTCAACAAGGCGAAGAACCTCGCCAACGATCCCAAGGTCCGTGAGAAGCTCAACTCCGAGAAGGTGGAGAAGTTCAGCGACCAGATCCTCGACAAGGCCGCCGGCGCCGCGGATTCGCTGACGAAGGGCAAGTACACCGACAAGATCCAGGGTGCTCGCGACGCCGCCGATCGTGCGATCGGCACCGACGGACGCGGCACCGACGGGCGCGGCCCCGCCGATGGACGCGGACCTGCTGGCGGTCAGCCGGGACCCGACGTCCGTCCGGACCGGGATCCCTCGACCGATCCGCAGGATCAGCGGAACCGACCCGACGCCTCCTGAGGTCACCGCTCATTGCCTGAGCGCACCGGCTAACGCACCGACGACGCCCCCGCACGGGTCACGTGCGGGGGCGTCGCGCGTTCGCCATCGACCGCCTCCGCGGGGCGGGCCGGGGTAAGGGACGACCGCCTCGGCGAGGCGACCCGGGTACTCAGCGACCGCCTCGGCGAGGTGGGCGATCCCACATCGGCAGGGAGGATGGGTGTGTGAGAATGGCAGTCGGGCCGAACGCCCGGCCGATCCCCGACCGACACGATGCAGGAGGTGCCATGCGATCGCCCATTCCCGATTTCCTCGATGCGACGCTCGAACGTCATCGCTACGATCTCAGCGGCGCCACCGCCGACTACATCCCCGACCTCGCCGCAGCGGATCCGACGAAGCTCGCGATCTGCATCTCCACCCTCGACGGCGTCGAATACGATTCGGGCGACGCGGACTTCGAGTTCTCGATCCAGTCGATGTCGAAGCCCTTCATCTACGGGATCGCGCTCGAGGCGCTCGGCCTGCCCGCCGTGCTCGACAAGGTCGGGGTCGAACCCACCGGTGAGGCGTTCAACGAACTCTCGCTCGACAAGACCTCAGGCAAGCCGCTCAACCCGATGATCAACGCGGGGGCGCTCACAGTCCACTCCCTCCTCGGCGGGGAAGGGGCGACGCTCGCCGAGCGCACGGAGATCGTGCGCGCCGGGCTCTCCCGCTTCGCCGGCCGGCAGCTGCGCGTCGACGAGCACATCGCCGCAGGCGAACTGCAGGAGGCCTACCGCAACATCGCGATCGCGAACATGCTCCGCTCCTACGGGGTCATCACCGACGACCCCGACGAGGTGGTGCGCGGCTACATCAACCAGTGCTCGGTCCTCGTCCGCGTCAAGGACCTGGCGATCATGGCCGCGACCCTGGCCGGGGGCGGGACGAATCCGCTCACGGGTGAGCGCGTGCTCTCGCCCCGGGTCAACCGACAGGTGCTCGGGGTGATGATGACGTGCGGGATGTACGACGCCGCCGGGGACTGGATGACGGAGGTCGGAGTGCCCGCCAAGAGCGGCGTCTCCGGTGGACTCTTCGGTGTCCTGCCCGGTCAGCTCGGGATGGCGACGTTCTCACCGCGGCTCGACAAGCACGGCACGAGCGTGCGCGGGGCGAAGATCTTCCGCTCGCTCTCGGCCGACCTCGGCCTCCACATCATGAACGCTCCGGAGCCGGCCCGTTCGATCATCCGCCGCGACCGCCGGTTCGTCGACGCGAAGGGCGATATGGTCCGCATCGTCAGCCTCCAGGGCGCCATCCAGTGGGCCGGGGCGGAGAACGTCATGCGCGAGATCACCGCTCCCGACGAGGCCGTCGACGTCTTCGCCCTCGACATGCGCCGGGTGTATTCGATCAACGAGGTGGCCCGGCGGATGGTCGTCGAAGCGCTGCGCCGGCTCGAGGACGAAGGCAAACGCGTCGTCCTCCTCGACCCCGAGAACGCGATGGGCTGCAGCGGTCAGGACTCGGCGCTGCCCGATGTCGAGATCGTCGACTCCCCCAAGGAGCTGCGCGACCTCGACCTGCGCGGACTGCGGCGCGTCCGCGACGACTTCGCCGACCAGACCTCGTAGCCGACTCGCGGGCCGGGCGGACTGCGCGGCCGGAGCGTTCGCGGAAGCAGCACCGAGAGTCCGAGCACGTTTGCTAAGGTGAACCTAACTCCTCGCGAACGAAAGGTCTCCGATGTCGACAGCCGCCCCTGAACGCACGAAGCGCCCCGACCGCCCGCAGGCGATCCTCACGGTCGTCTCGACCGAGACGATCACCCCGAACCTCATCCGGATCACCGCGGGAGGCGAGGGCTTCGACGCGATCAGGGACAACGAGTCGAGCGACAAGTACGTCAAGATCATGTTCGCCGATCCCGCCTTCGGGCTCGTCCCTCCCTACGACCTCGCCGCCCTGCGCGAGCACTCCCCCGAGATGCTGCCGCGCAATCGCACGTACACGGTGCGCGAGATGGATCGGGAGCAGAAGCAGCTGACGATCGACTTCGTCGTCCACGGCGATGAGGGCATTGCCGGCCCGTGGGCCAAGACGGCCGCCCCCGGTGACACCCTCGTGGCCATGGGTGCGGGAGGGGCCTACCGTCCCGAACCGGCAGCGCCGTGGCATCTGCTCATCGCCGACCACACGGCGCTTCCGGCGGTGAGTGCAGCAATTGAGGCAATGGAGGCGGACGCGGGCGGCCATGTCATCGCGAATGTCGCTCACGCCGAGGATCGTCTGCTTCCCGATGTACCGGCCGGTATCACCGTGACGTGGGTCGAGGACGACAAGGCGCTGATCGCCGCCGTCGCCGATCTCGACTGGCCGGAGGGCACACCGCAGGTCTTCGCCCACGGCGAGCGGGAGACGATCAAGGCGATCCGACGGATCCTCAAGGACCGTGAGGTTCCCCGCGAGTCCCTGTCGATCTCGGCCTATTGGGCGCGCGGGCGGGCCGAGGATCAGTTCCAGGCCGAGAAGCGCGAACCGATCGGGCAGATCGACTGACTCCTCCGCCCGTGGGGATGGTCGTCGACCGTCCCCACGGGCGTCAGTTTGCTCAGCGGCGCTTCGTCACGACGAAGGCGGTGACGCCGAGTCCGATGAGCAGCAGTGCGACAACTCCCATGAGGAGATACTGTCCGAGGTCGGCACCCGTGCGCGGAAGCGACCCGGCATTGCTGTCATCGGCCGTGTTGTCCGAGGAGTCAGCTGTGCTGCCTGCGGAGTCGGCCTTGCCGCCTGCGGAGTCGGCCTTCGCCTCGCCGGCCTTCGTATCCGCTCCGGCGTCCGTGCCCGTCGCACCGGCCCCGCCGTTCGCCGAGGCGGAACCGCCTCCCGCTCCCCCGTCGGTTCCGGCAGTCGCGTCGGTTCCGGCAGTCGCATCGGTTCCGGCAGTCGCATCGGACCCTGCCCCCGCCTCGGCGCCCGCATCCGCTGCAGCGCCCGCATTTGCGGCAGCGCCCGCATCCGAACCGGCACCCGAGTCGGACCCGGCACCCGCATCCGCTGCTGCTCCCGCATCGGAGCTGCCGCCCGCATCCGCGGCCGCGCCCGAGTCCGAGCCGCCGTCATCGGTGAGGTCGGAGACGGAGTAGATGCTCGTCGTCCCCGACACCTCGTTGCCGACGACGAGCGCAGCCTCGCCGGTCGGTGACTGCGCGGCCTCGAGGAACGTGATCCCCTCGGGACCGAGGTCGCCTGCGCTCGAGAGCAGACCGGCCGGATCCGCGGCCCCGTCGATCTGGTCCTCGACAGAGACGGAGAAGTCTCGGTTGTTGTAGTAGGTCGCGAAGGTCGGCTTCGCCGGGTCGGACAGGTCGTAGACGGCGATGCCGCCGATGCGCTCGAAGCCGACGAACGCGTACGTCGTCTCCCCCACCTGGCCGATCGTCAGCGCCTCGGGCTCGGGGCCCTTATCGTCGCTGCGGCCCTCGAGGTTGGATTCGGTGTGGTTGGAGTTGAAGAACTGCGGGATGGCCTTCGCGGTCATCTGCTCGAACTCATCACCGGAGTCGGCGACGAGCTTCCCGTCGGTCGTCCAGATCGAGAACGACCGGCCGCCGAACGCGTAGAGCTCCTGGTAGCAGCTGCCGTCGGCGCTGAGACCCAGGTCGGTGATGACGTTGAGGCGACCGAGCTGATCGTCGCCGAGCTTGTCGGCCAGCGGTGAAGTCGTGCACACCGGTGCCAGTCCGTCGCCGCCGAGGTCCTTGACCCTGGCCGCGTCGACGAAGTCGCCCCATTCGCGGGAGTCGCCTTCGTTCGCGGTGACGAGGTAGTCGGTGCCGCCTGCGGAGAACGTCGAGACGGTGTCGGGCATGTACGCGCCCTTGAGCCCCGGGTAGGTCGCGATGTTCACCGTCGGGGCGTCCTTCGGGTCACGGTCGGAGGCGTCGAGTCCGTTGCCGGCCGTGCCGTAGTCCTTGTATCCCAGCGGCATGATCCGTTCGACCTCGCCGGCGGCGATGTCGACGACGGCGATCGCATTGGCCTCCTGCAGGCTCGCGTAGGCCTTCCCGCCGGCGACCGTGATGTACTCGGGTTCGAGGTTCCGGGAGACCGGGAGATCCCCGTTGGGGTTGGGTCCGAACACGCGCACACCTTCGGGCAGGGTCTTCGACCCGCCGTCCTCGAAGTCCCGGAAGTCCGCGGTCCGCACATCCGCGGTCGAGGGGGCGGCCACCTCGGCGGGGAGGTCGACGATGCCCACCGAGCCTTCGGGATCGGTCGAGAAGTCATCGGCCGGTTCGCCCTCATTCGCCACCAGCGCCTGCTTGCCGTCGGGGGTGATCGTGACCATGTCCGGCAGGGATCCGACCCCGACCGATCCGAGCACCGTCGCCGAGGTGGTCCTCGCGTCGAAGAACATCAGCGACCCGGGTGCCGTCTTGTCTTCGTTCTCCAGGGCGATGACGCCGAGGCCGTCGTCGCGCACGGCGACCGAGTTCGCCGTCCCGGAGCCGGTGATCTCCCCGATCTTGACCGGCTTGGCCGGGTCCTTCGCGTCGATGATGTCGACGGTCGCGGCCTGCGCGTTGACGGTGAAGACGGTGTCGCCGTAGACGGCGGTGATCTCTGCGGCGGACTCGTCGAACTGACCGGTCTCATACGCGCCGAGGTAGCCGAGGGCGACCTGCGCATCCGGGGCTGAGGTGCTGATCGGCTCCGCCACCTCGGCCGCGGTGGCCGAAGTGGCACCGGTGACGGTGAGTCCGGCGCTCAGACCGGTGGTGAGGAGGAAGGCGGTGAGGGCGGCGGTGACTGTCTTCGATGTCGTCATCGGTTCTCCGAGTCGAGGCGGGCGCGGGTGAGTTGTGCCCGCAGTTCTCCATATATATGGAGTGAGGTGTCCCGGCTCGGAACCGGAGATGACGACTGCGTGAACGGGTGGCGGCGGGCCGGACGCTCAGTGCAGGCCGAGGGCGGCGATGAGCGCGGCGACCGTCTCCTTGCCTTCGGCGTCGAGCGGTGCCAGCGGGGCGGGCAGGCAGTGACCGGTGACGTGGCCGAGCTGTTCGGCGATCGCGGCACCCACCCGCAGGCTGCCGCCGTGGGCGGCGAAGAGGTCCCACAGCGGTTGGAGGTGGACTAAGAGTTCGCGGGCGCGTTCGGCCTCCCCGGACTGTGCGGCCCGAGTGATTGCAAGCATGGGCCCGGGCAGGGTGCCGCCGATCGCGGAGTACCACGCGTCGCAGCCGGCGATGAGTCCTTCGGCACCGTAGGCATCGACGGAGACGCCGACTGCCACCCTGCCGGAGGTGGCGGCCCGGATGGCGGCGACGCGAGCCCGCCAGTCCTCGGGGCTCATCGGCAGGCCGGGGATCTTGATCGCCGCGACCGTCTCGATCTCGGCGAGCCGGGCGTAGAGGTCGGTGGTGAAGGCGAAGTGGGTGGTGCCGGGGTTGTCGTAGACGATGAGGGGCAGTCCGCTCGCCGAGGCGACGGTGCGGAAGAGGGCGACGACCTCGTCGTCGGTGAGAGGGTGGTAGCTGACAGGGGCGAGCAGGAGGGCTGCGGCGCCGGCCGCCTCGGCAGAGGCGGCGTTGGCAAGGACGTCCCGCGTGCTCAGGGCGCCGATGCCGACGATGACGGGGATGCCGCCTGCACGGTCGACGGTGATCCGCGCGATCTCGGCGCGTTCGTCCGTGTGGAGATAGGGCCCGCAGCCGGTCGACCCGAGCGGGGCGATCGAATCGACGCCGGCGTTCACGAGGCGGTCGACGATTCCGGCGAAGGCGTCGGTGTCGAGGCTTCCGTCGCGGATCGGGGTGAGCGGGAAGGCGCTGAGGCCGGTGAGCGGGTCGGAACTCGGCGTGCCCGGGGTCGGCAGCGGCATGGGAACTGCCTCGCTGCAGGTCGCTGAGTCGGTCATCGGCGGGCTCCTGAATCAGGGTGGTCGTGGTCGGCGTCGGCGGGGTGGTCGGTGGCGGGGTGGTCGGTGCTGGTCTCGTCGGTGTCGGGCAGGAAATGGGCGAAGGCCGGGAAGGCCGGTCTCGCGCTCGGGTCGGTCACGGCGGCTGCGCCGACGGCGTTGGCGGCTCTCAGGGCGGTTTCGGCGCTCAGGCCTGCGCGCAGGCCGATCGTCAGTGCCGCACAGAAGGCGTCGCCGGCGCCGACGGTGCTCACGGGGGTCACGGTCTGCGCGGGGGCGACGGCGATCTGCTCGGCGCGTTCGTACAGGGCGGCACCCTGAGCGCCGTAGGTCACGGCGACCGCTCGGGCCTTGCGCAGCTGCGGGAGGGCTGCGAATTCGGATTCGTTGACGATGATGAGGTCGGCACGGTCGACCACCTCGGCGGGGAGAGGACGGGCAGGGGCGGCGTTGACGACGAAGAACCCGCGGACGGCGGCGGCGAGCGCGGTCACGGTCGCCAGCGGGATCTCGAGCTGGGTGAGCACGGTCTCGGTTGCGGGGAACTCATGGTCGGCGATGCTCACCTGGGCGTTCGCGCCTTCGCACACGGCGATCGTGTTCTCCCCGCGGGCGTCGACGGTGATGAGCGCGGTCCCGGTCTCCGCGTCCACCTCGGCGACCTGGTCGACGTCGACTCCTGCCTGCCGCAGGGCTTCGGTCATTTCGCGTCCCGCCGGGTCGGTGCCGACGGCGCCGATCATCCGAGTCCGCGCGCCGAGGCGGGCCGCAGCGGCCGCCTGGTTCGCGCCCTTGCCGCCGGGGCTGCGCAGAAGCCTGCCTCCGCCGACGGTCTCGCCGGGGACGGGCAGGCGGTCGGTGACCGCGGTGATGTCGGCGTTGATGCTGCCGACGACGGTGAGGGCGATGTCGAATCCGGGCACGCCTCACTCTAACGCGCGGGGGCTGGGGTGGGCGCGGAACGGGCGGGGCCGGGACGGAGCGGAGCCGGCGGGGGGCTCGGGAAGGAGCGCAACCGGCGGGGGCTGGTTCAGGGGCGGGTGACGTATATTCGGGCCATGGCTGAAGACTCGATCACGGTGGCGACCCGGCCGTCGAAGGGAATGTGGACGAGCGGTGCGGCACAGGTGCTCATTGTCATCACCTGCCTCATCTATCTCTTCACGGACGCGCTGTGGGCGCTGTTCCTCTGGGAGGCGGTGACGACGCTCTACCTCGTCGTCGGGTTCATCGTCGTCTGGAGGGACTCGCGTCCTGCCGCCGGTGACCGGGATGAGGCGAGGGTCGTCGTCAAGTGGCTGTGGGTTCCTCCGCTGCTCGCTGCGCTCGTGGGCATCAGTGCGGCGATCACGGCGATGGTCGCCCAGGGGACGGGTGAAGCCGGTTCGGATCAGACGCTGCTGCTCTACGCGGCGAGCGGGGGCATCATCCTCTCCTGGCTCATGCTCCACATTGCGTTCGCGGAGATCTATGAGGTCACCGAGGCGGCCAACGACGACCGCGAGCTGAGCTTCCCGACGACGACCTCACCGTCGAGGCTCGACTACCTCTACTTCGCGTACACGATCGGCACCTCGTTCGCGACCTCCGACGTCGAGGTCTGCGGGGTGCCGGCCCGCCGCATCGTCCTGCTCCACAGCATCGTCGCGTTCTTCTACAACGCGCTCGTCGTCGCCGTCGCCTTCCAGGTCCTCCAGAAGCTCGTCTCGCAGGGGTGAGGCGGGCGTCTCGCGGGGGCGGTTGAGCCGTGAGTGCAGGCCGAGGGGGAACCGCCGAATCGGCGGCTCCCCCTCGACCACTCATTCGCTGCCGGTCGCTCAGGACGCGGGAACTTCGAACTCTCCGCGGAACTCGGGGATCTTCTTGTCCTCGCCGAGGACCTTCGCCTCGGGGCGGACGTAGGAGCCATTGAGGGTGTCGGCGGTCTTGCTCACGTAGATCGGGACGTAGCCGGTGGCCTCTCCGTCACGGCGCGAAGCGGACTCGAAGTACGTGTAGCCGGCCTTCTTGACCTCCTCGTCGGCGGTCGAGGCGTAGTTGGCCTCCTCACCGGCGCTGTCGAGGTAGAAGTCGGCGGGGCTGATCGTGCCGCCGTAGTCCTTGCCGGGAACGACCTTGACCTCGAGGTAGACCATCTCGCCGTCCGGATTGTCGCTGGCCTCGTAGTACTCGGTGGGGTTGTTGCGGACGGCGGAGACGATGGTGACGACGTCGCCGGTCTCCTTGTCGGTGAACTCCTTGCCGACCTTGACCACGGTGCCCTCGCCCGCCGGGGCGGCTGCCGCGGTGGTCTCGGGCGCCTGGGTCTCCTCGGTGGTCATCGCCGCCGGTGAGTCCTCGGAGCTGCCGGCAGCCTCGTCGGAGCCGGCGGAGCCGCACGCCGAGAGGGTGAGCACGGCCGCGAGCCCGATGGCCGCGGTGTACGAGGCGACCCGAGCCGAGCGGAGTCCTGAGAGCGTCATGTTCGTCCTTTCCCATGCGGGGCCATCCTGTGTGCCCCGTCAACCGGACCAACATTATCCGCATCACTCCTGCTCAGAGGTGCCAGGGACGACAAATGACGTGTCAGATCGGGAACATCGCTCGCTCGGCCCGGCGGGCCGTTCAGCTCGGCCCGGCGGGCCGTCCAACTCAGGCCGGCGGCAGCACGGGGCGCGGTGGCAGCGGCGAGGAGTAGACGACACTGGTCGTCACGCTCCCGAGGGTGCCGATCCGTCCGCTGACCTGCTCGAGGTGGCGCATATCCGTGGCGACGACCTTCATGATGAAGCAGTCGTCGCCGGTGACGTGATGGGCTTCGATGACCTCCGGCTGCTTGCGCAGCAGCGCATGGAGCGGGTCGTAGTCGCTGCTCGGGTAGCGCAGGCGGAGGAACGCCATGATCGGGAAGCCGAGCGCTTCGGGGTCGACCTCCGCCCCGTAGCCGCTGATCACCCCCGATTCCTCGAGTCGTCGCACGCGTTCGGCGGTGGCCGAGTGACTCATCGTGATCCGGCGGGCGAGCTCGGCGACGCTGAGACGACCGTTGTCCTGGAGCACGGAGAGGATCGCCGTATCGACCTTGTCGAGAGCGATCGTGAGTTTCGCGGCCATGTGAACAGACTGCCACGAATCTCCCGCCGAGGCGAGATGATCACCGGATGTTCGGTCTGTCATCTGCTCCTTCGCCTCACTAGCATGCGGCCATGACCACTCACCACACCGAGGCGGCCGCCCACTTCGCGGCGAAGCTCGCCTGCGAAACCGACCCCTCCGACGTCCATGCTGACCAGCACCGGGGAGCGCGCTTCGTCCTCGTCGATTCCCGCGGCACCGCCGCATGGGAACAGGGACGCATCACGGGTGCCGTGCATATGCCCACGGCCGAAATCGCCGACCGAGCGCCTGCCGAGATCCCCCGCGACCTGCCGGTCGTCACCTACTGCTGGGGGCCGGGCTGCAACGGCGCGACCCGAGCCGCCCTCGAATTCGCGAAACTCGGATTCGCAGTCAGGGAGATGATCGGAGGCTTCGAGTACTGGGCACGCGAGGGACTGCCCATCGAGGACGACTCCGGGCCGAACACCCGCGCCCCCGACCCGCTGACCGCACCGCTGGGAGCGATCACGTGCGAGTGCTGAGAGCACCGCAGTGAGCCCGACCGACGACACTGTCGCACCCGAACCGAACGGTTACTCCGCAGCAACCGTTGCTTGCAAGCAACCGTTGCCGTAGAGTAACGGTTATGAGCAGTACTGGATCAGCCGAAGTCGTCTTCGACGCATTGGGCGAACCGATGCGGCGACGCATCGTGGAGGCGCTGCGCGAGCGACCGCTCCCCGTCGGTGAACTCGCCGACCGACTGCCGGTGGGTCGCCCCGGCGTGAGCAAGCACCTTCGGGTGCTCCAGAGCGCCGGTCTCGTCGAGCACCACAGCGTCGGCACCCGCAACCTCTACGCACTCGCCCCCGGCGGGCTCGACCTCGCCCAGCGGTGGCTTGTCGACATGTGGGATACAGCGCTGGGCGACTTCGCAGCCGAAACGGAACGAGTGATCGCAGAGCGCGAATCCGGCCACCAGGCGGAGAGCGATTCCGGCCCCCAGGAGGAGACATGAGCAGCCTGCCACCCATCCACCGCGAAATCGTCGTGCACGCCGATCCCGCCACCGCGTTCGCAGTCTTCACTGAGCGCATCGGCGCTTGGTGGCCGCTCGACTCACTGAGCATCTCCGGGACCGGTGCGACCGTCGCCTTCGTCGACGGTGTCCTCGTCGAGACCGCACCGGACGGCACGACCTCGCCCTGGGGCGAGGTGACCGAGTGGGTGCCGCCGAAGCGACTCGCCATCAACTGGCACCCCGGGCACGACCCCGAGCAGGCCAGCCAGGTTTCGGTCGAGTTCACTGCGGTCGGGGACCAGACCCTCGTGGTGCTCGAGCACGCAGGGTGGGAGCGGTTCGCAGACGCCGTGGCCGCGCGCCAGGAATACGACGCCGGTTGGCCCAAGGTCCTCAGCCGATACCAGGCAGCGGTGGGTGGGACGATTGCGCCCACCGCGGATTCGCCCGAGGTATGACAGAGCCCCCATGATCCTGCGATCATGGGGCCTCTCGTTCGGGGTGCCGCCGTGACACGTTCAGCACCATTCCCCAGAGGGAGCAGACCCTTGTCACCCGCTGGAAGCGTGGAGTCTACCGGGATCAGCGACGCGCTGCTGAACCCCGGATTTCTGACACCTGCGGCCCGTTAGTCCAGAGAATCGAGACGGCTCAAACACTTCTCAGCGCTGCCGGGATCGACAACTTGGTCGGCGACTACCTGGGAGGTGTGCGAGCGCCGATGACCTAGCGCAGCGGTACGGCATCCACCGCGCGGCGGTGTTCGCCCACCTGCGCCGCCGGAACACGCCCCGCCGCCGTCAGGGCTGGACATCGATGAGGGCGCTGAGGCGGTGCGGCTGTTCCGTGGAGGTATCGCGATGCGCACGATCTCTCCGCGGCTAAGGGCCGGACGGAAGGCTATTCGCGCTTGCCTGGTCGAAGCAGCCGTGATCAGCGCATCTGTAAAAAATGGCACGTCATCCACCTCGGCTTACTGTCCCCAGTCCTGCCTCAGCGCGCCAATCGCCGTTGTCGCGTCGAACCGCCCAACCGGCATCTAGGCGCGACGAGCAGCACTCAGAGAAATAACTCGCCAGCGTGGCTTACCGCATTCTGCTTGCGATCGGGCATAGCCTCACCCTATGGCAGTCCCAACGGCTTACCTGACAAGCACGAAGAACACCGCGAACATCTTCACGGCGATCCAAAAGGCTTCGGTGCCGCCCAACAGTTTCACTCACGAGTTCTTGAAGCAACTGGGGTTTCAGAGTTCAGGCGACCGTCCAATCATCCCCGTACTGAAGGCGATTGGGTTCCTGGACGAATCTGGAAGGCCAACTGAGCTGTATCGCTTGTACAAGGATCCGGCGCAGGCAAAGCGAGCGTTGGCGAAGGGGATTCGAACTGGATACGCGGATCTCTTTGCAATCGACAACGAGGCGCACAAGAGGTCAGGCAAGGATCTGGCCGGGATGTTCGCCCGGCTTTCCGACAAGGGCGACTCAGTCACCGCCAAGATGGGGTTGACCTTCAGTGCGCTCGCAGGCCTCGCGGATTTTAGCGGTGGTGTCGAACCTTCAGTCCGTATTGCCGAAAACGGCGGCGACTCAGGACAACTCGTCGAGAGCCACGTAGAAACTGGCGGAGGAGGGGACGGCCACCAAGAAGGCGTTGGTTCCGGTGCCGCCGGGACCTTTGCGCTCCGACACGATATTCATGTTCATCTACCCCTTTCGACCGACGTTGCGGTCTACGACGCGATCTTTAAGAGCCTTCGGGAGAACTTGATGTGACTGAGAACATTAGCCTCCAGGCATTCTTCTTCCGATCCATGGCGGTGAACCGTCAACTCAACGCTGAAGATCCCGGACCTACGCAACAGACGATCGACAGCTTTTCTCCTGATGCCCGCGACCAGGCTGGGGCCATGGGCAAAGTCTACGAACTGTTGTATTGCTTGGAGAACTCGATCCGCGAATTGGTGGAGTCCACGCTACGTGAGGCGTATGGACCCCAGGACTGGTGGATCAAGGGCGTGGACGAGATGATCCGCAAAGGCGCTGACAAGCGGGCTGCCGACGACGCGAAGGCACGTTGGCACAGTCCGCGCGGCAACTCTCAGTTGGCCTACGTGGACTTCCCTCAGTACGGCGAAATCATCCTCAGTCGTTGGGATCTCTTTGAGCCACTGCTCGGCGACCAAACATGGGTGACGGCATACTTTGCGGAGTTGAACCGCACACGCCGGGCATTGGCACATACTGGACGCTTAACCGGCGCAGATGTTGAACGAATGGACATCCGCGTCCGGGATTGGCTGAGGGTCGTCGGATAGTCACGCGCGCACTTGCCGAAGCAATGGGGCTCGAGTCGTGTCGTTCCACTGATTGCGCCGCGAGTCTACCGAAATCCGAAGAAGCCGGGCAATCAACTCTCCAAGACGAGAAAACCCGGCCCCTAAGGGGCCGGGTGGTATGCCTCCAGTGTATCAAGTACGCCGAGTGCTGACTACCACTCTTCGGGCTTGATGATACGCGGGCCGATGGTTCTTGGAAGCTGGTGTTCGTACCAGTCCGAGGGCTGCATCTGGTACCACCAGTGGTTGCCGACGCCGTCGGTATGCTCGCCGGCGAGCTTGCCCGCACGGTAACCCTTGGTGGGGTTGACGAGACCGATCGGCACTCGACCTCGTGCGAATGAGATGGGGTATGCCAGGTCGCTGTCGTTAGAGATCACCATGGCAGCGTCCACGGCCTCGGTGAGAATGTCGATGAGTAGGTGCGACGCGACGTTGACGTCCGAACCCTTCTCTTCCCGACGGGCGACTGACGCCATGAACCGTGCGTCGGGGACGTCATGTTCGGCACCATCTTGCACCATCAGCGGCCACTGAGGCCGGCTGATGATCGGCCTGCCATTCCTGCCAGAGGTCGCAAGTGGTGCCGTGGCGACCCGAGCCACGTAGTTGCCATAACTGATTCGCGTGACTGAGCCAGAGCGCTCCAACGCGCGAAGATAGACGTCCTGCTCCCGTTGGCCGACTGGGTTGCTGGCTCCGCTCACACGCGCCGTGCAGTAAGTAACATTTTCCACGATCGGGTCTTGCCAGCGGGAGTGTGCGGCGATCAGGTCGGATGCAAGCGCCTTCAGATCGAGCCAACGCCACCCTGGGGTCGATCGGCCACACAGGCCGCGACCGCCGTAGTACAGGTTGTACCCGTCGATGTAGACCCCGACTCTCATGGCTCAAATGCTAGCTATAGGGTCTGACATTTACTGGGCTCGAGAGGCAGGCAGTGCGCTGGAAGCATGGCGTGATGAACGATGCAACGGATGATCCAACGGCAGCGGTTGATCTCGTAGGAGTCAGAAAAGCGCAAAAAACTTAACCGGCCCCAGCATCGCAATGCTGGGGCCGGACTTCGGGGTGAGTAACGGGACTTGAACCCGCGACATCCGCGACCACAACGCGGCGCTCTACCAGCTGAGCTATACCCACCACACAGCCTGCACCGAAGCGCAGACAGCAAGATACATCGTAGCCTCCTGGCCCGCAGTCGGGCAAACCCACAGGCAGGCAGGTGCATAATGAGACGCAGATCTCCTGACGTGCAACGATTGCGTAGCGATGTATAACGGTTTCGGAAAATCGGTGGGAGGCCCCATCCTCATTCACTAGGATTGTCACCGCCCTGTCGTCGACCTCTTCAAGGACTCCCGGTACATGCCACGTGCGCTGATCTCTGTCTCCCAGGACGGGTACACCTACCTGTCCCTCAACGGGGCGACGAGTCGGTACTCGGATACCGGTCAGGCGATGACCTACCTCGGCGACTATGCCCGCGCCACCGAAACCCCCGTGTCGGTGACGATCGACGACGGCAGCCAGGGCGTCGAGGTCGAGCTCGACGCAGACGGCAGGATCGTCCCTGCTCAGAGCCTCCAGACCACCCCGGCTGCGGAACCGACGACAGCTCCAGGATCTACGCAGTCCCCCGAGCCGATTCCTGAGTCCACGGCCGATGGCAACCCCGGACCCACCTCGGCGAGCGAAGACGATTCAGCCGACGCGGACACCCTCCCCATCAATCCTGACACGACCTCCGCCGAGGCGGGGGCCGGCGGTGAGGACTATCCGCTCGGCACCCCGTACTCGGGTCCCGCGGCTCCCGCACCGCCGAAGCCGAAGCAGAAGGCCCCCCGCAAGCGGCCGCCGCGGACGAAGCAGCGCCGACTCGGCCGGCTCACGGTTCCCGGCCTCGTCCTCATCGGCATCGCCATCCTCATGATCGGCGCGTTCGTCGTCCCCAACATCGTCCCGACCAGCGCCCCCGAGACGCCGCAGACGATCAACTCCGGCCAGCAGCTCAACCCGTCCTCCGACCTCACCGTGGAGGCGACCGACGACGTCGTCCCGAGCTTCGAGAACACCCCGACCTGGGAGGCGAAGATCCCCGCCTCCGCCTCGGTGACGGCCTCGGACCGCGGAGTGCTCGTCGTCGACGGCAACGCCCTCCAGGTCCTCGATTCCACGACCGGCAAGGTCCGGTACTCGGGCACGGTCGAAGAGTCGCCGACGTTCGCCGTCGACACCCTCATCGCCGGCAGGCCCGCGCTGCTGTGGCAGGTCGGAGACACCGCGCAGGCCCTCTTCGACGGAGAGTCCGCGCCGCGCAGCTACAGTCTGCCGACGAACGCCCGGATCTCCTCGGCGGGCACGAGCGTGCTCATCAAGTCCGGTAACAAACTCGCGACATTCGGAGCCGACAGACTCATCGACGTGCCCACCCCGGACAGCGGGTCGACGCCGATGGCCGTGGAGAACGGCGAACTCTACAGCGCCGACTACGACGGCCCCGTCGTCGCGACGAACATCGAGTCGGGCGACCAGCGCAGCATCGACCTCGAATCCCCCGCCGACGACCTGCGGATCATCAAATGGATCTCCGCCGGGCACGGCAAAGTCATCGCCCTGTGGGGCGAGCAGGGGGCGTCGACGAACAGCGGCCACCGCATCCAGCTCGTCGTCCACTCCCTCGAGGACGGGTCGATCCTCTCGACGGTGACGACGACGACCGACATCGTCGGTGAGATGTCCTGGGTCCGCGGTCAGGGCGGGCAGCGCGCCTACATCGGCCCCTACCTCTTCGACCTGGAGACGGGTCTGCTGCTCGTCGACACGACGCGCGCGGACGTCAACCTCTCCGAACCGCGCGGCACGATCGTCCCGTGCACGATCGACAACGAGGCCGCGTGCCTGCTCGCCGGCCAGACCGCGTACCGCAGCGACACCCGCCTGCTCGCCGTCACCGGCGGCGGTGATCTGGCGATCGTCGATGGCGCCGATTCGACGATCCGGGCGTACGCGAAGCGGCCCGAGACCGCGAACGGCTGATCCGAGCTTTAACAGGAAACACGAAGCCACTATGATGGTGGCCGTCGCGCCCTGACGTCATGTCGCCTTGACGGGTGAGTGACCGGGAACCCCAGTCCGAAGGATCACAGTGCCGATCACCACACGAGAGTTCAGCCGCACCGCGGCCGCTTTCGGCACTGCGCTTGCCCTCCTGGCCGTCCCCCTCGCATCGTTTCCTGCCGTGGCCGCGCCGTCCCCGACTCCCACCGCCGAGGCGGCGGCTGACTCGGGTTCGTCGGCGGGCTCGTCGTCATCGGCCGGGTCCACCGCAGGATCGGCGGCGGACGGCTCGAACGCGGCGGACTCCTCAGCGAGTGCCGACGGGACATCCGCGAGCGACGGAACCACTGCGGCCGACGGAACCGGATCGAGCGGGGACGCCGACGGGGCTGAGTCTTCGGGAAACGCGGACAGCTCATTCAAGGGTGACGACGCGTGCAAGAGGCCCGAAGACGACAGCAGCGGCTCGCCCTGCGTTGCCGCCACCGTGCCGCTCGTGGCGGCATGGGACAAGAAGGCGAAGACCCTCAAACTGCCCACCCGACAACAGGACTCGTCTGCGGACGAGGTCAAGCAGAGTATGCCGCTCAGCTGGATCGGGCGAAGCTTCGAGGGACCCTCTGTGCAGTTCGGCGTGCCGGTGCAGGAGTCCGCTGAGACCGGCAGCGCGGACTCGACCGCGGGACCCGGCGATTCGGGCAGCGGTGATTCGGCGGATGCGACAGGGTCCGGTGCTGATGCGACGGGGTCGAACGGCGAGACCGATGACAGCGGCAACCCGATCGACGCACGCGCACCGGCGGCGCCCACGAACTTCTCCCTCAACAAGGATGGCTACGTCACCCTGCCCGGAGAGACCAAGGCGTTCACCTTCAGCGGCTTCACGACCAACCCGAATTGGAAGTTCAAAGTCGAGCAAGGAAGGATCACCGTCAAGGGCACGCCGTACACCGGTTCGGGCGGTTCGGATTCCGGCTCTGGAGGTTCGGGAGGTTCGTCCGGCGGCTCGAGTGGTGGCGGCAGTTCGTCGACCTCGGCCGATGCGAAGGCCCCCGGTGACGACGGGTCATCGAGTTCAGGATCGGGCTCCTCGGCGAATGCGGGGTCACGGGCCGACGGCTCGACGAGCCGCGGCGGCAGCGACGGCTCCTCCGAAGGCGGCTCGAACCCGTCGCCGACCGGTGACGACAGCGGCCGGGCCGGCTCCGGTGCCGATAACGGAGGCGCGGGCACCGGATCGGCCGATGGCGAACCCGACGACGGACGCACGACGGAAGCCCCGTCGACCGGCAACGGATCGAGCTCGGGCCGCAGCATCATCCCCGGCGACACCGGGGACCAATGGCTGCCCGGGGCGACCGGCGACGGCCCTCACCCGGACTACTCGGACCCGGTACCGCGCAACCCCGACTCCCCCACGCCCACCGACGACACCGACCTCATCACCGGCGGCGACCAGTCGATGCCGCGCGGAAACAATCAGGCGGCGACCTCGTTCGGCGAATCGATCGTCTCGACGCTCGCGAGCTCCTGGCCGGTGTTCGTCCTCGCCGCGTTCGGCATGGCCGCGGTCGGCTTCATCCTATTCCTCGTCGGTCGCCGCAGCAGGCGCGACGAGTCGGCCTGAGCGACGCTCCTGCTCCGCTGAGGAGATTCAGCGCCGCGGACGCCCTCGCTGCCCCGTGAGGTGCCGGTGCCGTTAATGCTGCGCGTGCCGCGTGAGTTCTCGACCTTCCGGGGCGCTGATCTGACAGTGCGAGAAGTCTGCGGCTAAGCTGGTCGCAAGGCCTGTGACTGCCGGTCACAGGCGGCACAGCACTCGCAACCCGGAGGACTCGCCCCGATGACTGACAACGTCTACACCTCAGATGTGACCGTCGACAATGCGACAGCGGCTCAGCTGTCGGAATCGATCCGCCTGCGCGAGGAGCGCCTCGCCGAGAGCATCGACGAACTGGTGGGACGCCTGCACCCGAAGGTCCTCCTCACCCGCGCGGTCAACAAGGCGAAGTCGACCGTCATCGACGAGGACGGCTCCCCCAAGGTCGAGGCCATCGCGCTCGGCACCGGTGCGGTGCTCGCTGTGGCTGCCCTCGTCGTCGGCTTCTCCGGTCGAGACCAGCGTGGCTGACTCCGCTCTTCCGATCCGCATGCTCCACGACCGGATCCTCATCGATCCGGGCGAGGAGGCCGGGGAACGCAAGTCCGCCGCCGGCATCGTCATTCCGGCGACGGCGTCAATGGGCAAACGGCTCGTCTGGGGCGAGGTCGTGGCGGCGGGTCCGCACGTCCGGCAGGCCAACCTCGGCGACACCGTCCTCTATGACCCTGAGGACCGCGCCGAGGTGGAGCTCGAGGGGCAGGCGTATGTGCTCCTGCGCGAACGCGACGTCCATGCGATCTCCGCGCCGGCCGAGCCGTCGAGTGCGGGCATGTACCTCTGAACTCCGGCCCTGACCTGCGACCTCAGTCACAAAATCGCAGAATCGGCCTTCTCGGTTTGCACGACGGGACAGCTCCTGAGTAATATTAATTCTCGTTGCACGGCAAGTGCGGCACGCGCCTCTAGCTCAATTGGCAGAGCAACTGACTCTTAATCAGTGGGTTCCGGGTTCAAGTCCCGGGGGGCGCACAGAATGAGAACCGCCGTTCGGATGATCCGGACGGCGGTTCTTCGCATTCCTCCCGGCCACGGTTCAGCGGTGCGCCTCCTCATGGAGCTCCATCGCCTCGGCGACCGCATCCGGGTCACCCGACTCGATCGCGGCGAGCAGCGCACGATGCCCCTCGATGCGGGTCTGCTTCTGGGCAGGTGTCTTGGCCAGGACGGACTCGGCGTGACCGGCGATATGGTCGAGCAGCCCGCGGCAGATCGAGGCGAGGACCTCATTGCCCGCGGCAGCGTAGATCGCCCGGTGGAAGTCCCAGATCGCGTGCGCGAACCCGAGCTCCTCCCCGGCCGATGCCTCGATCAGCGCCATCCTCTCGCGGAGTCGGACAAGATCGTCCTCGGACCGGTGGTGGGCGGCGTCGAGCACGACCACCGGTTCGAGGGCGTTCCTCACCACGGCCGACTGGGCCACGGACCGGACATCACCGCTGACCCGGATCATCGCCTGGCCGATGCGGACGAAGGGATCGGGTTCAGCGGAGAACACCCCGCCGCCGGGACCCGTGCGCATCGTGATGAGACCCTGCGTCTGAAGCATGCGCAGCGATTCGTTGAGGGTGCCGGGTGCCACCCCGATCTCCCTGCACAGACTCTGCTTCGTCCCCAGGTGCGTGTCGGGTCCGACCTTCTGCGACCGCTGCGCGATCAGCTCGGCCACCTCGACGGCTCGGGACCGTCCGCTCACCTGCACCGCTCCCGCCTCAGCCGTGTTCGACGATCTCGTTGCGCAGCTTCCCGATCGATTCGACTTCGACCTCGACGACATCGCCGGGGACCAGATACCTCGGCGGGGTGAGGCCGAGCCCCACTCCCCCGGGCGTGCCGGTCGCCACGACATCACCGGGCAGCATCGTCACGGTGTCGGTGATGTAGGCGATGAGGTCCTCGATCTTGAAGATGAGGTCGCGCGTATTGCCGTCCTGCATGACCTCACCGTTGACCGTCGTCCGCACCGACAGGTCGTCGACATCGCCGAGCTCCTCGGGACGATAGAGCTCCGGACCGATCGGCCCGGAGCGATCGGCGTTCTTCCCGAGCGTGAACTGGGTCGTCGCCAGCTGCTTCCGCCGCGCACTGATGTCGTTGAACGCCGTGTATCCGAGCACGTGGCTGCGCGCATTCTCCTTATCGGCCATCCACACCTCGTCCTTCATGACGAAGGCGAGCTCGACCTCCCAGTCGAGGCCCTCCTCGTTGGGCGGAACGGGAACCGTTGTGCCGTCGGTGACCAGCGTGGACTCCCAGCGGCCGAAGATCATGGGGAACTTCGGCAGATCCTGACCGGCGCCGCGCTTCGATTCCTCGGCATGGCTGTGATAGTTGATGCCCACGCAGAAGACCCTGGCGGTCTCGGGGACGAACGGGGCTTCCGTGAGTTCGGCGCGGGCGATCGGCGTCGCATCCTCGGCGGGAGCATCGACCTCCCCCGCATAGAACGCCTCGACGGTGCCGATGGGGTAGACATCGCCCCCGCGGACCTCGCCGATGTGACGGATCCCGTTGTCGAGATATCCGATGAGCGGCATATCAGCCTCCTGCTTCTGTTCGGTGTGTGTCTGCTGTCTGTGTCTGCTGTCTGTGCTGGCCTGCGGTGTGCCGTCTATGCCTCGGCTTCGGCCTTCGCCTCGCGGATCGCCCGTTTCGTGCGCAGGACCATGGGAACCGCGCCGAGGACGCCGACGAGGACGGCCACCGGCAGGATGACCGGGTAGAACCCGACGAGCTGCGGCATGAGCACCGAGTCGAGCGACAGTGCACCTTGGCCTGTGATCCCGAGCATAGCGACGACCGCGGCGATGAAGAAGGGGTATTCGCCGCCGCCCAGCGCATTCCAGAAGGTGCCGCTGAGGGCACTCAACGCCGACCCGGCGACGATCATCGTCGCGACCGCCAGGCACAGGCCGATCGGTGTGAGCAGGCCCAGCAGCAGGCTCACCGCCGCGATCAGCTCGAACACCGAGGCGACGCGGACCATGACATGCCCCGGCCGCTGCCCCAGCTTCTCGAAGAGTCCCGCCGTCGCAGCCGGCCCGGATCCCGAGAACCATCCGCACAGTTTCTGCGTCGAGTGGGCGAAGAGGATGAAGGCGAGGATCACGCGCAGTCCGGCGATCCCCCAGTCCATGGTCGTGAGTTCCATATCGATCACGTTCCCTTCCAACTCAGGCCGCAGCGTTCGATGCGGGTGCTAGCGCCGTGTTCTGCTCGACCCATTCGATCGGCGGTCGCGATCCCCAGAGGTCGACGAGCTTCCAATTCGAGAGGTTCTCGCCGGGATCGACGACCCGCGTCTCCGCGTAGATGTCGTCGATGACCTCCATCTCGGCGATGCATTCGATGAGGAAGTCCGAGGAGTTCGTGAAGTACATGAAGAGGTTGTCCCCGGCGCCGTGTCGGCCCGGCCCCCACATCAGGCGCCGTTCGTCGGGGATGAGCGAATCGGCGACGCCCCGGAAGTCCTGGAAGCTGTTGAACTCCCAGCTCGTGTGGTGCAGGCCTCCGACGTCGCTGGCCACGATCGCCACCGTGTGGTGGCGGCCATCGGCTCCGCGTAGCCACGCGATCTCATGACCGGTGCTGCGTTCGCTGAGAAGGAACCCGCACGAGAGGTTCATCTCGTGCGTCCAGCGCTCAGGGTCGGCGGCGGTGAAGTTGACGTGGTCGAGCCCTTTCGGACGCATGCCCGGACCGGTGTAGCGCAGGGCCCGGTCGCGGCGCATCGGAGTGTGGACCTCGAAGACGTGGCCCTCGGTGGTCACGAACGTCACCGACTTCTCGATCGCGTCCGACGACGGCGTCGTCGACAGCACCTCGAGTCCGCCTTCCCGGCAGCGTCGCCTGACCTCGTCGACCGCATCGGCGCTGACGGCTTCGAGACCGCACTGCGCGTGCCGGTTGCCGTCTGCCTGCTTGATGATGTATTCGGCATGGCGCTGATTCGAGGACATGAGGATCGTGCCGTCCTCGTCTCTGCCGACGACGCGCGCCCCGATCTTGTCGGCGGTGTCCTGCGCGAGCCCCTCCGGGTCCGCTGACTCCACCGTGACGTATCCCAGTCGCTGCACCAATGGTCTCATCGGGCCGCT
Source organism: Brevibacterium ammoniilyticum (assembly GCF_038429965.1). NCBI lineage: Bacteria > Bacillati > Actinomycetota > Actinomycetes > Micrococcales > Brevibacteriaceae > Brevibacterium > Brevibacterium ammoniilyticum. Next base: position 278,018 of record NZ_BAABNP010000004.1, read on the forward strand.
CCTCTCCTCGGTCGGCACCCGGCTTCGCCTGCGAATCGCAGGATGCCGATCACTTCGCTGTGATCTCTGACACACCAATTAATAATATTCATTATAATCAATGTCAAGGGTGAAGAGGGCTCGGCGGGAGAGCTTGAGCCAGGGCACGGGCGAGACGGGGCAGCTGCTCGGGGCGCCGCTCGTCAGAAGTCCCGACGCGGTGGACAAGTTCGGCGCATGGGGACTTCTTGCGGCCTGGGCGCCGCCCGGGCGCAGTCACCCGGGCGCAGTCACCTCGGGGCGCCGCTTGTCAGAAGTCCCGAGGCGGTGAACAAGTGCGGGGCGCGGGGACTTCTTGCGGACCGGGAGCGGTCACCTCGGGGCGCCGCTCACCAGAAGTCCCGAGGCGCAGGACAAGTGCTGGGCGTGGGGACTTCTTGTGACCTGGCCGCAGCGACCCCGGGGTGCCGCCACAGCCGCCCCGGCTTCGATTCCCCTCGCGACCCGGGCGCTACCCTTGGCCTGCGCGGGCGTAGGCGCCGAGCACCTGCCGCTCGGAGTCGCCGAGGTAGTTGGCCAACAGCGCCGAGGCCGCCGCCGGACTGTCGCCGACGTAGGCGGAGTAGACCTCTTCGTTGCGTTCGACGAACGGGGCGTGGAGGAAGTCGAGGAGCTCGACCTTGAGGAAGGCCAGACGGAGTTCGGCGAGCACATTGCCGAAGGAGCGCATGAGACGCACGCTGTCGGACAGCGCGACGACCCCGTTGTGGAACTTCATGTTCGAGGTGCCCACCTGCAGCCAGTCCCCCGCCTCGGCGGCGGCCTTCGCCTCCTCGACGGCCCGCAGCATATCGGCGGCCCGGGGATGGTTCCTGGGCGCATGGGCGAGCACGGTGCACTCGATCGTCCGCCGCACCCGGTAGATGTCGATGACGTCGGCGGTGCTCGGCGAGGCGACGGAGACGCCGCGATTGGGGACATGATCGACGAGCCCCTGCTCCCCGAGGACCCTGAATGCCTCACGCAGGGTATTGCGGGAGACGTCGAACTCCTTGGCCAGCGCCGCCTCGGACAAACGGGTTCCGGGCGGGAGCTCTCCGGCGATGAGCCGATCAGTGAGCCGATTGACCAGGGACGATTCGTGATTCACATCTCCATCGTAGTGACCGCCGGCAGTCTCGACCACTCAGCACCCGACAGAGCGCCCTGTCATGTGAGGCAGACGGACCGAAGTTTCTGTGATCTGGGTCTATTCTTGTTGAACAATCAGTGCTAGATTGTTTACCAATTCTTCGGAAAGCGTGAAGCACGACACAGCCGTCGCCCATCGCCGCCTCCGCACAGAACACCGCCGCAGAACACTGCGGCACGCCACATCGAACACATCCGCGACACCTCATCGGAGAGCCCATGTCACAGACGCCCGTCACGCCGCCACCGGATCAGCCGACGGCACTCAACCCCGATGGCGCGAAGGCCGCCATCAGCCGCAGCGCGATCATCGGTGCGATCTTCCTCATGGCCACCTCGGCGATCGGGCCGGGATTCATCACGCAGACGGCCACGTTCACCGCGCAGATGGGCGCGGCCTTCGCCTTCGCGATCCTCGTCTCGATCCTCATCGACATCGCCATCCAGCTCAACATCTGGCGGATGATCACCTCCTCGGGCAAGCGCGCAGCCCAACTGGCGTCCTCGGCGGTGCCCGGTTCCGGCATCGTCCTCTCGATCCTCATCGTCGCCGGCGGCCTGGCCTTCAACATCGGCAACATCGCCGGCGGCGGGCTCGGACTCAACGCCCTCCTCGGCATCGACCCGAAGCTCGGCGGCCTGCTCACCGGCGTGCTCGCGATCGGGATCTTCCTCTTCAAGCGCGCCGGCAAGGTCGTCGACGCCGTCGTCCTCGTCCTCGGCATCGGGATGATCGTGCTCACCTGCATCGTCGCGATCGTCTCCCAGCCTCCCGTCGGCGAGGCCCTGCGCCAGTCGTTCCTGCCCGATTCGATCAACTTCGCGACCGTGACGACGATCGTCGGCGGCACCGTCGGCGGCTACATCACGTACTCCGGCGCCCACCGCTACCTCGCCTCGGGCAAGACCGGCCCGGAGAACGCTCCGGCCGTCATGCGCTCAGCCCTCTCGGGCATCGTCGTCACCGGCATCATGCGCTACGTCCTCTTCCTCGCGATCCTCGGCGTCGTCGCCTCCGGCGTCGTCCTCGACCTCGAGAGCCAGGTCGCCAACCCCGCAGGTCAGGCCTTCGCCGCCGTCCTCGGCGACGCCGGCATCCGCATCTTCGGCGCGATCTTCTGGGCTGCGGCACTGAGCTCGGTCATCGGCGCCGCCTACACCTCGGCGACCTTCCTCTCCGCCTTCTCGAAGAAGCTCGGCGGAGGCTGGCCGCTGCAGCTGGCCACCGTCGGCTTCATCGTCGTCTCCCTCGTCGTCTACCTCCTCGTCGGCACCGCACCGGCCACCCTGCTCGTCTTCGTCGGCGGCTTCAACGGCCTCATCCTGCCCATCGGTCTGACGATCTTCATGTACATCGGCTGGTTCCGCCCGAACCTGCTGCGCACGGACTCCTACCCCAAGTGGCTGCTCGTCATCGGTACGCTGGCTACACTGCTCACCTGGTACATGGCCGTCCAGTCGGTCGGCCCCATCTTCGCCATGATCGGAATCGGAGCCTGATATGACCGCGACCATCGACCTCAACTCCGACCTCGGGGAGAACGTCCCCGACCGCATCGTCAGCGACGACGAGGCGATGCTCGGCATCGTCACCAGCGCCAACGTCTCGTGCGGCTTCCATGCCGGATCCCCTGAGGGGATCAAGGCCACCGTCGCCGAGGCGACCGACCGGGGCGTCGTCATCGGCGCCCACCCCGGCTACGACGACTACGAGGGCTTCGGTCGCCGTGCCCTCGACGTTCCCGCGGCCACCCTGCAGGCCCAGGTCGAGTACCAGATCGGTGCCCTCATCGGCCTGACGACGGCCGTCGGCGGGTCGGTCGCCTACGTCAAACCCCACGGCGGGCTCTACAACGCGATCGTCCACGACGAAGCGCAGGCGAAGGTCGTCGCCGCCGCCGTCAGGGCGCTCGACCCGAGCCTCGTGTTCCTCGGTCTCGCCGGCAGCGTCGCCAACCGGGTCGCCGCCGAGGCGGGTCTGACCGTGGCCGCCGAAGCCTTCGCCGACCGTGCCTACACCCCCGACGGTTCGCTGGTCTCCCGGTCCGAGGAGGGCGCGGTCCTCCACGATCCGGCGCTCGTCGCCGCCCGCGTGGTCCGCCTCGTCGAGACCGGGGAGATCGAGGCGATCGACGGGTCGACGATCAGGGTCGACGCCCAGTCGATCTGCTTCCACGGCGATTCGCAGGGCTCGATCGAGATGGCCCAGGCCTCCCGTGACGTCCTCGAGGGGGCGGGCGTGGTCATCGCCCCGTTCGTCGGGGCCGGCCGATGACGACGGGCACCGACGGCGCCGAGGGGGCAGCCAACCCCTCGGCGCACGGGGCCCGCACCGACCCCGCCTCGGCAGGCTTCGCCGCACGCGAACTCATTCGGCACGGCTTCACCGGCCCCACCTCGGGGATGGCGCCGGGACTCGTCCAGGCGAATCTCATCGCGGTGCCCGCCGATTGGGCCTTCGACGTCCTCCTCTTCGCCCAGCGCAATCCGAAGCCGTGCCCGATCATCGACGTCCTCGAACCCGGACAGGTCGAATCGGCCCTCGCCCCGGGCAGCGATCTGCGCACCGACATCCCCGGCTACCGGGTGTGGAGAGACGGGGTGCTCGCCGCGGAGGTCGACGACGCGACCGAAGCGTGGACCGATGACCTCGTCGCCTTCCTCATCGGCTGCAGCTTCACCTTCGAAGCCGGCCTCACCGAAGCGGGCATCCCGATCCGCCACCAGGACGCCGGACGGAACGTGTCCATGTACCGCACGAGCCTGCCCTGCCGACCGGCCGGTCGGGTGCGCGGTGACATGGTCGTCTCGATGCGTCCGGTCCCGGCCCACCAGGTCGCCGAGGCGGTGCGCATCACCGACCGCTTCCCCGCCGTCCACGGCGCCCCCGTCCACATCGGCGCCCCCGAGGCCATCGGCATCACCGACCTGGGCTCCCCCGACTTCGGCGACGCCCCCGTCATCGAGCACGGCGACATCCCCGTGTTCTGGGCCTGCGGCGTCACCCCGCAGGTCGCGATCGCCGAATCCGCGCCGCCGTTCGCGATCACCCACTCCCCCGGTCGGATGTTCATCACCGACGCACCCGAAAGCGACTACCGCCAGTGACCGCCTTCCGCACAGCCTCCCGGCAGCACCTCCTCATCGACTGCGCCGACCTCACCGAGACGATGCGCCTCCACCACAGCCTCGAGACGGCTGCCCTGCCCGGAGTCCTCGAGCTCGTGCCCGCCGCCCGCACCGTGCTCGTCCGCTTCGACCCGGCCCGCACTTCGGCGCGCGAGCTCGAATCCGCGATCACCGGTCTCGACCTCGCATCCGGGGCGAGCGGAGACGAGCGCAGTGTGAGCATCGACGTCGTCTACGACGGGGAGGACCTCGCCGAGGTGGCCGACCTCCTGGGCGTCTCCTCCGCCGAGGTGATCGCCCGCCACCAGCGCGCCCGCTGGCAGGTCGCATTCTCCGGGTTCGCACCCGGCTTCGGCTATCTCGCCGGCGACGACCCGCTCTTCGACGTGCCCCGTCGGTCAAGCCCGCGCACGCGCGTACCCGTCGGGTCCGTGGCCCTGGCCGGAGAATTCACCGGCGTCTATCCGCGCAGCTCCCCCGGCGGGTGGCAGCTCATCGGGCGCACCGACGCCGTGCTGTGGGACCTCGACCGGGACCCGCCGGCCCTCTTCGTCCCGGGCACGATCGTGACGTTCAAAGACGCCGGACGCGAGACCGTGCGCGCGGCCGAGCGGACGAACGCGACTGACCAGGTCGCCGGGGACACCGTTGCGGCCGCCGGGGAGGCCACGGCGGCTGACGGGCAGGGTGAAGCGGAACCGCAGGCGCACGATTCCGCGGCGGCCGCCTCGGCGAGCATCACCGTCGTCCAGCCGGGACTCCAGCTCCTCATCGAGGACCTCGGACGGCCCGGGTTCGCGTCGATGGGGGTCTCCGGGGCGGGGGCCGCCGACCGGGGCGCGCTCCTGGCCGCGAACCGTCTCGTCGGCAACGCCGAGGGGGCCGCCTGCCTGGAGAGCTTCGGCGGCGGGGTCGTCCTCGACATCACCGGTGACGGGGTCGCCGCGGTCACGGGAGCCGAGGGCCCGATCACGGTAACCTCTGCCGCAGGAACGGTCTTCCGGCCTCACCTCGGCGAAGCGTTCTCCCTCGTTCACGGGGACCGGATCGAACTCGGTGCGGTGACAAGCGGGGTGCGCCGGTACCTCGCGATCCGCGGCGGCATCGCCGCCCCGACCGCGCTCGGCAGCGCATCGGCCGATACGCTCGGCCACCTCGGACCGGCGGCGCTCACGGCCGGGGACACCATCGGACTCAACGACCCGAGGACGGCACCGCACCTGGTCGATCCCGGGCCCCGCCTCGGCGAGGATCAGACCCTGCCGGCACCAGGGGATCTCGTCGAGCTCACGGTCACGCTGGGACCGCGCGATGACTGGTTCACCGCCGCCGGCATCGAGACCCTGCTCAGCCAGGAGTGGACGGTCACCTACGAATCCGATCGGGTCGGGCTGCGACTGAGCGGCGACGTGCCGCTCGAACGGGCACGGTCGGGCGAGCTGCCGAGCGAGGGCGCGGTCACCGGCGCCCTGCAGGTGCCGCCGAACGGTCAGCCGGTCCTCTTCGGTCCCGACCATCCGCTCACCGGCGGCTATCCGATCATCGGCAGCGTCGAGGACACCGACCTCGCCGCCCAACTCGCCCCGGGAGTGCGCATCCGCTTCCGGGTCTCCGCCCCCGACACCTCTGCCACCACCGACGAAAGCTGAACCATGTCGAGAATCCTCATCGCCAATCGCGGCGAGATCGCCGTGCGCGTCATCCGCGCCTGCGCCCAGAACGGGCACACCTCCGTCGCCGTCTACGCCGATCAGGACGCCACGGCCCTCCACGCGCAGCTCGCCGACATCGCGATCGCCCTGCCCGGGACGACTGCCGCGCAGACGTACCTCAACATCGAGGCGATCGTCGCCGCAGCGAAGACCGCCGGGGCCGATGCCGTCCACCCCGGCTACGGGTTCCTCTCGGAGAACGCGGACTTCGCCGCCGCCGTCGAGGACGCCGGGCTGATCTTCATCGGCCCGACACCGGAGTCGATCACGACGCTCGGCGACAAGGTCACCGCCCGGCAGCTCGCCGTGAGCGTCGGGGCGCCGCTCGCACCGGGCATCGACCGGCCGCTCAAGGACGCCGCCGAAGTCGAGGACTTCGCCCGCGAACACGGTCTGCCGATCATCATCAAGGCCGCACACGGCGGCGGCGGACGCGGCATGAAGATCGTCCGGGACCTCGCCGAGGTGGCCGGGGCCTTCGAATCGGCGACCCGTGAGGCGATCGAGGCCTTCGGTCGTCCCGAATGCTTCGTCGAGAAGTTCCTCGAACACCCCCGCCACGTCGAGGTCCAGGTCGTCGGGGACGGACAGGGCCGGGTCGTCGCGGTCGGTGACCGTGACTGCTCCGCGCAGCGCCGGAATCAGAAGCTCGTCGAAGAGGCGCCTGCCCCGAATCTCACCGCTGACCAGCGCGAACGCCTGCAGAGGTCGGCGGAGGCCATCTGCGCCGAGGTGGACTACCGAGGAGCCGGCACCGTCGAGTTCCTCCTCGCCGCCGACGGGACGATGACGTTCCTCGAGGTCAACACGCGGCTCCAGGTCGAACATCCCGTCACCGAGGCGGTCACCGGAGTCGACCTCGTCACCGAGCAGTTCCGCATCGCCTTCGGCGAGGGGCTGTCCCTGTCGGCGACGCCTGAGGTGCGCGGGCATGCGATCGAACTGCGCATCAACGCCGAGGATCCCGGTCGCGGCTTCCTCCCGACTCCCGGTCGCATCGAGGCGCTCACGGTGCCCGGTGGGCCGGGGGTGCGCTGGGATTCGGGTGTGCGCGCGGGAGACACGGTGCAGCCGGCCTTCGATTCGCTCTTCGCCAAGCTCATCGTCCACGGCCCCGACCGGGCCACCGCGATCGCGCGGACGATCACCGCGGCCTCTGAACTCGAGGTGGCGGGACCCGCGACGGTGCTGCCGGCGTCCTTGGCGATCCTCCGCCATCCGGCGTTCGCCGGTGAGGTCATCGGCATCGACACGCAGTGGATCGAATCGGAGCTGCTGCCCGAGTTCGCTCCCCAGGACCGGCCCGCCCCTGCCGCGGCAGAGGGTCTGACGCGGCTCGAGATCGAGATCGACGGCCGGATGACGACGATCGGTCTGCCGGATGCGCTGCTCACGGCACTCGGGTCGGCCGGTGGAGGTGCCGTTGCCGGTGGGGGTGCCGCGGGGTCGAATGGTGCGGATGACCCCGACGGGTCGGCCGATGGGTCGACCGCGGTGAGTGCGCCGGTGCCGGGCAGCCTCGTCGACTTCCTCGTCGACGACGGCGCCGAGGTGGCTGAAGGTGACGAGGTCGCTGTGCTCTCGGCGATGAAGATGGAGACCCGGGTGAGCGCGCCTGCCGCCGGGACCCTTAAGCATGTGGCGTCGGTCGGCGACGTCGTCTCCGTCGGTGAGGCGATCGCGCGGATCCGGTGACATCGGATGAGCCGTGTCCGTCCCGACAGATAGAGTGGACGGTGACCACGGACCGTTTCACGAAGAGGAGACCTCATGCCACGTCTGTCAGTCGGCGACATCGCCCCGGATTTCACGCTCGTCGATCAGGACGGGAAGTCCGTGAGCCTCAGCGACTTCGCGGGCAAGCGCGTCGTCGTCTACTTCTACCCTGCCGCGATGACCCCGGGGTGCACGACGGAGGCCTGTGATTTCCGGGATTCGCTCTCAGCACTCTCGGCTGCCGGTCTCGTCGTCCTCGGCGTCTCCCCCGATTCGCCGGAGAAGCTGAAGAAGTTCGCGGAGAAGGAAGGACTGACCTTCGAGCTGCTCTCCGATCCGGACAAGGCGATGATGGACGAGTGGGGTGCGTTCGGGGAGAAGAAGAACTACGGCAAGGTCGTCCAGGGCGTCATCCGCTCGACCGTCGTCGTCGACGCCGAGGGCAAGGTGGAGCTCGCGCAGTACAACGTCAAGGCCACCGGACACGTCGCCCGCCTGCGCAAAGCGCTCGGCATCGACGCCGCCTGAGCGCGTTCGCCGCCTGACCGCGTTCGCCGCTTGCCTGCGCGTTCCGTCCGTCTCGTGTGCCCTGCTAGGCTTGATGCGGCCACGCGCGAGTGGCGGAATTGGTAGACGCGCTGGATTTAGGTTCCAGTGTCTTCGGACGTAGGGGTTCAAGTCCCCTCTCGCGTACGCATGTGATGTGCCGCGACATCGACCGGTGTCGCGGCACTTCCGCGTCTGCGGCGGTACACGGTCCCACAGTGAGTCTTCGTCAACTGAGCTCAGCGGAGTAGGTTTGAGTCCTACCGAACGTGAGGTTTCAGCATGCGCACGACCAAGCAGCTCAGCATCACTCTTCCGACCGCAATGGCTGACGCGTTGAGGGAACGGGTGGCTTCCGGCGCATACGCGAGCGAGAGCGAAGTCGTCCGAGACGGACTGCGAGCACTCTTCTCACAGGAGGACGCGGTCGAACGGTGGCTCAGGGACGAGGTGGTCGCCGCCTACGATGAGCTCCGATCCGACCCAGACCGGTCTCTCACGGCGAAGGATGTCCGCGCTCGCACCGCCGGACTCGGCAACCAGGATCACGACATTCCCAGCTCATGACCGCAGAGGTCGTGTTCGCCCCACGCGCCGTCGAACAGCTCGCCGACCCCGACTGATCAGCCCTCACCTGTGACCGCTCGCGCTGTCGCCGGTGGGGCACCGACTGCGGCAACGGGGATGTCGGTCGCCGGATCCGCCGTGAGGTGGGCGGTGAGGATCCGGTCGAAGACGAACCAGCGGATGGCCTCCCGTTCACGACTGTGCGCGACGAGAAACCACTGCCCCTGCGTGTGCGCGAGGAAGACCGGATCCACCCGATGTGCCGACTCGCGCCCGTTACCGTCGCGGTAGCGCAGAGACAGCACGCGCCGTTGCTCAAGCGACTGTTCAACGGCCCGCCTCACCTGCGGAGATCCCGGATCGTCGGCTTGATCGATCCAGATCCGCGCGCCGAGGCGGTCCGACCTCTCCCGCGTCGTCCCGTCCATGACCGCCTGAATCTTCGCCAGCGCCGCCCGCGCATCCCCGTCGAAGGGCTGACCCCGGTGCGCGGCGACGGCAGCCGCGAGCCCCGAGGCCTCAGCCTCGGTGAAATTCACCGGCGGCAGAGTCGCTGCGGCGTCGACGACGTACCCGCCGCCGGGGCCCGGCTGCGCCCAGACCGGGAAACCGCCCTGCTGAAGTGAGGAGATGTCGCGTTTGATCGTGCGCACACTCACCCCGAAGATCTCCGACAGCCGCTCCGCCGTCCGACCCACCGAACCTGCCCGGCGAAGCTCCTCGCGCAGCGCGTAGAGACGATCGATACGATTCATTGATAAATAGTGACATACCAGTGACATCGGATTCGGTCATGATGGGTCCATGAATACGAACTCGCAGTCACTTCTCCTTCTCTCCGGCGCCGGACTCCCCTCTTGGATTTGGGATCAGACCCGCGACCACATCGGCGAGGAGGTGACCACCACGGTCGCTCCCCGCCCGACCTCGGAATCCGCACGTCTGCGCGACTACGCCGAGGCGGCGATCGCCGCGATGCCGACCGACCAGGTCGTCCTCGTCGGACACTCCGCCGGCGGCGTCGTCGCCTCGGACATCGCCCGGCTGGCCCCTGAGCGGGTCGCGGGCTTCCTCGCCGTGAGCGCGATCGTGCCGCCGGCCGGAGGGTCGTTCGTCTCCGCGATGCCGGTGCCCAATCGTTGGGTGCTCAGCGCAGCGATGAAGTTCGCCGGGACCAAGCCACCCGAGTCGGCGATCCGCAAGAACCTCGCCAGCGGCCTCGACGGGCAGGTCGTCGACCGTCTCATCAGCGACTTCACCCCCGAACCGCAGGCCTACTACCGCGACCGCCTCAGCCAGGGCACGTGGGACGGACCGCGCGGCTACGTCAGCTCGACCGCTGATCGCGAACTGCCGCCTGCGCTCCAGAAGCGCTTCGCCGCGAACCTCGGCGCAACATGGCAGCGCGAACTCACCACCGGGCATCTGCCGATGCTCGAAGACCCGGCAGGGTTGGCAGACACGATCACCGCGTTCGTCGACGAGATGGCCGTCGCCGCGGACTGAGCCCGCGGCCGACGACGTCGGGGCGCCCACCCCATGCTCCAACTTTTCCACTCATATTCATGAGTACAAATAGATATTTGTGTTAGAGTGAGGTCACCGCACACCCCGACGACGAGGATCGCGATGAACCGAGCAACGCCATGAACGCCGAGGCCGCACCCGAGCTCGACCGAGCCCTGCGCGCCCTCGCCGATGGGAACCGGCGAGCGATCCTCGCCGCGATCCGCACCTCCCCGAAACCGGTGGGAACGATCGCCGAGGAGGTCGGCCTGTCCCAGCAGACGACCTCGCACCACCTCGGCGTGCTGCGCAAGGCGGGGCTGAGCGTCGGCACTCGGGAGGGCACCAGGCACCTCTTCGCCGTCGACACCGATGGACTCGCCGCGGTCCGGGAGTACCTCGACGATTTCTGGCCCTCCAAGCTCTCGGCCCTCAAGGCCGCCGTCGAAGCCGGGGAGGCAGGCCGTGGCTGAGTACACCGACTCGATCGACATCGCCGCCCCACCCGAATCGGTCTTCGCCTACCTGACGACGGATGCCGGGATGACCGCATGGATGGGCGAGTTCGCCGACCTCGACCCGGTGCCCGGCGGTCGGTTCTCGGTCGACATCGCCGGCCACCCCGTCCGCGGCGAGTTCCTCCACATCGAATCGCCGAGGCGGGTCGTCGTCTCGTGGGGATTCCCCGGCAGCGACGACCTGCCCGCGGGCGCCTCGACCGTGGAGTTCCGGCTCACCCCGATCGCCTCAGGCACCCGCGTCGACCTCCGCCACTCCGACCTGCCCGACATCGAAGTCCCCGGTCACGCCGCCGGCTGGTCGCACTTCCTTCCCCGCCTCGTCATCGCGGGAGCAGGCGGCGACGCGGGACCCGACGACTGGCGCCCGACGCCCGACCACACGGGCTGAACGACACACACCCAGCCACTGCCACCACAACGAAGAGGAGATTGCCATGGCACAGGACACCGCGCACGAGACTGTGAGGAAGTACCACGACGCCTGGACGAACAACCGCGTCGATGAGGCGATGACCTACGTCGCCGACGACATCACCTGTCGAGCGCCCGGCAACGACATCGAAGGCAAGGAGGCCTACGCCGCGTTCATCGGCGGTTTCGCCCCGATGCTCACCGGCATCGGAGAGATCGCCGAGTTCACCGACGGCAACCAGGTCGCCCTCTTCTACTACCCGCAGACCGCGGCAACGTCGACGACACCGGCAGCCGAGCTCTTCACCGTCCGGGACGGGCTCATCACCGAAACGGTGCTCATGTTCGACCGCCTCTCCTACGGCCCGCCCGAGGCCTGAGAGCGATGACGATGACGCCTGAGCAGTCGGACCTCATTGGTCGCCTCCGCCGTGTCCTCGCCGAGGAGGCTGTGCGGGAGGTCGCGATGTTCGGCGGGCGTTCGTTCATGGTCGACGAGCGGATCGCGGTGAGCGCCCTGAAGTCCGGCGGGCTGCTCGTCCGCGTCGATGCCGACCGTCATGAGGAACTCCTCGACCGGCCCGGCGCCGCACAGGCCGAGATGGGTGCCGGACGCACGATGGGGCCGGGCTGGATCGAGGTCGATGCCGCTAAGATCACCGAGGACGCCGGTTTGAGCATGTGGGTGGACGTGGCGCTCAAGTACAACCGCGCCGTCACCGGAACGCGCGGCTGATCCCGGCGCGCAGCTGCCCCAGCTGGATCCAGATGAGGAAGCGGTTGAGCGGCCGGAGGACCAGTCCAAGGAGGCGACGGACCCGGCTGGTCGAGGTGCGCACCCATGCGTACTCGATGTGCAGCTGCGTGCCCCCGGCCGCCGGCTCTAAGGCGATCGACATGCGTCGGGAGTTGGCTCTCGCAGCATCGGGGTAGGCGGCCCGCCATTCGATGAGTCGCGGTTCATCGACCTCGGCGACCTCGACTCGCTGGTTGACGAAGCGGGGCTTGACGGTGATCGGCGTGCCGTCGGGCCGGGTCGAACGCGTTCGAGCGGCCCACGACTGACCGGCCGAGGACGCGGCGATGCCATTCTCAACAGAGCCGATGGTCGGATCCCAGTCAGGCAGTCGTGAGGCGTCGGAAAGCAGGCGCCACACGTCGTCGATCGGTGCGGGGACGAATGCCGCGGCTGTGCCTGACAGTGCATCCGCGCTCTTCGAGCCCGAAGGCCGGTCCGACAGACGCTCGACTCTGTCGAGCTCGGCGCGCACAGCCTCGGACGAGGCGCCCAAACGCTTGAGAATGGATTCGATCATGCCGCTCGGTTCGGCGAGGAGTTCGCGGAGCACCGCGGCCGCGTCTCCCCGCTTGCCGGAGCCGTTCGCGTTCTGGAGGACCTTCGCCGCCCGCTCGCCCCACTCGTAGCCGTCTGTCTCGTGGAATACGATGCGTCCGGGACCGGGTGCCTCCGCCTGAATCCCGAGTCCCGCGAGCTGTTCGACGTGCTGAGAGGCGACCGCCTCACGTGCCGCATCGATCGAGATGCCGAGGCTGCGCAACACCTGTCCAGCCGTCTGCTCGCTGACGGTAAGCGCGAGAAACAGATGATCGATGTCGGCCTCGCGCTGACCGACGCGCGAGGCCTCCTCCATCGCGAGGATCGAGAGCGAATACGATGTCGATGCGGAGTCGGTGAACCTGCTCATCGGCTTCTCCTGGGAACGGGGATCGTCGGGTCGATCCTCTTCGCGTACTTCTTGTGGACGGCTTGGCGGGAGACGCCGAGCGCATCGGCGATGGCCTGCCAGCTCATCCCCGCTCTCAGCCCGGCTTCGACCTGGGCGAGCTCGAGGCGTTCGGTGAGCGCCCGCAGCGACGAGATGGCGCGCAGTCCGGCCCTGGGGTCGCTGGTATCGGCAGCGACATCGGCGATCTGTGTCGATTCCATGGTGTCAACATATATTGCTAACACTCCGGCTGTCAATCATTGTTGCTATCTTTTCGCGCTGCGCCGGGCTCCGATCGTCTCGCGCGTGCGTTCGCGCTTCCCGCCGCCTCGGATCGCCCCTACAGTGGCCCTATGAGCGCATCCGATCCCCTCACCGTCCGCCCTGTCGCCGACTTCGACGAGTCCCGCTGGAAGGAGCTCTTCCGCGGGTACCGCGAGTTCTACCACCTGCCGGAGTCCGAGGAGATCGTCGCCCACGTCTGGGGGTGGCTGACCGATCCCGACCATGAGAGCGAAGGCCTCGTCGCCGAGGCGGACGGCCGGATCATCGCGATCGCCGACTACCGTCGCTTCTCCCGTCCCTCGACGGGCACCGTCGGCATCTGGCTCGATGACCTCTTTACCGACCCCGAATCGCGCGGGACCGGGGCGGGCCGGGCGCTCATCGCCCGCCTGCAGCAGATCGCCGCCGATGAGGGCCGATCCGTCGTCCGTTGGATCACCGCCGACGACAACACGCAGGCGCAGTTCCTCTACGACCGCATGGCGACGAAGACGAACTGGCTCACCTACGACGCGGCCCCCGCAGAAGGATAGACCAGCCGGAATCGCTCGCACACGACCGGCATATCCGGGCGGAAGCCCACCGCGTTCTCACTGTGACTGCGCCAGAAGCGCTCGTGGGATTCACGCCAGAAATCCAGCGATCGGTCGCCCTCGCCTTCATCCCACGCATGCTCAGCGCTCACCTCAGCGAAGGGCACGATGTCGACTGCGATCGTGACGATGACGGCACTCGGTCGATCCTCGCCGTCGAGGACGATGCCCACCTCTCCGATCGCTGGCACCGATTCGCCCGCGGACTCGTGATCCCACAGCGCGGATGCAGTCGCAGTCTTCGTGCCGTCGAGGACCAATGCGAGCAGCTCATCGGCCTGTTCGACGGTGGCGCCGAACGCCCATGCCTCGGGGAGCGTCTCGGGCAGGGTCGGCTCGGCAGCCCTCGCCGCGGCCCAGAAATCGGCAAGCCTCGTGTCGTCCATGGGGCGACCCTACCCCGGTAATGTAACTCCCATGCTCGAGTCAGATCTGCTGCGCTTCGCCGGAGCCGCCGTCAGCCTCATCGGCCTCGGCATCGTCATGGGCATCAGTCCGACGACGATCGCGGTCTCCCTGCGGGTGCTCACCGACGTTCCCCGCGCCAAACGAGCGATGGGGTTCATGCTCCTCGGACTCGTCATCGGGGCGACCGTGATCATGCTCGCCCTCCAGGTCATCGACCCGCGCACGCTCGAAGCGCTGGTCAGCCGCGATGTCGAGAAGGTCCTCGTCCGCCACAGCGTCGACCTCGCCGCCGGCGCGATCTTCATCATCGCCGGCATCATCATGGCGCTGCGCCTCAGACGTCCGCCGAAACCGAAGAAGCCGCACAAGAAGCCGACCGGCAGTCCCTGGACGATGACGCTCATCGGCCTGTCGAACACCGTCATCAGCTTCAGCGACTTCGCGACGATGTACATCGTCGCCCGCATCCTCCGCGCCGTCAGCGAGGACATCGTCATCCGCGGCGTCTCCTACCTCGTCTTCATCGCCGCGATGATCGCCCCCTATGTGCTCCTCACCTGGGCCTGGAATCGCTTCCCCGGGGTCGCCGAACGCATCTCGTCGTTCTTCTCCCGCCTCGCCGAGGCGAACCTCCGTCCGTGGGCGACCGCCTTCGTCCTGCTCGCCGGGCTCGTCTTCCTCGCGATGGGCATCTGGGGCGAACCCCGCCTCTGAGACCCGATCCCTCCGCACCGCGCCCTCCCCGGCACCACGCTGCGCCGAGGTGTTCGTCGGCTCAGGCCGCCTGCGCCTCGAGCCGTGAGCGCAGCCCGGCGATGAGGGCGGCGAGACCGAGCTCGAACGAGGGTTCCGCCCCGTAGGACTCGGCATTGTGTGCGGCGAGCGCGGCATACACGGCGGGGAACCGCTCGTCCGCGGCCTCCTGGGCGAGGAGATCACCCGGCGCGACGATGTCGAGCGCGGAGCCGAGGACATGCGCCTCGACGGTGCGCACGACGGCGATGACCTCGGACTCCGGCCAGCCGCCTCGGCGCAGGCCCGCGACGACGGCGTCGTACATCGCATACGTCGAGGGGTCGCGGATCGACGTCGTCGCGAGCAGGCGGATGAGGTTCGGATGGGCGGCGAAGGCCCGCAGGTACGACCGCGCCCAGACCTCGAGGGCCGTAGCCCACGGCACCTCCTCGCCCACCTCGGCGGGGGCGAAGGCACTGACGTCGATGCCGGTGACGATCCTGGCGCGCATCGCCTCGATGAGGTCCGCCCGCCCGCTGACGTGGTTGTAGAGCGAGGACACCTGCCGATCGACGCGGTCGGCGAGCGCACGCATCGACAGCGCCTCCGCCCCTTCGGCATCGACGAGGTCGAGAGCCGCACCGACGAGCCTGTCCCGATTGAGCCGCATGAACACCACTTCCCCTGTCTCCGTGAAGAGTGTATCGTGCTGAGGGTCACAAAACGAACAGTGTTCGTACGCAACGACGCGGAAGGATCCTCGTGACGACAACTCTCTTCACCGGCGGCACGATCTGGTGCGGTGCCGACCGGGAACCCAGCGACGCGCTCCTCGTCGTCGACGGAGTCATCGCGGCCGTCGGTGCGACCGACTGCGCCGCCCAACTCGGCGAAGGGCCGGGCGACCCCGGTGCCGGACGCGACACCGTCGACGTGGACACCGACGACGCAGACACCACGGCGAAACCCGGCGCCACCCCCGACGTCGAGCGCGTCGACCTCGCCGGCGGTTTCCTCATGCCCTCCTTCGGCGACGGCCACGCCCACCCGATGTTCGGCGGGCTCGAAGCCGAAGGACCCCAGGTGAGGGCGTGTGCGAGTGTCGAGGAGATCGTCGCCGAGGTGGCCCGCTTCGCCGCCGCCCACCCCGAGACCGAGTGGATCGTCGGCGCCTCGTATGACGGCAGCCTCGTCGAGGGCGGACTCTTCGACGCCCACTGGCTCGACGCGGCGGTGTCCGACCGCCCCGTCGTCCTCCGCGCCTGGGACTACCACACGGTGTGGTGCAACACCCGCGCCCTCGAGGCCGCCGGCGTCACGGCGGACACCCCCGACCCTGAACTCGGCGAGATCCCCCGCCGCGCCGACGGCACCCCGCTGGGCACCCTGCGCGAATGGGGCGCCGTCGACCTCATCGACGCCGTCCGCCCGCCCCAGTCCGAGGCCGAACGCCTGCGCAGCATCGACCGCGCCGCCCGCTACTACCTCGAGCGCGGAGTCACCTGGGTCCAGGACGCGTGGGTCGAACCCGGCGACGTCGACACCTACCTCACAGCCGCAGGGAACGGCCTCGACATCCGCCTCAACCTCGCCCTCTACGCCGACCCCCGGCACTTCGCCGACCAGCTGCCGATGATGATCGAGTCCCGAGAGCGGGTGCGCGCCGCCGCCTCCCCCATGCTCACCGCGGAGACCGTGAAATTCTTCGCCGACGGCGTCGTCGAGAACGAGACCGGTGCGCTGCTCGAACCCTACTGCTCGTCCCTGCACAACCACGGTCTGCGCGTATGGGAGGGCGACTCCCTCGCCGAGGCGGTCACCGCCGTCGACGCCGCCGGCTTCCAGATCCACATCCACGCGATCGGCGACGCCGCGGTCCGACAGGCCCTCGACGCCATCGAGTCGGCCATCGCAGCCAACGGTCCCCGCGACCGCCGACCCGTCATCGCCCACGCCCAACTCGTCGACTCCGGCGACCTCCGCCGGTTCGCCGAGCTCGGAGTGATCGCGAACATGCAGCCCCTGTGGGCCCAACTCGATGCGCTCATGACCGTCCTCACGGTCCCCCGCCTCGGCGAGGAACGCGCGGATCGGCAGTATCGGATGCGCACGATCCTCGATTCCGGGGGCAGACTTGCCTTCGGCTCCGACTGGCCCGTCTCCTCGGGCAACCCGCTCGAGGGCCTGGCCATCGCGACGAGCCGCCGGACCGCAGACGGTCAACCCGTGGGCGGGTGGACGCCCGAGGAGATCGTCGACCTCGGCCGTGCCCTCGACGCCTATTCGGCGAGCGTGGCCCACCAGGCCTTCGCCGATTCCGCGACCGCACCGTGGGGCGAGATCCGCCCCGGGGCGAGCGCCGACCTCGTCATCCTCGATGACGACCCCCGCACTCTCACACCTGCCCAGCTCGCGAGCCTGCCCGTGCGCGCCACCTACCTGCGCGGCAGCCTCGCCGCCGCGTGCGACCGATAGACCGATAGGAAGTTCGCCCATGTCCGAGACTCCCGGCACCACCGCACCCACCGAGACAGGCCACCTGCGCCGCGCCCTCGGCGTGCCCTCCCTCGTCTTCTTCGGCCTCGTCTACATGGTCCCGCTCACCGTGTTCACGACCTACGGCATCGTCACCCAGATCACCGGCGGGCGCGTGCCCCTGGCCTATGTCATCACGCTCATCGCCATGGTCTTCACCGCCCGATCGTATGCGAAGATGGCCGCCGTTCTGCCCTTCGCGGGATCGGCGTACACGTACACGCAGAAGACCTTCGGCGCCGGCATCGGGTTCGTCGCCGGCTGGGCGCTGCTGCTCGACTACCTGTTCCTGCCGATGATCAACTACCTCGTCATCGGCATCTATCTGAATGCGGCGCTGCCGATGGTGCCGTCGTGGGTCTTCGTCGTCGCCGCGATCGTCCTCGTCACCGGCCTCAACATCATCGGCATCGTGTCGGTGGCCCGGGCGAACATCGTCATCATCGCCGCCCAGGGCATCTTCATCCTCACCTTCGCCGTCCTCTCCGCAGCCACGATCTCCGGTGCCGGCACCGTCGATCTCGCCGCCCCCTTCACCGGCGACGGTACGACCGAGGGTCTCGGTCCGGTCATGGCCGGTGCCGCGATCCTCTGCCTGTCCTTCCTCGGCTTCGACGCTGTCTCGACACTGTCGGAGGAGGCGAAGGACCCCAAGCGCACGGTCCCGCGGGCGATCGTCATCGCCACCGTCACCGGCGGTCTCATCTACATCCTGCTGTCCTTCATCGCTCAGCTCGTCTTCCCCTCGAACGCGTTCACCGATCCCGAGTCCGGTTCCCTCGATGTCATGGCCGCGGCGGGAGGTCAGTTCCTCACGATCTTCTTCACCGCCGCCTACGTCGCCGGTGCCAGTGGTTCGGCGCTGACCTCGCAGGCCTCGGTCGCGCGCATCCTCTACGCGATGGGCCGCGACGGGGTGCTGCCGCGCGGGTTCTTCGGGCGCCTTTCGAAGCGGTTCCTCACCCCCGTCTTCGCAACCGTGACCGTCGGCGTCATCTCCCTGCTCGCGCTCGCCGTCGATCTCACGTTCATCTCCGAGATGGTCAGCTTCGGTGCGCTCATGGCGTTCTCCGCGGTCAACCTCGCCGTCATCAAGCACTATTTCATCGACGGCAAGCGCCGAGGTGGTGCCGCGGTCCTCAGCTACGTCATCCTCCCCGGCATCGGCTTCGGACTCACCGTATGGCTGTGGACGTCCCTGTCTCCGCGGACCCTCATCATCGGGCTCGTGTGGCTGGCCCTCGGCGTCACCTACCTCGCGTTCGTCACCCGCGGCTTCCGCCGTCCGACCCCGAGCCTCGACCTCAAGGAGTGAGGTCGGCTCGCCGAGGCGGTCGACTTACCCGAGGCGGTCGACTCACCCGAGGATGCTGAGGTCCCCGTTCCAGCGCGGGTAGTCGGCAGGGGCACCGGAGCCGGTGAATTCGATGCTCATCGCCACACTGATGTCGGCTTCCTTGAGGATGCTCAGGGCGGGCAGGTCGCGCAGATAGGCGGCGTTGGCCTCGGCGAGGGGAAGGACCGCCTCGGCGGAATCGAAGGCCCGGCGGAAGTCTGAGTCGTCGAGATCGGATTCGATGGCCCTGACCGCGAGGTCGAGGTGGTCCGGGGCGTTCATGAGCCGCAGCCCCTGGAGCGCGAGCGCCCTGGCCGGACGAGGCACGTGCGTGCGGTACCAGCTGAGGCTGTGCTCGTTCACGGCGGCGGCGTAGAGGTCGACGTAGCTGCTGCGCAACGCGTCCTGGGAGATCCCCGCGGTCGAGTCGACGCGGTCGAGGGCACGGGCGACGATGCCGCGGTTGCAGTCGAGGAGTTCGGCCGCGGTGCCGTCGAGGGCCTCCTGCGTGAGCAGCACCGGGGTGGAGCTGTCCTTCTCACACGAGAGGATGTCGTCGAGCTGGCTGTATTCGATCCGGTCGAAGTCGTTCATGGGCCGAGGGTAGGACAGCGACGTGAACATCAGGTGACACAGGTCACGGTGCCGGGCGGCGGCTCTCGATGACGGTGAACTTCGCGTTCCGCGCGAGCTGTTCGCTCGGCCCGATGATCGACTCGAGCCGGTCCCGATAGCGCAGGTGCGAGTTGAAGACCGTGAGCACCCGTCCGCCCGGGGCCAGGTGGGTCGCAGCCGTGCGCATGAGCCCGGCGGCGGTGTCCGTTTCGATCGCCGTGCCGTGGTGGAAGGGCGGGTTGAGGAGGACGAGGTCGAAGGTCCCGGCGACAGAGGCTGGGTCGGCGGCGGTGCCGTTCGCGGCGTCCGCGGCGGCGTTCGCGGCGTCCGCGGCAGCGTCCACGGGGTCCGCGGCGGCGTCGGCGAGGACGATGTCGACCGTGACGCTGTTGGCCTCGGCGGTCTCCTTCGCCGAGGCGACCGCCGCCCTCGAGATGTCGACGCCGACTCCCCGCTCCGCTCCCGTCACACGCATCGCTGCCGTGAGCAGCCAGCCGTTGCCCGATCCGAGGTCGAGGATCGAGGCGGGACGAGCGAGGGTCGTCGCCGCGCTCGGGGCGGCGAGCACCTCGGCGAGGGAGGCCAGGAGAAGCGTGGACCCGTCGTCGGCTTTGGTTCCGGAGAAGCAGGCGCCGTGGGCGCTGACCGTCAGCGGACCGGTCGCGGGCACGTCGATGACACCGCGGCGAGGAAAGCGGGTGAGCGAGGGCGAGGCGAGGGGGCGGGAGCCGATGATGAGACGGTTCTTGCCGACTCCCGGTGAGACGTCGACGCGGCCGTAGGCGCGCGCGAGCTCCGTGTTCACCGCGCGGCTCATCGCCTCGCTGCGGCCGATGACGATGAGCGTGTCGACGTGCGGGTGGAGGGCGGTGATCGTCTCGGCGAGCGCGTTCGTCGCCTTCGGCGCGTTGACAACCGCCCACACCTCGGGCCGGGACGCGTCAGTGCTCGGATCGCCATCATCCGTCTCGGGCCCGGACGCGGCGGGCATTGGCGTGGGCAGGTCGGCGACCGCCTCGGCGAGGGGAGCCTCCGCTGCCACGATCCGGGCCTCGTCGAGGCGGTCGTTGTACGTGAGCACGGACGCGAGTTCGGTGAGCACCCGAGCCTGGAGGCCGTGGGCGTCGTCGACGACGATGATCGTCTCGGGCCCCTGGGCGGGGGCGGCGAAGGTGCCCTCCGTCGTCCTCCCCGAGACGTCGAGGGCTCCTGCGCGACGGCCGATGACGTAGTCGGCGAGCAGCCTCGCCTGTGCGAGTCCCGGCGCATCGGCCGGCCACGGCATGCGGGCGAGCAGGTCATCACGGCTGCGCAGGGCCGGGGAACCGGGGGCGAGGAGGGAGGCGGGCATCAGCTCAGTCTAGCGGCGACCGCCTCGGCGGGATGGGCCGTGCGGAGGTCCGACCGCCTCGGCGGGGGCGGAGCGCAACCCCGCGGGACCAGGGCGCTGCCCGACGGGACCGGGCACGGCGTGAGATGTGCTACTAATTGAGGGAGCGACGTCCCCCCACGCACCCAGGAGAGACCATGACCATTCTCGTCGGCTATTCCCCCTCGCCCGAAGGCAAGGCCGCGGTCGCATTCGGCATCGAGCAGGCGCGCGCCTTCGATGACACCCTCATCGTCCTCAACGCCGGCATCGGCGAGACCCCCGACGAACGCGGGGTCGCGACGAACACCGACATGGACGAGCTCAAGGAGACCCTGCGCGCCTCGGAGGTCTCCCATGAGATCCTCCAGTTCCTCCGCGGCAACGATCCCGTCGAGGAGCTGCTGGCACTCGCCGAGGCGACCGAGGACACCCGCATGATCGTCATCGGATCCCGCCGCCGCTCCCCTGTCGGCAAGCTCATCATGGGCTCGACCGCCCAGCGGATCATCCTCGAGGCCGACGTCCCCGTCGTCTCGGTCAAGGCCGAACGGAACTGACCGGGCGCCGGGCAGGGCAGCCCGACACACCAGCGCGGTGTCACGACACAAGCGCGGTCTCTGCACCGCGCTTGTGTCGTGTCACCGCGCCGGTGATTCCAAGAGCGTGACGGTCACTCCCCGACGATCGCGGCGATGAGAGCGTCGACGTCGTCGGCGGTCGTGTCGAAGGCACACATGAGGCGGACGATGTCCTGCTCGAGCGGCCAGCTCGCGAACGCGAAGCGCTGGCGGGCCCGGGCGGCGACCTCGGCGGGCATGCGGACGAAGACGACGTTGGCCTCGACCTTCTGGACGAGCTCGAGCCCGGGGACACGGCCGGAGGCGACCACCTCGGCGAGACCGGTCTCGAGATACTGCGCCATCCCATTGGCATGGTCCGCCGAGGTGCGCCACAGGTCACCGTCGTAGAGGGCACCCAGCTGGGCGGAGAGGAAGCGCATCTTCGACGACAGCTGCAGGTTCATCTTCCGCAGGAACCGCATGCCCTGGCCGATCTCGGGATTGAGGACGACGACCGCCTCGGCGCCGAGGAGGCCGTTCTTCGTCCCGCCGAGGGAGAGGATGTCGACGCCCACCGAGGTGGTGATCGCGCCGAGGCTGGTGTCGAGGAAGGCGGCGGCGTTGCCGAGCCGGGAGCCGTCGACGTGGAGGATCATCCCGTTCTCGTGGGCATGGTCGGCGAGGGCACGGATCTCCTCGGGACGGTACGTCGTCCCCCATTCCGTCGCCTGGGAGATGCTCACGGCCAGGGGCTGCGCATTGTGTTCGTTGCCGCGCCCGATCGTTGCGGCCTCGACGATCTCCGGGGTGAGCTTGCCGTCGGCGGTGGGGGCTGCGATGATCTTGAGCCCGCCGACCTTCTCCGGGGCTCCGGTCTCGTCGTAGTTGATGTGGGCGCTCGCGGCGGTGATGACGGCGGCCCACCTCGGCAGCGCCGACTGGAGGGCGAGGACGTTCGCGCCGGTGCCGTTGAAGACGGGGAACGCCTGGGTCGAGGGCCCGAAATGGTCCTCCATGACCTCGTGGAAGCGAGCTGTCCAGGGATCGCCACCATAGCCGGGGGTGTGGCCGACGTTGGCGTCGACGAGTGCCTGCATCACCTCGGGGTGGGCGCCTGCCCAGTTGTCGGAGCCGAAGTTGCGCGGATGGTCAGCCGGGTCGGCGCTCACGCGGCGGGCGGCCCCGCGGGAGGAGGTTGCTTGCGAGGGTTCGGTGGCCGGGTCGGGAATCGGTGCGGTCGTGGCGTCATTGCGAGTCTCGTCATTCACGTCCTCAGCGTATCGCCCAGGGTCGCGCGGACGCGGTCGGGACTGGCCGCCTCGGCGAAGGGATTCTGCGACGACATCGTGCAGATACGCGAAGAGGGAGTGATCGATGATCACTCCCTCTTCGGTGACAGCTTCAGCTGTCAGTCAGAGTCTCAGCTCTCTTCGCTGATCTTCCGGCGACGCACGAGCATGAGCGTCACAGCACCGGCGGCCAGCAGAGCCGCGCCGGCTGCCAGGGTGCCGAGGGTCTCGACACCGGTCCGCGGCAGGTCACCGCCGGGTCCCGGGGTGGTCGGCGTCTCGGACGGCGACGGAGCCGGGGTGGTCGGGGTCTCGCTCGGGGCCGGGGTGGTCGGCGTGTCCGTCGGCGTCTCGGACGGGGTGTCCGTCGGAGCCGGGGTCGTCGGGGTCTCGGTCGGAGTCTCCGTCGGGGTGTCGGTCGGGACCGGGGTGGTCGGGGTTTCGGTCGGGGTGGTGTCCTGGTCACCGTCGCCGGTGCCTCCGCCGCCCTGGCGAACGACCTTGCCCTTCTTGATGACGGTCTCTTCGCCCTCGATCTCGAACTGCGCGGAGTTGGTGTACTCCTCCGACTTGCCGCCGTCGGTGACGGTGGTGCGGTAGATGACGGCGTAGACCCAGCCGGGCTCCGAGGTGAAGCTCACGGTCTTTCCGTCATTGGAGACGGTGTAGAAGTCAGCGGGCTTCGGACCCCAGCCGGTGGGCTGGCCGTTCTCGTTGAACTGGTTCGTTCCCGACAGACGGGTCTCACCCGGGATGATCTCGATGTTGTCGCCGCCGAGGTCGGTGACCGTGACCTTCTCGCCGCCCTTCATGCCGCCGGCAGGCGACTTGATGTTGACGTGCCACTGGATGACGTTGTTCTCGCGGTCGTAGTTGCCCCACTTGTAGGAGTCCTGACCCTTCCACTCGCAGTCGCCGACGCACGGGCCGTCGGGAGGAGTGACGGTGACGGTGTCACTGACGTTGCCGAAGTCGTAGGTGACTTCCTTGGTCTCAGTGGTCTCGGTCTGGACGGAGACCCAGAAGTAGAAGGTGCCCTTGAGGTTGAGCGGGTTCTCCTGCAGGTACTGCGAGTCGAAGTCGCAGAAGATCTGGGTGTTCGTCACGGTGCACTTGCCCATGGACACGCCGTCGGGATCTTTGAGGTCGAACGAGTCGACGCGGCCCTGCAGCTCGGCAGGCAGGTCGACGACGAAGCCCGCGGGGGTCTTCGGGTTGTCAGGGAGGCTCCAGGTGCCGTCGATGCGGGCGACGGAGCCGCTCTTGATGGAATCCTGCTCGAACTTGAGCGAATCGATCGAGGCGTTGGTCTCATACGGTGGTGCAGCATTCGCGGGGATTGCGACCAGGACCGTCGCGACCAGAGCAAACAGGCTCATCGCAGTTGAGGGTGTAGTCGGGGTCTGAATCCGCCGGCCTCGAGTAGAGATCGGGCGATGTAGTGGGTGAGGTTGC